>JACDQM010000067.1 GCA_015657635.1 Roseateles sp.
CTCAAGTGTGGCGGCACTCCCGCGGTTAGAATGCCGCCCTCGCTGCACAAGACCGCAAGGCTTGGCGCAGCACCCTGGGAGCCCGGCTCCGGACATCGTTCCGAGCCGGGCTTTTTGACACAAACCCGGCTCCGCGCTGCAGCCTCCAGCCAGCGACAACGGCCGCCGGGGGGTTGACATTGGTTTCTTGGAGACCCTCTTGGATCATGTCCGACCTGAGCATCACTCTTTCGGCTCTTGAGCGCAGCGCGACCCAGCTGCCTGTTACGTCCTATTTCGATGAGGCCCTGTTCCGCAAGGAACTCGAGCAAATCTTCCGACCTGGTCCGCGCTACCTCGGACACGCACTGGCGGTGCCCGAGGTCGGCGACTTCTACGCCCTGCCCCAGGAAGGCGAAGGCCGCGCGCTGGTGCGCACGCCTGCCGGCATCCAGCTGATCTCCAATGTCTGCCGCCATCGTCAGGCCTTGATGCTGCGTGGACGTGGCAATACCAAGAACAGCATCGTCTGCCCGTTGCACCGCTGGACCTATGGCCTGGAAGGCAAGCTGATCGGCGCGCCGCACTTTGCCGAAGACCCCTGCCTGAACCTCAACAACTACAAGCTGCGTGAGTGGAACGGCCTGCTGTTCGAGGACAACGGCCACGACGTGGCCGGCAGCCTGGCCAAGCTGGGACCGGCAGCCGAGCTGGATTTCTCCGGCTATGTGCTGGACAAGGTCGAGCTGCACGAGTGCAACTACAACTGGAAGACCTTCATCGAGGTCTATCTGGAGGACTACCACGTCGGCCCATTCCATCCGGGGCTGGGCCAGTTCGTCACCTGCGATGACTTGAAGTGGGAGTTCGAGGAGAACTACTCGGTGCAGACCGTCGGCGTCTCCTCAGGCTTCGGCCGTCCCGGCTCTCCCACCTACCAGCGCTGGCATGACGCCCTGCTGAAGTACCGCGACGGCAAGCTGCCCGAGCGCGGCGCGATCTGGCTGACCTACTACCCGCACATCATGGTGGAGTGGTATCCGCATGTGCTCACCGTCTCCACGCTGCACCCGATCAGCCCGGACAAGACGCTGAACATGGTGGAGTTCTACTACCCGGAAGAGATCGCCGCCTTCGAGCGCGACTTCGTCGAAGCCCAGCAGGCTGCCTATATGGAAACCTGCATCGAGGACGACGAGATCGCCGAGCGCATGGATGCCGGCCGCAAGGCGCTGATGCAGCGCGGCGACAACGAGGTCGGGCCCTATCAAAGCCCGATGGAGGACGGCATGCAGCACTTCCACGAGTGGTATCGCCGCAAGATGAGCCTCAAGGACTGACAGGCACGGCGCAGCCGCCAAACGCCCCGACCAGCTGCTGCTGCGGCGGGCTGTTTGTCTTGGCCGGCACAATGCGGCCCATGTCCGCCCCCGTCCTGATGATCGCCGCCAGCTTTCTGTTCGCCACCATGGGCGTGTGCATCAAGCTGGCCTCGGAGTTCTACGACACCGGTGAGATCGTGATGTACCGCGGCCTGATCGGCGTGCTGATGATGGTCCTGCTGGCGCGCTGGCAAGGCCTGACCCTCACAACCCGCGTGCCGGCCATGCACTTCTGGCGCAGCCTCAGCGGCGTCAGCGCGCTGTCGCTGTGGTTCTATTCGATTGCGCACCTGCCGCTGGCCACCGCAATGACGCTGAACTACATGTCCTCGGTGTGGATGGCGCTATTCCTGATCGGCGGCGCCGTGATGCTGGGCAGCCGGCGGGTCGATCCGCGGCTGGTGGCCGCGGTGCTGCTGGGTTTTGCTGGCGTCGCGCTGGTGCTGCGCCCGACCATGGAGCAGCAGCAGCTCTGGCACGGCCTGGCCGGCCTGCTGTCCGGCATGCTGTCAGCCATGGCCTATCTGCAGGTGACGACGCTGGGCCGCGCCGGCGAGCCCGAGTACCGCATCGTCTTCTACTTCTCGCTGGGCGGCGCGATTGCCGGCGCGCTGATGAACACCGGCCTGGGCCAATGGCATGCCCATGACAGCCTGCAAGGCGCCGCCCTGCTGCTGGCGGTCGGCGTGCTGGCCACGCTGGCGCAGTTGATGATGACCCGCGCCTATGGCCGCGGCACGCCGCTGGTCAATGCCAGCCTGCAATACCTGGGCATCGTGTTCGCAGTGATCTACGGCGTGCTGCTGTTCCAGGACCGGCTTTCGCTCTCGGCGCTGGCGGGCATCATGCTGATCGTGGGCGCCGGCCTCGGCGCCACCTTGCTGCGCAGCCGCGCCACCCCCAAGGACAGCCAACACTCGGTGACCGACTCATGAACCCACAAGCCGCCTACCAGACCCTGATCAGCGCACAACAACTGCAGGCGCTGATCGAAGCCCGCCACCCCCTGTTGTTGCTGGATCTCAGCTTCGAGCTGGCCAACACCGAAGCCGGCACGCAGGCCTATGCAAACAGCCATCTGCCCGGCGCGCATTACCTGCATCTGGACCGCGACCTCAGCGCACCGAAGACCGGCCGCAACGGCCGCCACCCGCTGCCCGGCCGCGAAGCATTCGCCGCGCGCATGGCCTCCCTCGGTCTGAGCGCTGACACGCAGGTGGTCTGCTACGACGCCCAGGGCGGCATGTATGCCGCCCGCGCCTGGTGGATGCTGCTTTGGCTGGGCCATGCCGCGGTGGCCGTGCTGGATGGCGGCCTGCAAGCCTGGCGGGACGCCGGCGGCGCCCTCAGCAGCGAACTGCCCACACCGCCCTCGCCCGGCGCATTCACGCCTGGCACGCCGCTGGTGGACGCGATCACGGCCGATGCGCTGCAAGGCCGACTCGGTCGCCTGCGCCTGATCGACGCGCGCGCCGGCGAGCGTTTTCGCGGCGAGGTGGAGCCCTTGGACAGCAAGGCCGGCCACATCCCCGGCGCCAGCAACCGCGCCTTCGCCGGCAACCTGAATCCTCAAGGCTGCTTCAAGCCCGCGGCACAGCTGCGCGCCGAGTTCGAGCCTTTGATCGCCCCTTACGCCGCCGTCGACGTGGTGCATCAATGCGGCTCCGGCGTCACCGCCTGCCACAACCTGCTGGCGATGGCACATGCCGGCCTGGGCCTCGGCGTGCTCTACCCCGGCTCCTGGAGCGAGTGGTCCAGCGACCCGGCGCGCCCAATCGCCACGGGCTGACTTGATATTGCGCAAGACGCAATTCCTGCAGCCCGGCAAGATCCGTGGCACAGCCCGACGCACGGGCAGCAACTGAGGAGAGCACATATGTTCAAGCGCATCGTGATCCCGACCGACGGATCAGAGATCACCAACAAGGCCGTGACCACGGCCATCGAGATGGCCAAGGCCCATGGCGCCCAGCTGTTCGCCATAAGCGTCAAGGAACCCTTCCCCTACAGCGCCGTGTCGGAAATGCAGCCGACGCCGCCGCAGGAGTTCTTCGACGCGCAGGAGCGCATTGCCGGCGGTCGCATCAAGACCGTGCTGGCCGCCGCGCAAGCCGCTGGCGTGCCTTGCGAAGGCCATACCGTCGAAGCCCTGCACGCGTGGGAAGCCATCATCGACCACGTCAAGGACAAGCAAGCCGATCTGGTGGTGATGGCCTCGCACGGCCGCCGCGGCGTCCAGGCCCTGCTGCTGGGCAGCGAAACCCAGAAGCTGCTGACGCACAGCACGATTCCGGTGCTGGTGGTGCGCTGACAGCGCCGCGTTCGCTTTCAGCCATGAAGAAGGGCCAGGCAAGACCTGGCCCTTTTCGTTTCAGGCGGTCAGGCCTTCGCCAGGCACAGGACAGGCCGCAGGGCCTGTCCTGTGTCCGGGCTCAGTGACTGCTGGTCACCAGGAGGGAGACGAGGCCGAGGCCGGCACCCAGCCAGGCCAGCTGCGCAATCGTGTCGCGCCAGGGCAGACGCCGCTGCAGCTGCGGGATCAGGTCCGCCACCGCCACATAGACAAAGCTGCTGGACGCCACCACCAGCAGGTAGGGGAACAACGACTCCCAGGGGCCGACGACGAAGTAGCCCAGCACCCCGCCCAGCACCGCCGCCAGGCCGGAGATCGCGTTGTAGAGCAAGGCCCGCGCGCGGCTGAAGCCGGCGTTCAGCAGCACGATGTAGTCGCCCACCTCCTGCGGGATCTCATGGGCGACGATGGCCATCGCGGTGACGAAACCCAGATGCGTGTCCGCCAGGAAGGCCGCCGCGATGATCACGCCGTCGCAGAAGTTGTGGATGCTGTCACCCACCAGCACGGCCATGCCGCCACGGCCGGCCTGCTGCGTGTCGAAATGGTGATGGTGGTGGTGCCCGTCACCCTCATGGTGGTGGGTGTGGCGGTACAGCTCGGCCTTCTCCAGCAGGAAGAAGAACAGCAGGCCGCCCAGCAAGGTCAGGAACAGCTCATGCGAACTGGCCTGGCCCTCGAAGGCTTCCGGCAGCACATGCAGCAGCGCGGTGCCGAGCAGCACACCGGTCGACAGGCTCACCAGATGCTTGACGAGGCGACCCAGCAGGCCGACGGTCAAACTGGCCGCGATCAGCACGGACAGCAGGCCGCCCGCGAAGGTCGTCAGCACGATATACAAAAGAGTCATGGACATCCTGTTCGGCCGCAAAGACAAACCGCGCCCAGGTGGCGCGGTCTGCTCATCAGCCCTGTGGCTTTAGCAGCCTGGCCCCGACTCGCCGTCAGGCCAGGCCATTCGCCTTGAACCAGGCTGTGCAACGCTTCCAGCCGTCTTCGGCCGCATCCTTGCGATAGCTGGGGCGGTAGTCGGCATGGAAGGCATGCGGCGCATCGGCATAGATATGGAACTCACTACGCTTGGCAGCCGCGGAGCCTTGGCTCAGGGCAGATTTCATCTTATCAACCGTGTCAAGCGGGATGCCCGGGTCCTGTCCGCCATACAGGCCGAGCACCTGACCGCCGATGCGGCCCGTCACATCCACCGGATGGCGCGGCGTCGGCGGCGTGCTGTTGCCGACCAGCCGCCCATACCAGGCCACGCCGGCCTTCACCGACGGGTTGTGCGCGGCATACAGCCAGGTGATGCGGCCGCCCCAGCAGAAGCCGGTGATGCCCAGCCGGGCGACATCGGCGCCCTGCGTCTTGGCCCAGGCCACAGTGGCGTCCAGATCCGCCATCACCTGCTCGTCGGGCACTTTGGAGATGACTTCGGCAATCAGCTTGGCGATCTCACCATAGGAACCGGCATCGCCCTGGCGCACAAACATCTCGGGCGCGATGGCCATATAGCCCAGCTTGGCAAAGCGCCGCGCCACATCGGCAATGTGCTCATGCACGCCGAAGATTTCGCTGATCACCAGCACCACCGGCAGGCTCTTGCCACCCGCAGGCATGGCGCGGTAGGCCGGCATCTTGAAGTCGCCAACGGGGATCATCACCTCGCCAGCCTCCAGGCCCTGCGCGTCGGTCTTGATGGTGCTGGCGGCCACCGGCAGCACCGCGGCTGCGAAGCCGCTGCCGACCGCCGCCTGGACAAATGTGCGGCGACTGAAGTCTCGGCCGGGGGCCAGGCTGTCCAACTCTTCCTTGATCATCTCGCGCTCCTTGCAGTAGTCATGGATGAAACCGGCAGACTGCCCGGGGCGCAGATTCTAGGCAGCTGCGCCAAGCCCTGCTGGAGCAGGCGCTTTTGCACCGACAATGCCCCCATGCTTTCCACCGTCTCCTCCGCGGCGCCGCTGGCTGCCATCGATATCGGCTCCAACAGCTTTCGCCTCGAACTCGCCCAGCTGCATCGGGGCCAGTACAAGCGGCTGGAGTACCTGAAGGAAACCGTGCGGTTGGGGGCGGGTCTTGATGAGCAGGGTCTACTGACGGAAGAGGCCAGCCAGCGCGGCCTGGCCTGCCTGGCGCGCTTTGCCGGCCACCTCAAGGGCGTGCCGCCCGAGCGGGTGCGGGCCGTGGCCACGCAGACGCTGCGCGAGGCGCGCAACCGCGATGCCTTCCTGCGCCGCGCGGAGAAGACGCTCGGGTTCCCGATTGAAGTGATCTCCGGCCGCGAAGAGGCTCGCCTGATCTATGCCGGCGTGGCCCGACTGCAGGCCTCCGAGCAGCCGCGCCTGGTGATCGACATCGGCGGCCGCTCCACCGAGATGATCCTGGGCCAGGGGCGCCAGCCGCAGCTGGCCGAGTCCTTCCAGGTCGGCAGCGTCAGCCTGTCGCTGCGCTTCTTCCCCGATGGGCGCTTCACGCCCGAGTCCTTCCGCGCCGCCCAGGTGGCAGCCGGCGCTGAGTTGGAGGAAGCGCTGTCACTGTTCGACCGCTCGCGCTGGCGCGAGGCGCTGGGCTCCTCCGGCACGGTCGGCGCGGTCTCGCAGCTGCTGGCAGCCAACGGCATCACCGATGGCAGCATCACGCCCGCCGCGCTGCGCTGGTGCATCCAGCAGTGCCTCGCGGCCGGCTCGATGGACAAGCTCAAGCTGCCAGGTCTCAAGGACGATCGCCGCGCGGTGGTGGCTGGCGGCCTGTGCATCCTCTACACGCTGCTGACGCATTTCGACATCGCCGTGCTCTACCCCGCCAAGGGCGCGCTGCGCCAGGGCGTGATCTTCGATCTGGCCGAGCGGCTGGAGGCCGAGCGCAACGCGGGCCGCGGCGATATGCGCGACCACTCGGTGGCGGCGCTGCAGCAGCGCTATGCCGTCGACCGCATGCAGGCCGAGCGCGTGCGCCGCCTCTCGCTGTCGCTCTACAAGCAGCTGATGCCGCAGGCCGCGCGCGAGCTGCAGCGCGAACTGGGCTGGGCCGCGGCCTTCATGAGATCGGCATGATGGTCTCGCATCACGACCACCACCGCCACAGCGCCTATCTATTGGCCCATGTCGACGCGCCCGGCTTCTCGCAAAGCCAGCTGCGCCGCCTTGGCGATCTGGCACTGGGCCAGCGTGGCGGCTTGCGCAAGCTGGAGCACCAGTTCGGCGATGCCAGCTTCATGACGCAGCTGCTGAGTCTGCGTCTGGCCGTGCTGGCCTGCCACGCACGCGCCGACTTCAGCGCGCAGGCGCTCAAGCTGACACGTGATCGCCAGGGCGTCTGCATCCATGTCGCCCGCAGCTGGGCCAAGCGCCTGCCCCGCGCCGTCTACCTGCTGCAGGAAGAGGTCGATGCCTGGTCGAAGACCAGTGCCCTCAGTCTGCGTCTGCTGGTCGGCTGAGCACGCCTGCTTGCGGCGGGCCCAGCCTCAATCGCTGCCGTAGCGGCGCATCAAGGCCTGCTGGGCGCTGACACCGCTGCTGCTGATGCGGCGCGACTGCCCGTCCGGCCCCAGCTGCCAGGCGTCGCGGCTGTCATGCAGATAGGGCTGCAGCGCCTCGTCGATCACGCGTTGGCGCAGCTTGGGATCCAGCACCGGCCAGGCCACCTCGATGCGACGGAACATATTGCGGCTCATCCAGTCGGCGCTGGACAGGTACAGCGCTTCCTGGTCGTCGCCATCGCCCCAGCGGAAATAGCTGACGCGCGAATGCTCCAGGAAACGCCCCACCACCGAGCGCACCAGGATGTTGTCGGTCTGCCCCGGCAGCCCCGGTGGCAGCATGCAGGCGCCGCGCACGATCAGGTCGATCTTGGCGCCAGCCTGGCCGGCTTCAACGAGCCCGCGGATCATCTCGGTATCGGTCAGCGCATTGATCTTCAGCACGACGCGGGCCGCGTAGCCGGCCCGCGCAGCCGCAGCCACCTGACCCAGCATTTCCATCATGCGCTGGTGCATATTGAAGGGCGCCAGCAGCAGGCGCTTCGGCGGCTTGAAGCGCGACAGCGAGGCCAGCTGGCGGAACACCGTGTCCACATCCGAGGTCATGTCCGGGTCGGCCGTCAGGCAGCCCAGGTCGGTGTACAGGCGCGCCGTCTTTGGGTTGTAGTTGCCGGTCGACAGATGGGCGTAGCGCTTCAGGCGCCCGTTCTCACGGCGCGTCACCAGCAGCAGCTTGGCGTGAGTCTTCAGGCCGACGATGCCGTAGACCACCTGTGCGCCAACCGCCTCCAGGCGCTCGGCCCAGTTGATATTCGCCTCTTCGTCGAAGCGCGCCTTCAGCTCGACCACCACCATCACTTCCTTGCCGCGCCGCGCGGCCTCGATCAGCAGGTCCATCAGCTCGGACTTGCTGCCGGTGCGGTAGACCGTCTGCTTGATCGCCAGCACATCGGGGTCATGCACTGCCTGCCGCAGCAGCTCGACCACTGGCTCGAAGCTCTCGAAGGGGTGGTGCAGCAGCACATCGCTCTTCGCGATGTTTTCGAACATCGACTTGCCGCGCGGCAGGCGCCGCTGTGGCCAGGCCGGCTCATGCGGCGCAAAGCGCAACTCCGACGCATCCGTCAGGTCGATGAGCTCGTTCAGCCGCACCAGATTGACCGGACCGTTGACGCGATACAGCGCCGCCTCCGGCAGATCGAACTGCTCCAGCAGAAAATCCGACAACTCCTGGGGGCAGGTGTTGACCACCTCTAGCCGCACCGCACGGCCGAAGTGGCGCGTCGTCAGCCCGGTGCGCAGCGCGTGGCGCAGATTGCCCACCTCTTCCTCGTCCACCGTCAGGTCCGAGTCGCGTGTGACGCGGAACTGCGAGAAGGCCTCCACCTTACGACCCGTGAACAGCTCTTCCAGATGGGCGCGGATCACGCTGGTCAGCAGCACGAAGATCTGCTGACCGCCGCTGACCGAATCGGGCAGCTTGATCACGCGCGGCAGCACCCGCGGCACCTTGACAATGGCGATCCGGTTGTCGCGCCCGAAGGCATCCTTGCCCGACAGCCGCGCGATGAAATGCAGCGACTTGTTGGCCACCTGCGGGAAGGGATGTGCCGGGTCCAGCCCGACGGGCACCAGCAGCGGCCGCACTTCGCGCTCGAAGAAGCGCGCCACCCAGCGCCGCTGCGGCTCGTTGCGGTCCGCATGGTTGTGCACCACGATGCCCTGCGCGCGCAGCGCCGGCATCACCTGGTCGTTGAAGATGGCGTACTGCTGGTCGATCAGCTCATGCGCGGCGCGGCCGACACGGGCCACGTCGCGGTTGCTGACCAGGCCGGCCGGATCGCGCGCCGCATCCAGCATGTCGGCAAAGCGCACCTCGAAGAACTCGTCGAGATTGGACGAGACGATGCAGATATAGCGCAGCCGCTCCAGCAGCGGCACATCCTCGCGCTGCGCCTGGGCCAGCACGCGGCGGTTGAACTCGAGAATCGCCTGCTCGCGATTCAGCAATGGAACCGTGGGTGCAAGAATGCGGGCCTCGCCGGCTTCAGGCGTGGCGGTCGGCAGCGGCGGATTTTTAGTCATCGGACCATTCTATGAAGCGGCCATGAAGAAATGGTGACACGGCTCAGCCGGCCCGCAGCCAGGACGGCGCAAGGCGCCAACGATAATTGCGCCATGCACCTGATGATCTCCCATGCCAGTGCGCTGGATGATGCCTGCGAACAGACCCTGCAGACCCTGGCCCTGCCGCATATGGCCACCCTGCTTGGCGCGCTTCAGGCGCAAGCACCGCTGGGTGGCGACGAGTTCGCGCCGCTGATGCCGCAGGAACTGGCGCAAGCCCAGGCCTGGGGCTGGCAGGACGGCCGCAGCGCGTTTGCCGCCGCCCAGGCCGAAGACGATGGGCTGGACACCGCCGGCCAGGCCTGGGCCCTGCTGACGCCGCTGCATCTGAACGTGACCAGCGACCAGATCACTGCGCTGCACCCGGCGCTGCTGGGACTGGGTGCCGACGAATCGCGCGCCTTCCTGGACGCGCTGGCGCCACTGTTCCCGGCCGAGGAAGGCTGGCGTTTTGCCTGGGGCGCCGCCACGCGCTGGTATGTCGCCCATCCGGACCTGGCCGGCCAGACCAGCGCCAGCCTGGACCGCGTCATCAACCGCAATGTCGACCCCTGGATGCCCGAAACTCGCCTGTTGCGCCGCCTGCAGAACGAGTTGCAGATGCTGCTGCACCGTCTGCCGCTGAACGAACAGCGCGAGGCACGCGGCGCGCTGGCGCTGAACTCGGTGTGGATTTCCGGCTGCGGCCAGGCGCTGCCCCGCCAGCCGGACGCGGCGCTGCAACTGGACAGCCGCCTGCGCGAACCGCTGCTGACGCAGGACTGGGCTGCCTGGCGCGAGGCCTGGCAGGCGCTGGACGCCGGGCCGGTGCGGGCGCTGCTTCAGGCCCATCAGGCTGGCACGCCGGTGGCGCTGACCCTGTGCGGCGAGCGCAGCGCACAGCGCTGGGAAGGCGGGTCGCGCAGCGGCCTCGCCCGCCTGTGGCAGCGCCTGGCCGCGCCGCGCACTGACATCGCCAGCACATTGGCCGCCCTATGAGCCAGGCCCACCCGCAACTGATCACCCGCGATGCCCCGCCGCGCGCCGTCTGGGCGCTGGAGCAAGCCGGCCTGTCCCCGCTGCTGGCGCGCCTGTTCGCGGCCCGCGGCGTGCGCAGCGCCGATGAGCTGGACGACAGCCTGGCACGGCTGCTGCCGCCCGAAGGGCTGAAGGGCATCGACGTGGCGGCCACGCTGCTGGCCGACACGCTGCAGCGCGGCGCGCGCATCTGCATCGTGGCCGACTACGACTGCGACGGCGCCACCGCCTGCGCGGTGATGCTGCGCGGTCTGCGCATGCTGGGCGCTAGGCCTGGCAGCGTGGACTATGTGGTGCCCGACCGCGCAGTGCATGGCTACGGCCTGACACCCGCGATCGTGGACCTGGCCCTGCCCCAGCAGCCCGCGCTGCTGGTGACGGTGGACAACGGCATTGCCAGCCTGGCGGGCGTGGCCCATGCCAAGGCCCTGGGCCTGCAGGTGCTTGTGACCGACCACCACCTGCCCGCGCTGGTGGATGAACGCATCGAGCTGCCCGCGGCCGATGCCCTGGTCAACCCCAGCCAGCCCGGCTGCGAGTTCGCCAGCAAGAACCTGGCCGGCGTCGGCGTGGCCTTTTACGTGCTGCTGGCGCTGCGCGGCGAGCTGCGCCGGCGCGGCGTCTTTGATGCCGCCACGCAGCCCCGGCTCGATGCCCTGCTCGACTTGGTGGCGCTCGGCACCGTGGCCGATGTCGTCAGGCTCGACGCCAACAACCGGCGCCTGGTGGCTCAGGGCCTGCGTCGCATGCGCGCCGGCCGCATGCAGCCGGGCGTGGCCGGGCTGTTCAGCGCCGCCGGCCGCGATGCCAGCCGCGCCACCGCCTTCGACCTGGGCTTTGCGCTGGGGCCGCGCGTCAATGCCGCCGGGCGCCTGTCCGACATGACACTGGGCATCGAATGCCTGACCACCGATGACAGCACGCGCGCGCTGGAGCTGGCACGCCAGCTCGATGCCATCAACCGCGAGCGCCGCGAGATCGAGGCCGGCATGCGCGAGCAGGCCGAGTTCAGGCTCGATCAACTGCTCGCCGATCCTGCGCTGGGTGGCGACCCGCCACCGGCATTGGCCTTGTTCGAGCCCGAGTTCCACGAAGGCGTGGTTGGCATCGTCGCATCGCGGATCAAGGACAGGCTGCACCGGCCGACCTTTGTGTTCGCGCGCGGCGCGGACGGGCAGCTGAAGGGTTCGGGCCGCTCGATCGCCGGCTTCCATCTGCGCGACGCACTGGACCTGGTCTCCAAGCGCCATCCCGATCTGCTGAAGAAGTTCGGCGGCCACGCGATGGCAGCCGGCTGCACGCTGGCCGACGACGGCTTCGAGCGCTTCAACGCCGCGCTGCAGCAGGTGGCCGGCGAATGGCTGGACGAGGCCACGCTCACGCGCACGCTGCGCACCGACGGCCCGCTGCCGCCCGAGGCCTTCACTGCAGCCGCCGTGGCCGAGCTGGAGGCCCAGGTCTGGGGCCAGGCCTTCGAGGCGCCGCTGTTCTGTGACGAAGTGCAGGTGCTGTCACAGCGCATCGTCGGCGAGCGTCATCTGAAGCTGCGCCTGAAGGCACCGGGCGGGCTGCAGCGCGACGCGATCTGGTTCGGTCATATCGACCCGCTGCCCGACACCGCGCGCCTGGCCTACCGCCTGAGCCTGGACGAATACCAGGGCCAGCAGCGGGTGCAGATGATCGTCGAGGCGATGGACTGATGGCCTGTCCCACAAGTTCCTGCACATGAAGCCACGCCGCTTCTGCCGAGCAGACGCCTAGGCGAAGGCCAGCACTTCCTGCAGCGGCTTGCGTGGCTTCTGCGGCCAGATGCCCTCGCGGGCATGGCCCAGCGTGACCAGCATCACCGGCACATCCTGGGCATCAAGCCCGAACTCCTGCGCCACCCGCGCGGCATCGAAGCCGCCCATCGCACCGCTGGCCAGGCCCATGCCCTGCGCGGCCAGCATCAGGGTCATCGCCGCCAGCGAGGCGGAGCGCAGCGCCTCGTCGCGCTGCAGTTGCGGGTCGCCGGCGTGAGCCGCATTGGCTGCGGCCACCCAGCTTTGCACCACCGCGGCCGGCATCACGCCCTGCGCCAGCGCCGGCTGCAGGGCCTGCGACATTTGCTCATGCGCCGCCAGCCGGCCCAGCACGATGACCGTGGCAGCCGCCTCCTGCACCTGCGGCTGCCCATAGGCCGCCGCCATCAGGCGCGCCTTGGCCTCGGGGGTGCGCACCACGATGAATTTCCAGTTCTGCAGGTGGTAAGCCGAAGGCGCCAGCGTGGCCAGCCGCACCAGCTCGGTCAGGGTCTCGTCGGGCACACCGCGGCTGGCGTCGTAGCGGGTCACGGAGTTGCGGGTCTCGATCAGGTGAAGGATGGAAGAGGACTTGCTCATCGCGCGCTTTCGTTCGAAGTGAAGGGTGAAAGGAGGACAGGGAATCGGCTTGATCAGGCCGCCGCGGCGCGCGGGCTCATCGCCCACTGCACCGCCAGCACGCTGGCCAGCACCACCAGCAGGCCCAGCAGCGACAACCCGGCCAGGGTCTGGCCCAGCAGAGCCCAGCCCAGCAGCACCGCAGTGACCGGGCTCAGCAGGCCCAGCGAGGACACCGCCACCGGCGACAGCCGGGCAATGCCGCGGAACCACAAGGCATAGGCCAGCAGCGCCCCGGCCAGCGACAGGTAGGCATAGGCCGCCCATTGCGAGGCGGCCAGGCGCGGCAGCGGCGCATCCAGTGCGGCCGCCAGCGGCAGCAGCATCAGGCCGGCCACCAGCAGCTGCCAGCCGGTGAAGGCCAGCAGCGGCATCGCCGGCTTCCAACGCCGCGCCAGATAGGTGCCAGCGGCCATGCTGGCCGCTCCGGCCAGGGCTGCGGCGATGCCCAGCCCATCCCAGCGCGCCTGTGGCGAAAGCAGCAGCGCCGCCATGCCGGCCACACCCAGCACACTGGCGCCCAGCGCCAGCCACGGCGGGCGCCGCGCATCGACACCCCAGGCCAGGCCCATCACCAGCAGTGGCTGGATCGCCCCCACCACCGCAGCCACCCCGCCTGGCAGCCGGTAGGCTGCGACGAAAAGCAGGGCCTGAAACACCGCCAGGTTCAGCGCCGCCAGCACCAGCAGCCGGCCCCACTCGCCGCGCTGCGGCAGCTGGCGAGTCCACAGCAGCAACAGCAAGCCGGCCGGCAAGGTGCGCAGCAGTGCAGCGGTAAAGGGCCGGTCCGGCGGCAAGAACTCGGTCGTGACGATGTAGGTCGAGCCCCAGATCACCGGCGCCAGCGCGGTCAGCAGGGCATCGAGGGAACTCTTGTCCGAGGCTTTCATCAGCACACCATTTATCTTGATTTCGAGATAAACAATCCTAGCCGATAATCTCGACATCAAGACAATTGGATGGCTTTATGAAAGCGATAGCCCGCCCCGCCGACGCCGTCGATCGCATCCTGGAGCAGTGGCGGCGCGAGCGCCCGGACCTGGAGCTAGCGCCGATGGCAACCATCGGCCGCCTGAATCGCTGCGCTGCGCTGCTGCAACGGCGGCTGGACGAGACATTTGCCGAATTCGGTCTCAATGGCGGGGAGTTCGACGTGCTGGCCACGCTGCGGCGCGCCGGCACGCCGCACTGCCTGGCGCCGACCGAGCTGTTCTGCAGCCTGATGGTCAGCTCAGGCACGATGACGCACCGGCTGCAGCGCCTGGAGGCCGCAGGCTGGGTTGAGCGCGAACCCAACCCCAAGGATGCGCGCAGCCTGCTGGTGCGGCTCACCCCGGCGGGGCTGGCCCTGATCGACCGAGCGGTCAGCGCACACCTGGACAACGAGCGGCGCATCCTGGCGCCGCTCAAGGCAGCCGAGCAGGCCGCCGTGGACAAGCAGTTGATCGCACTGCTGGCGCTCCTGGAAGCACCCCCAATCTAAGGAGGCTCTGCATCAAGCGGCGCGGGGCCGCGTCGAGCGGATCAGGATGGATTGCTAGGCCCGGTTTGCTGCCAGGACCCGCCGTTGTTGGCGAGAACTGCGACGCCCCGCCTGTCGCCTGTTCGGGCTGACAACATGACCGATCAGCGCCGTGTTGAAAGGCCCTAAAGCAGCGCCCCGGCACCGCCTGCGCGCCGCGCAAAGCCCGCGGCGCGAGCTCGCCCGGGCCGGCCTCCTAAAATGCGGGCAATGGACGCTTCCCCGCACCTGATCAACGCCGACCTGCACTGCCACTCCACCGTCTCGGACGGCACGATGGAGCCTGAAGCCCTGGCGGCGCGCGCCAAGGCCAATGGCGTGGAACTCTGGGCCCTGACCGATCACGACGAGGTCGGCGGCCAGCAGCGCGCGCTGGAAGCCGCGCTGGATCAGGGCATGGCCTATCTGACCGGCTGCGAGATCTCGGTCACCTTCGCTGGCAAGGTGGTGCACATCGTCGGCCTAGGCTTCGACCACCGCAATCAGCAGATGATCGACGGCCTGCGCGCCACCCGCGGCGGCCGCGAACTGCGCGCCCGCGAGATGGCAGCCGGTCTGGCCCAGGTGGGCATCAAGGGTGCCTACGAGGGCGCGCTGCACTATGTGGGCAATCCCGAGGCGATCTCGCGCACCCATTTCGCCCGCTTCCTGGTGGAGGCCGGGTATTGCAGCGATGTGCCCGAGGTGTTCCGCCGCTTCCTCACCGAGGGCAAGCCGGGCTTCGTCGAGCACAAATGGGCCAGGCTGGGTGATGCGCTGCGCTGGATCCACGAAGCCGGCGGCATCGCCGTGATCGCCCACCCGGCGCGCTATGGCTTCACGCCCACCGAGGAATACGCGCTGTTCACCGAGTTCATCGCCCATGGCGGGCGCGGTGTCGAGGTGGTGACCGGCAGCCACACCGCCGCCGAGGCGGTGAAGTACGCCGACACTGCGCTGGAGTTCGGCCTGCTGGCTTCGCGCGGTTCCGATTTCCACAGCCCCGAGGAAAGCCACACCGATCTGGGGCGCCTGCCGGCCCTGCCGGGTCGGCTGGAGCCGGTCTGGCAGGCGCTGGCGGCCCGCGTGCACCAGCCCGCTTGAGCCAGGCGACGATGTCTGCATCCGGCCAGCGCCCGGCGCTGGGCATCCTGCTGATCCTGCTGATGGCGGCCTGCTTCGCCTCGATGGACAGCAGCATCCGCTACCTGGGTGGCTTCCTGCCGGTGCTGATCATCCTGTGGGCGCGCTACAGCTTCCAGGCGCTGACGATGGCGGTCTGGCTCGGCCTGCAGAGCCTGCGCGGCCGCACTGGGCAGTTCCGGGCCGCGCATCCGCGCTTCCAGCTCGCCCGCGGCCTGCTACTGCTGGCGACCAGCGCGATGAGCTTCTACGGCGTGCAGTACATGCCGGTGGCCGAGTTCACCGCCATCAATATGCTGACGCCAGTGTTGGTGACCCTGCTGGCCGCGCTGCTGCTGCACGAGCGCGTGTCGCGGCTGCGCTGGGCGCTGGTGATCGGCGGCTTTGCCGGCGCGCTGATCGTGATCCGGCCCGGCAGCGGCCTGTTCGGCTGGGCGGTGCTGTTTCCGCTGGCGGGTGCGCTGACCTATGCCAGCTTCCAGATCCTCACCGCCAAACTGGCGGCGCTGGAGAGCCCCTACACCACGCACTTCTACACCGGCCTGACCGGCGCGCTGCTGCTGAGCGTGCTGCTGGCGCTGCTGCCGCTGGACCTGATCGGCACGCTGCGTGCGGCCAGCGCCGGACAGCTGGGCTTGCTGGCGCTGATCGGCCTGCTGGGTACGTTGGGCCACCTGCTGCTGATCCTGGCCCTGGGCATGGCACCGACCGGCACGCTGATGCCTTTTGTCTATGTGCAGATCGGCGTGGCGGCCTTCATCGGCTGGCTGGCCTTCGACCATGTGCCGGACAGCGTCGCCTGGCTGGGCATGGCCGTGGTCTCGGCCTGCGGCGCGGCATCGGCCTGGCTGAACGTGCGCCGTGCGCAGCGCGAGGCGGCCTCGCCGGTGGCGCTGGACACCATCGCCGACTGAGAACAACAGCGCCGCCGGGCAAAGCTGAAACGGCCGCAAATGCAGCCACAATTCAGCCATGGCACAGCGTTTCGAAGTCCACCCCGACAACCCGCAGGCCCGCTTCCTGAAGCAGGCCGCGCAGATTCTCGACAAGGGCGGCATTGCCGCCATCCCCACCGATTCCAGCTACGCCCTGGTCTGCCATCTGGACGACAAGGCGGCGGCCGAGAACCTGCGGCGCATCCGCGGCGTGGATGACAAGCACCACCTGACCCTGCTGTGCCGCGACCTGAGCGAACTCGCCAGCTACGCGCGCGTGGACAACAAGCAGTTCCGCCTGATCAAGAACGCCACGCCGGGGCCCTTCACCTTCATCCTGGAAGCCACCAAGGAAGTGCCGCGCCGCGTCTCGCACCCCTCACGCCGCACCATCGGCCTGCGCGTGCCGGATCACCGGGTGACGCAGGATCTGCTGGCCCTGCTGGGGCAGCCGCTGCTGGCCACCACGCTGATTCCGCCCGGCGAGAGCGAGCCGGTCAACGATCCGGATGACATCGCCGAGCGCTATGACAAGCTGCTGCAGGTGATCGTCGACGCTGGAGCCTGTCCGATGCAGCCCACCACCGTGGTCGACATGACACAGGACGAGCCGGAACTGGTGCGCCAGGGCCGCGGCGATCTGGCGCTGCTGGGCCTGTAGCCCCGCCCGCGCGGCTCGGGCTGCCCCTGTTGTGGCCCGCCGTTAAATCCACTATATTGGACTTGCGAGATAACAAAGTAGACGACGAACCCGGGCAATGAGGGCTTTCTGACTTGCGTGCTGCGCGCTGCCCAGCCTCGCGCCCACCCGTCGCCCTGAACCGGAGCCCCGCATGCCAAGAGAGATCCACGTCAACGCCTTCGACATGAACTGCGTCGGCCATATCCAGCATGGGCTGTGGCGACATCCCCGTGACCAGTCGACCCGCTACCTCGACCTGAAGTACTGGACGGCCTATGCACGCAAGCTGGAGGCCGGTCTGTTCGATGGCGTGTTCTTTGCCGATGTGATCGGGGTCTACGACGTCTACGGTGCCAGCCCGGATGCCGCCGTGCGCGGCGCCGTGCAAGTGCCCGTCAACGACCCCATGCTGCTGATCCCGGCGATGGCGGCCGCACCGAGCATCTGGGCTTCGGCGTCACCAGCAACCTCAGCTACGAAGCACCGTTCCTGTTCGCGCGCCGCATGTCGACGCTGGACCATCTGACCGGCGGCCGCATCGGCTGGAACATCGTCACCGGCTATCTGGACAGTGCCGCACGCGCAGCCGGCCTGCCGGCGCAGACCGCGCATGACGACCGTTATGACCTGGCCGACGAGTACATGGAGCTGGTCTACAAGCTTTGGGAAGGCAGTTGGGAAGATGGCGCCGTCCAGCCGCGCAGCCGCGCCACAGGCCCGGACAGCACCTATGCCGACCCGTCCAAGGTGCATGTGGTGCACCACCAGGGCAAGCAGTACCGCGTGGATGCCATGCACTTGTGCGAGCCCTCGCCCCAGCGCACGCCCGTGCTCTACCAGGCCGGCTCGTCAACGCGCGGCCGGCAGTTCGCCGCCACGCATGCCGAGTGCGTGTTCGTGAATGGCCAGTCGATGCCCGGCGTGAAGGACATCGTGCAGGACATCCGCTCGCAAGCCGTGCAGCGCGGCCGCAGCGCCAGCGACATCAAGGTGTTTCTCGGCGCCACCATCGTCACCGGACGCAGCGATGCCGAGGCGCGTGACAAGTTCGAGGACTACCGGCAATACGTCAGCTCCGAGGCCGCGCTGGTGCATGCGGCCGCCTCGATGGGCATCGACCTCGCCAAGTTCGACCTCGATGAGCCGGTAGACGCCGGCAAGAGCCAGGCCATCGTCTCCAATATCGAGGCCATGACGCGCAGCGCCGGCCCGCAATGGACGCGCCGCAAGCTGCTGGAGCAGATGGTGCTCGGCAGCCGGCAGGCGCCCTGGGTCGGGTCAGCCGAAAAGATTGCCGACCTGATGATGGAATGGAGCCAACAGGCCGATGTCGATGGCTTCAACCTCTCGCGCACCGTGGTGCCCGAGTGCTTTGACGACTTCATCAGCCATGTGGTGCCGGTGCTGCAGGAACGCGGCGTCTACAAGACCGGCTATCGTGAGGGCAGCCTGCGCGACAAGCTGTTCGGCCATGCCCTCCTGCCGGCCAGCCACCACGCGCAGCAATTCCGCCCTTGAGCGCAGCGCCGCCGCCCTCGATCCGTCCGCTTTCATGGCCCTGCCCGACGCCTCCATGACGATAGACAAGCAGAACTACCGCCAAGCCATGTCCAGCCTGGGCAGCGCGGTCAATATCGTCACCAGCGCCGGCGCCTCCGGGCCGGCAGGCTGCACGGTGTCTTCCGTCTGCAGCGTCACCGACGAGCCGCCGACCCTGCTGGTGTGCATCAACCGCGAGAGCCGCAATGCCGCCGCCTTTCGCGAGGCCGGCGCCCTGTGTGTCAACATTGCCAATGCCGACCAGCAAGCCCTGGCCCAGCGCTTTGCCGACAAGGCGGTGAGCGTGGAACAGCGCTTCGGTGCGGCTACATGGCGCACCTTGCACACCGGAGCGCCGGTGCTGGATGGCGCGCTCGCCTCGCTGGACTGCAGCATCGAGTCGGTGATCACCGTCGGCACCCACGACCTGTTCCTGTGCGCCGTGAAGGCCTTGCACAGCGGCAGTGAGGACGGCGATGCGCTGATCTACTTCGGCCGACGCTTTCACCGGCTGGCCGCGGGCCGCCCCGCAACGCCGTGAGCGCGAGCAGCCTGCCGGCAAGCGCGCGGCACTGCTGGTGCTGCTGCTGTGCCAGGTCGGCACGATGACGGTGTGGTTCTCCTCGGCCGCCATCGCGGCCTTGCTCAAGCAGGGTGAGGCGCTGACACCCGGCCAGGCCGCCCTGCTGACCAGTTCGGTGCAGATCGGCTTTGTGCTGGGCACGCTGATCAGCGCCCTGTTTGCGCTGTCCGATCGGCTGGACCCGCGCCGCCTCTTCCTGGGCAGTGCGCTGACGGCTGCGGCCGCCAGCGCTGCACTGGCGCTGCTTGATCCGGTCAGCCCGCTGGTGTTCGCTCTTCGCCTGCTGACAGGCGCCTGCATGGCCGGCGTCTACCCGGTCGGCATGCGCCTGGCGGCCACCTGGGCACGCGGCGACCTCGGTCTGCTGGTGGGCTTCCTGGTCGGTGCGTTGACGCTCGGCTCGGCCAGTCCGCATGCCTTGAGCGCCTGGCTGAGCCCGCAGGACTGGCGTGCCGTCTACGGCGTCTCGGCCGCCTGCGCGGCGCTCTCCGCGCTGGGCATCCTGGCCTTTCGCATCGGGCCGAACATGGCCCGCGCGAGCCGGCTCGACTACTCGCTGATGCTGCAGGCCTGGCGGCAGCCCGCACTGCGTCTGGCCAATCTGGGCTACCTCGGCCATATGTGGGAGCTGTATGCCATGTGGGCCTGGCTGGCGCTGTTCCTGACCGCCAGCTTCGAGGCGCAAGGCATGCCTGACGCCGCTCAGGCGGCCGCCTGGCTGACCTTCGCCGCCGTCGCGGCCGGCGCGCCTGGCGCCTGGCTGGGCGGCCTGCTGGCCGACCGCCACGGACGCACCGCGGTCACCACCGGCGCCATGGCGCTGAGCGCCGCCTGCGCCTTGTTGATCGGTTGGCTGGCCAACGCGCCGCTGTGGCTGATCGCGTTGGTCGCCCTGCTTTGGGGCGCTTCGGTGATTGCCGACTCGGCCCAGTTCTCCGCCAGCGTGGCCGAACTGAGCGAACCCCGCGCCGTGGGCACCATGCTCACCATGCAGACCTGCAGCGGCTTCCTGCTGACCCTGTTCAGCATCCACCTTGTTCCGGAACTGGTGCGTTGGTCAGGGTGGCCGCTGGCGTTCAGTGTGCTGGCCTTGGGACCGATGGCTGGGTGTGTGGCGATGCTGCGCTTGCGGGCCCGGCCTGAATCACTGCGGATGGCCGGCGGCAAACGCTAACGTCGCACCAACACCACCAGATAGCGGCAGGCCTGCCGTCCCGGGTTGACGAACACGCAGTCCTGCGGCTCGCCGAGTTGCAGACAGTCACCCGCGCTGAGCCGATGCTCCGTCCCGCCCTCGATGAAGAGCAGCGTGTTGTGGGTCACCAGAATCTGCTGGTGCTGAAAGCTGAAGGCGCCAGCCGGATAAGGCACGCGGACACCCGCCGGCAGCTCCACCTCCAGCAACTCCAGCAGACCGCCGGCCGTCGGCGACAGCAGACGCCGCGTGTAGCCCGTCTCGGGGTCCTCCCACAGGGTCTGATCCGCGCGCCGGCTGAGCCGCTCGCCGGACTGCTCGGCCAAGGCCAGCAGCTTGGACAAGGCGAGCCCGAAGGCAGCGGACAAGCGGCCCAGCACCGTGGCCGTCGGGCTGGCCTCGCCACGCTCAATCTTGCTGATCATGGCCTTGGAAACCCCGGAGCGCTCAGCCAGCTCGGCCAGGGACCAGGCGCGCTGCGCCCGCTCAAGCTTGATGCGCAAGCCGATGGCTGCACTCGGATCGGCGGGCGCATCTGGGCTTTCGGCGGGCGGGGTGGCGTTCATGGTGCAGGGGCTGGCGCGGCGATGGGCCTGAGCGCAGGCAGTGTAGCGGCGCGCTATCGCAGCTCGGCAGCCGCATGACACGCAGCCGGCGCTTGGCAGCCCGGCGATAACGCGAAACAAGGCGCGATAACCAGAGGAAATAGCGCACCCTGGGAGTATTCGCTGCAGGCATATCTGCTATGCGGCCGGGCCGCTAGGTGGGGTCTGGAATCGTCGCCAGAATCCGCGCAAACCAAACGGCCCGACCCCGACCGGAGCCCTCAGCAACAAGCCTGGAGACAAGCCACGATGAATGCTCTGACCCGCCGCGCTGAGGCTTTGCTGCTGCTCACTCTGACCGCTAGCAGCTTTGCACAAGCGCCGGCCGGCTATCCCAACCGCCCGGTCAAGCTGATGGTCGGCTACAGCCCCGACGGCGCGGTCGACCTGATCGCCCGCACGCTGCCGCCCGAGACCGCCGAGCCGCGCTCGACCCAGCCCTGATCGATGGACAACAAGCAATCCCCTGGAGACGCCCTGATGCCTGACCGCCCTGCCTTGGATTCGCTGCGCCGCCAGCTGCTGCTGGCCGCCATCGGCACCACCGCCCTGCCCAGTGCCTGGGCCCAGCAGAGCAAGACGCTGCGCGTGATCGTGCCCTTTCCGCCGGGCGGCTCCACCGACATACTGGCGCGCGCCGTCGGCGCCAAGCTGGCGCAGTCGCAGGGTCAGGCCTTGCTGATCGACAACAAGCCCGGTGCCGGCGGTTCACTCGGGGCGACCGAAGCGGCCAAGGCCGAGGCCGATGGCAACACCTTGCTGATGGGCCATATCGGCACGTTGGCGGTCAACCCTTCGCTGTATCCCAAGTTGGGCTATGACCCGCTGAAGAGCTTCGCGCCGGTGGCCTGGGTGGCGCGCGTGCCCAATGTGCTGGTGGTCAATGCCAATGCGCCGGTGAAGAACTTCAAGGAGTTCCTGGCCTATGCCCGCGCCCGGCCCGGCAAGCTCAGTTATTCGTCGGGCGGCAATGGCAGCGCGGCCCACATCAGCTTCGAGTATCTGAAGCTGAAGACCCAGATCTTCATGCTGCACGTTCCCTACCGTGGCACGGCGCCCTCGATCACCGACCTGATCGGCGGCCAGGTGGACGCCACCTTCACCGGCGCGCCCACCGTCCTGCCGCATATCCGCTCGGGCAAGCTGCGGGCGCTCGCAGTCTCCAGCCCCCAGCGCTTGGCCGCGCTGCCGGATGTGCCCACCGTGGCCGAGAGCGGCTACCCCGGCTTCGAGGCCGACCAGTGGTATGGCTTCGTCGCGCCGGCTGGCACGCCTGCCGCCGTGGTGGCGCGTCTGAACGCCGCCATCAACAAGGCGCTGCAGGACCCGGGTGTGGCGCAGCAACTGGCCGCTGAGGGTGCCATCGCCACGCCGACCAGCCCCAGAGCCTATGGCGATCTGATCGCCAAGGAGATTCCTCGCTGGGCCGAGGTGATCCGGGCCGGCAATGTCAGGCCTGACTGATTTCCCCGCTGAAGGACGCACGCCATGAATGCACTCATCAAGACCCTTCTCACGCTGACGCTGGCCAGCGCGGCGGCCTGGGCCTCGGCACAGAGCGCGGCACCGGCCAAGGTCGAAGTCACCTGGCTGGGCCAGGCGGCCTTCAAGATCGTGTCGCCGGGTGGCAAGACCATCGTCACCGACCCCTGGCTGCGCATGAACCCGCTGACGCCGCCCGAGTACAAACAGCTTGAGAACCTGGGCAAGGTCGATGTACTGCTGGTCACGCATGGGCACTGGGACCATTTCGCTGATGCACCGGCGCTGGCGCTGATGCATGACACGCCAATCCGCGCGCCTGGCGGCCTGAACCAGTCCGCGACGACGCTGGGCCTGCTACCGGCCAAGCTGCTGCCGCGCATGAACAAGGGCGGCACGGTCGCTGCCGCGCCGGGCATCAAGATCACCGCCGTGCGCGCCGAGCATTCGTCCGAGCTGGTCTGGCGCAATCCGGCCACCGACAAGGACGAGACCCATGTGGGCGGCGAAGCGATCGGCTGGATCATCGAGCTGGAGAACGGCTTTCGCATCTACCACGCCGGCGACACCGCATTGTTCGGCGATATGCGACTGATCGGCGAGCGCTACAAGCCGGACCTGGCGCTGCTGCCGATCGGCGGCAACTTCACGATGGACCCGGTCGATGCCGCCTATGCCGTCACCGACATGCTCAAGCCGCGTTATGTGATCCCGATGCACTACGGCGCCAACCCGCTGGCCAAGGGCACGCCCAAGGAATTCACCGATGCCCTGGGCAGCGGCCATGCGGTGAAGGTGATCGTCGCCACGCCGGGACAGACCCACAGCTTCTAAGCCCCCCCTCAACCGCAGTCCAAGCCGCCGGCGCGCAAGCCCGGTTGAGCCGCTGCATGCCCTGATGACAACAACGATGGAGACACAACCATGACAAAGAACTGCACACGCCGCCTGATCACCGCGGGCAGCAGCGCACTGCTGCTGGCTGCCAGCACCCTGGCCGCTGCCCAGACCACCCCTGCCGCCAGCACCGTGACGGTCTACGGCCTGATTGACGCCGCGATGCGCCAGGCCAACAACGCCAGCGCCAACCGTGGCACGCTGCGCAGCATGGAAGACGGCATCTTCACCGGCAGCCGGCTGGGCTTTCGCGGCCGCGAGGATCTGGGCGGAGGCTTGAGCGCCGTATTCACGATGGAGTCCGGTTTCGAGCCCGGCAGCGGCACTTCGCTGCAAGGCACGCCGACGGCCGACTACGGCCAGAACCAGGCCACTCCGCGCTTCTGGGGCCGCGAGATCCATATGGGGCTGCGCAGCCAGACCTGGGGCCTGACGGCGGGCCGCCAGTACACGCTGGCGCACAGCATCGCGGCGCGCTTCCAGCCGCTGGGCAATCCCAACAGCACCGCGCACTCGCTGTTCAGCAGCCATCACGTGGCACGCCAGGACAATGTGCTGCGCGTCGACTTGCGCGCGGGCGGCATCGAGTTCAGCGCCACCCACACGGCCGGCGAAGTGCCGGGCAGCAGCGCCAATGGCGCCTTCGCGCTGGGGGCCAGCTATGCCACGCCAACGCTGGCGCTGGGCGCCTATGTGCAGCAGATGGAGAACCTGGCCGGCAACGAGAAGCGCAAGATCATCGGCGCCGGCGGCAACTACAAGCTCAGCAGCACGCTTCAGCTGTTCGGCGGCCTGATGCAGCGCGACTCGGAAGTCAGCGCCCAGGTCAACAGGGCCTGGACCGCCGGCCTCAACTACGAGCTGAGCCCCGCCATCACGTTGAGCCTGGCGCATTACAAGGACCGCCAGAGCGGCAGCGCTGCGCTGGCCGGCAAGCGCCAGCTCAGCTGGGTCACGGCCAGCTATCGCTTCTCGAAGCGCAGCGATGTCTATGCGGTGTTGGACGAGAACAAAGTTGACGGCGGCTATGCCAAGCCCGCTTTCATGGGCACCAAGGGCTCGCAGACCGGTGTCGTGCTGGGCCTGCGCCACCGCTTCTGATGTTGGAGACTTCACGCATGTTCAAACCCTCTGTATCACGCCGCAGCGCGCTGGCCGCCCTCGTGCTGGCCGCCTGCGCCGGCAGCGCGTTCGCGCAAGGAAACTTCCCGGAGCGGCCATCACGCTGCTGGTGCCCTTCGGCGCCGGCGGCATCGCTGACGTGACGGCCGCGCGGTTGCCGAGTCCATGAGCAAGACATTCGGCCAGCCCATCGTGGTCGAGAACAAGCCCAGCGCCGGCAGCATCGTGGCCTCGCAGGCCGTGGCCACGTCCAAGCCTGACGGCCACACGCTGCTGCTGATCAGCAATGCCAATGCCGTCAGCGTCAACCTGTTCAAGAAACTGCCCTATGACGTGCAGAAGGACCTGCTGCCGGTGTCCACGCTGGGCTATTTCGACCTGGGGGTCTTCACTTCGGCCAAGTCGCGCTACAGCACGCTCCGGCAGGTGATTGATGCCGGCCGCGCCAGCCCAGGCAAGCTGAGCATCGGCACCATCGCCGTCGGCAGCACCCAGCATCTGGCGGCCAAGCTGTTCGAGGCCGAGGCCGGCATCGACGCGCTGATCGTGCCCTACAAGAGCTCACCGGCGGTGCTGATGGGTCTGCTGGGTGGAGAGATCGACCTGGCGGTCGAGATCCTCGGGCCGATGCTGGGCCAGACCAGCTCCGGCGCCGTGCGTGCGCTGGCAATCAGCGCCGAGACGCGCCATGCCACACTGCCCGAGGTGCCGACGGCGGCACAGGCCGGCCTGCCGAACTACCGCGTGGCGTCCTGGAACGCCATCGCGGTGCCGGCCGCCACGCCGGCACCGGTGGTCGAGCGGCTCAATCGCGCGATCCGCGAGGCCCTGGCCTCGCCGGCCGTACAGGCCAAGCTGGACAAGGCCGGCATGCGCTACCAGGCCAGCACGCCGGCCGAGGCGCAGGCCCTGCTGGGCAGCGAGATCAAGCGCTGGGGCGAGGCGATACGCCGCGCCAAGATCGAGCTGGAGTGAGCGCGCAGCCCCTCGCTTAGCGGCCTTGCAGCAGCTCGACGATGCGCGGGCGGTCGAAGCCGATCACCGTGTGATCGCGCACCACGAAGGTGGGCGTACCGCGCGCGCCGCGCGCCTGGTATTCGGCCATGCAGGCGCCGTCGCGCTCGACCAGACATTCGCGGAACGGCACCTGCTGCTCGCTCAGCCAGGCATGAGCGCGCTTGCAGAACACGCAGGTATCGGACGAGATCATCAGGATGTCGCCCGGCCGGCCAGCGCGCGCATCTGCTCGGCGTGCGCGTCAGCCTGCCGGCCACCGGCCCATTGACTGACGCCGATGAAAACGGTCAGCAAGGCCAATAGCACCCACAGATCTTTGTACTTGCGCAACGGCGCGCGAAAGAGCTTCATGAAGCCATCTTAGGATCGCAGGCGCAAGTCTGGGGCCGCCCTCTCAGGTCCAACGGTTATTGCTGAGCTGAACGAAGAGCTGAGCGCGCAAGTCTCGATAGCGTTGCGGCACCTGGCCCATCCAGCGCTGTGCTGCCTCCGTGGCACGCCACTGCCGCTGCGCCTGATCGGCCTCCTGGCGTAGCACCGCGTCCAGAGCTTCAAACTCGGCGACAACGGCCGCCTCCAGCTCCTCACGTGCCTTTGTGACCAGGGGCAAGGCACGCTGGTATCCCAGACGCATCAGGTTGTCGACCGCATCGACACACCAGCGCGCCGAGGCCTCGTCGAATTGCTCGGGGTCATAGACCTGCCAGCATGCGTGGGGCTGCTCGACGCCCAGATGCATGGGCAGGCAGGGACTAACCAAGGGGTTGTCGAGCATCGTCCAGTAGACGCCGGCTATATCGTCCGGGCGGTCGCTGCGCAACTGGCATAGCGCGGCGTAATGCCCGAAGTGCCTGGCCACCGGCCGGCGGCTGGTCAGTTTGAGCAGGCGCCGCCACTCCGGCCCCGGAAAAGGCGTTGCCAGCTCGCTGCGGCGCCAGGCGCCGTTGGCGTCCTGCAGCATCCACTGCGGCTGGGCGCTGATGTCGTAGACCGTGCCTTCGAAGGTGTTGCGATGAAAGGCCAGCAGCTCGTGGCGGCCCAGTGGTCGCTCAGGTCGCACCGAAAAGGGATAGAAGTCGGCCGGTTCCAGCGCCTGCCCATAGGCATCCTGGGTCTGGTGCAGATCAGCGCCCAGCTGGCGCTGCGGCCAGCGCTTCAGCGTGGGGGCCACCTGGCTGTAGAAGAGCCACAGTCGCGAGATCGCCCATTCGCGCACCGGCGGGATGAAGCTGCGCTGCCATTGCAGCACCGGCTCTTCGGCCGGGTGCCAGCCGCGCGCGATGGCGAACTCGCGCACGCCACGGCCAATGCGCACCTCCGCATCCGCCGGGTCCAAGTCGCGCAGCAGGCTCCAGTTGGCCGCTACCAGAGTCTGATCGGGCGCCACCCGGCGGGCCGCCCACAGTGCACCGGGCCGGCCGCTGGCGCGCTGCCAGCCCGGCCCGACGCCGAGCACCTCAAACACCCAGGCGTCCAGCGGATCGGCCAGCACCAGCAGCTCGCTGCCACCGCCGCAGGAGGGCAGAAAGCCCCAGTCCTCCATCAAACGCCCCAGCAAGGCAAGCGCATCGACCGCACGTCGGCAGCGCTGCAATACAAACACCATGGCCTGCTCAATCGTCAGGATCTGCTCGCCCTGCCCGCGCTCGAAATCCAGCTCTGGGCGCTGGCTGGTGGTGCATTCGGACAGGGCCAGCTGGTGCTCGTTGATGTGCGAGTAAGCGCTGTGGAAGTAGGCATAGGTGTGCGCCACCTGGGGGATCTCGCCGATGCGTTCGCCCTGATCAGCCCAGTCAGCGCCGCGCACCTCCTGCAGGCCCCAGAACACCCCGGCCATGCTGCCGGGCGCATGGTCCGCGGCCGGCACTCGGCGGATGCGCGAATCCTGGCCGGCATCCGAATGCGTCAGCCAGCTTGAACCGTCGTCGCTGGCCTGTGGCCCCACATAGATGACCGTGCACATGGATTTGCCTCTGCTGCTGCTGCGAATCGGACTGGGATTCAAATATATTAGCGGCATATTTTCAACAGAACGGCACGCCGGCCGGCCCGGAATGTCGCAGCAAGCAGGAGTCAGCTATGGGTTTGGGAATTGGTGGGCGCAGTGCCGATGAGGCACTGAGCAGTCTGAGCCCCATGCTGGGCGATATCGCCGACATCCAGCCGTCGGAATATCAGGCGCGGCAGGCCAAGGTTCAGGCGCTGATGCGCCAGCAAGGCGTGGCAGCCTTGGTGCTGCACGCGGGCGCCAATTTGCGCTATTTCAGTGGCTTGATCTGGCATGCCAGCGAGCGCTTCGTGGGTGCAGTGCTGCCCGCCGAGGGCCCGCTGCGCTATGTGGCACCCTGGTTCGAGCTGGGCACCGTCGGTGAGATGATGCAGCTGTCCGGGCCCATCCACAGCTGGCATGAGCATGAGAACGCCTACGCCTGCGTGCAGCAAGCACTCGTCGCGGCCGGAGTGCGCCAGGGCCAGGTAGCCCTGGACGAGACCATGCCCTATTTCATGGTCGATGGCCTGCAGCGTGTAGCTCCGGAACAGATGCAGCTGTTCAGCGCTGCCAATCTCACCGCAGCCTGCCGCATGCAGAAGTCCGCGCAGGAAATCGCGCTGATGCAGCGCGCCTTCGACATGACGCTGGCCGTGCACCGCGCCACCGCCAGCATGCTGCACGAGGGCATCAGCAGCACCGAGGTGGCGGCCTTCATCGACAAGGCCCATCGCCGTGTTGGTGCGAATGGCTCAAGCTTCGTGATCGTGCTGTTCGGCGCGGCCTCTTCCTTCCCGCATGGGGTGAAGCACGCCCAGCACCTGCGCGATGGCGATGTGGTGCTGATCGACACTGGCTGCTATGTGCACGGTTACACCTCCGACCTGACGCGCAGCTATGTGTTCGGCACGCCCAGCGCACGGGTGCGCGAGATCTGGGCACTCGAAAAGCAGGCCCAGGCTGCTGCCTTCGCGGCTGCGCGCCTTGGCGCACCCTGCAGCGCGGTCGATGCAGCGGCACGCTCCTGCCTCGAAGCGGCCGGCCTCGGTCCGGGCTATGAACTGCCGGGGCTGCCGCACCGCACCGGCCACGGTATCGGCCTGAGCATCCATGAGCAGCCGTATCTGGTGGGCAGCGATCACACGCCGTTGGCGCCTGGGATGTGCTTCAGCAACGAACCGATGATCGTGGTGCCCGGCGAATTCGGTATTCGTCTGGAAGACCACTTCTACATGGGCGAGCAGGGGCCGCACTGGTTCACGCTGCCCTCGCACAGCCTGGACGACCCCTTCGGCCTGGCCACAAAAGCGCAGGGCTGAAGCACTGCTGCTTCAGCCCTGTCGCTCCCTGTCGCTGTGTGCCTTCCCCGTCGCGCAGGACCAGCGCAGCGGATCAGACCGCCGCTGTAACGACGATCTCGATCTTCCACTCCGGCTTGGCCAGGTCAGCCTTCACCGTTGCGCGTGGCGGCGTGTGGCCGGGCACGACCCAGGCTTCCCAGACCGCGTTCATCGCGGCGAAATCGGCCAGATCCTTGATGAAGATCTGCGCGCGCAGGATCTTGCTCTTGTCGCTGCCGGCGCGGGCCAGCAGTGCGTCGATCGCGGCCAGCACCTGCTGGGTCTGGCCGGTGATGTCCTGGCTGCCGTCTTCGGCGATCTGGCCGGCCAGATAGACAGTGCCGTTGTGCACGGCCATCTCGGACATGCGGGCGCCGACGTCAAAACGCTGGATGCTGGAGCTCATTGCTTCTTGCCTTTGGGTTTGGAATCGTGATGGTGATGCGAATGGCCGTGCGGCCTAGGGCCGACGCCATGCGGATGCTTCTTGCTGCTGCCGGCCGGCGGCGTGGCTGCTGCTGCGGCGGCGCCGGACTTCTGGCCGATCTTGCTTTCGGTGCCGTTGAGCAGCTTCTTGATATTGGCCTCATGCCGCCAGATCAGCAGCAGGGCCATGATGCCGGCCGTCAGCACGATGGGGCTCATGCCCCAGATCAGCATCTGATAGAAGGGCGCGAACACCGCGGCGACCATCGCCGCCAGTGAGGAATAGCGCGAGAAGTAGGCAATGATCAGCCAGGTCGCCAGCGTGGCCGCACCCAGCAGCGGGTTCAGCGCCAACAGCACACCAGCCGCGGTGGCCACGCCCTTGCCGCCTTCGAACTTGAAGAACACCGGCCACAGATGGCCCAGGAACGCACCCAGGCCGACCAGCGCCGCGGTGCCTTCGCCCAGGCCCAGCGGTGCGCCCCACAGCACCACCGCCAACACCGGCAGATAGCCCTTCAGCGCGTCGAAGACCAGGGTGAGGATGGCGGCCAGCTTGTTGCCGGAACGCAGCACGTTGGTGGCGCCCGGATTGCCCGAGCCATAGCTGCGCGGATCGGACAGGCCCATCACGCGGCTGATGATGACGGCGAACGACAGCGAGCCGATGAGGTAGCCGGCCAGTGCGGCCAGCAAGGGGTAGAGGGTGTCTTGCATGGGGCGCTATTCTGCCCGGATGGCGCACTGCACCGGCCGGGCCTGCAAGAGCTGCGTCAGAACCTGCGGCGAGATGCCCACCAGATAGCCGCGCCGCCCGCCATTGATGCAGATGCGCTCCAGCGCCAGGATGCCCGACTCCACATACACCGGCATCGCCTTGCGTGTGCCAAACGGCGAGGTGCCACCGACCATATAGCCGCTGTGGCGCTGCGCGACATCGGGCTTGCAGGGCTCGACTTTTTTGCAGGGAATCTGCCGCGCCAACTCCTTCAGGCTGACCTGGCAGTCGCCATGCATCAGCACGATCAGCGGCTGCGCCTTTTCGTCCTGCATCACCAGGGTCTTGACCACCTCATGCTCGGGCACGCCGAGCTGGCGCGAGCTCTCCGCCGTGCCGCCATGCTCGACATAGTCGTAGACATGCTCGGTAAAGGCCACCTTGTGCTGGCGCAGCAGCTGGGTGGCCGGGGTCTCGCTGACATGGGCGTGGTTCTTCTTCGACATGAGGATGGATTTTCCCCCATGCCGAAGCCCCAGACCGGCGCAGGCTCAGGCGGCCTGTCGACGCCGGCGCGCAGCGCCCGTGCCCATCACACCCAGCAAGCCCAGACCCAGCAGAGCCACCGTGGCCGGCTCGGAGACCGGGTAGGCCGCATTCACCGCCGCACGCGCCAGATCCGGGTTGTTGCTGAAGATGCCATCGACGCCATAGCCCAGGATGGTGGCGTAGCTCTTGCCCGAGGCGCCCATCAGCGCATCGGTGGTCAGCGTGTAGGCATGCACCAGCAGGCCGGCCGCATGCAGCTGATCGACGCAGGCCTGGTTCATATTGGCGATGCTGGTGCCCACACCGTCGGCAATGGTCTTGATGGTGGCCGCGTTGGCAGCGGCCATCTGGCAGTTGGTGATCAGGTAGGCGACGGGCAAGTCGTTGAGGTTGTTGGCGCTGTCGTTCAGGTAGCGCACCACCGTCTCATCAAAGGACTGCAGGAAGACGTTGTTGTGCTGGCCGTTGAAGAAGCCCTGGTACTTGGGATCGCGCAACTGGGCCAGCATGGCCGCAGCCATCGCCAGGTTGTAGCTGCTGTTGCCGCTGATCGTCTTGATCTCCGGATAGACGCCAATGATGGTGCCATCGGCCTTGTAGAGGCTGTAGGCGTAGTCCAGCACCTCGCCGAAGGTCGCGATGTCGAAGCGGTCGCTGCTGCTGTAGTAGCCATTGCCCGCCCTGGAGTAGCCGGCGGTGCCGACTTCGTCACCGCGCGAGGTCGCCTGCAAGGCCAGCACCTGCGCCAAGGTCAGGCTGTCGATATTGGTGGTGCTGGTGGCACTGGTGGTGGCGCTCAGGTTGCGGTCATGCCGGGCGACGAGCTGGCCGTCAGCCGTCATGAACAGGTCGGGCTCGATGAAGTCCGCGCCCATGCCGACCGCCAGACGGTACGAGGCCATCGTGTGCTCGGGCAGGTAGCCACTTGCGCCGCGATGGGCAATCACGAGAGGACGCTCCACCAGCGGGCCGGCTTGAGCAGCCAGGGGGGAGATCAGGGTGCCGGCGGCGATCAGGCTGGCGAACAGCGGGGCGAGTTTCAGCATCGGGAGCTCCAACGGATTGAGTTTGGGGTGAAGCCCAGCCCCGCAGCGGAGCGGGCCAGGAACTCGTGCATTACTTCACACCGATGTGATCCGCTGATGACAGCGCCATGACGGCCCGGGATGTGCGCAAATCGCCCACCTTTTCGGGGCGCACAGTCCATTCGATAGCAACTGTCCTCGGTGCTGCCACGGCGCAGTGGCTGATCAGGCTGCGGGGGTCGATGCGAGATGTGGACCGAGCTCGCTCATCGCGCCGACTCCGGCAGGCCGAAGATGCGATCAAACGCCCAGGTGAATCCGATCGCGTAGAAAAAGAAAAACACCAGCACCGCCAGGTCGGCCAGAAAGGCCTGCCACAGCGAGATCTGCAACCACCAGGCCATCGGCGGCACCAGCAGCAACACCAGGCCGCCCTCGAAACCGAGGCCGTGCAGCAGGCGCCGCTGCAGGTTGCGGCCCTTGACGCTCTGGCGCGCTTCCCAGCGCTCGAACCAGCCGTTGAAGACATAGTTCCACAGCAGCGCGATGGTCGACATCAGCAGCGCCAGCCCCAGCGCCGAACCCAGCCCTTCATCAAACAGCCAGCCCAGAGTCGGGCCGACCACTGCCACGGCGATAAGCTCATACAGCAGCGCCTGGACGACGCGACGGGTTCTCGGACTCATGCCGCGCCCCTTCACTGCGCCGGGTCGCGGATCTCCCAGCGGATCTTGTCGATCTCGGCCAGCAGTTCCGGCGCCAAGGTGATGCCCCAGGCCTCGATGTTCTCGTCCAGCTGGGCCTGGCTGGTGACGCCGATGATGGTGGAGGCCACGCACCAGCGCGTGTAGCACCAGGCCAGTGCCATCTGCGTGGGCGTCAGGTCATGGGCGCGTGCCAGCGCGTTGTAGCGCTGCGCGGCGGCCAGCGATTCAGGGCGCGCCCAGCGCTGCTTCTTGAAGCTCTCGAACACCGACAGCCGGCCGCGCTGCGCCGGGTCCAGCAGGCCTTGCGCGTCGTACTTGCCGGTCAGCGTGCCGAAGCCCAGCGGCGAATAGGCCAGCAGGCCCACGCCGTGGCGGTGCAGCGCCTCGTCCAGGCCGTTGTCGACCACCCGGTTGACCAGCGAATAAGGGTTCTGCACCGAGACGATGCGCGGCAGGCCGTGCTGTTCGGCCAGGCGGATGAACTCACCCACGCCGTAGGGCGTCTCGTTGGACAGGCCGATATGGCGCACCTTGCCGGCGCGCACCAGTTGCTGCAGGGCTTCGAGCTGCTCGTGCATGCCGGTGACGGGTTGGTCCTTGGCGGGGTCGAAATACAGGCCGCCGAACATCGGCACATGTCGGTTCGGCCAGTGGATCTGGTAGAGGTCGATCACCTCGGTCTGCAGACGCCGCAGGCTGTCCTCGCAGGCCTGCACGATGTCCTGTGCACGCAGATCGGCACTGCCCTCTCGGATCCAGTTGTAGCCGCGCGCCGGCCCGGCCACCTTGGTGGCCAGCACGATTTTGTGGCGCAGCCCCGGCCGCGCCGCCAGCCAGCGGCCGATGAAGCTCTCGGTGACGGTGAAGGTGTCGGCGCGGGCCGGCACCGGGTACATCTCAGCGGTGTCGATGAAGTTGATGCCACGCGCCACGGCGTGGTCCAGCAGCGCCTGGGTGGCGGCTTCGTCCACCTGTTCGCCAAAGGTCATGGTGCCCAGGCAGATGGGGCTGACGCTCAAGTCCGAGCGTCCAAGGGGTGTGCTTTGCATAGTGACGGGGTCCTGCTTCAGGTCAGCCGGCAGTTTGCCCCAGAAGACGAAAATGAAAGGATGCACATCGCACTGTCATTCTTTCCGCCCCGCGCCAGCGGCCGCATCGCCTTGCTCCGCCACAGCCTGTGCGCCCTGCTGCTGGCCCTGGGCTGCATCAGCGCCCTCGCCACGCCGGCGAGCGAGTCCTCCCCCTGGTTCGACGCCAGCGGCCGCCCCAACGCGCAGGCGCGCCTGGCCCTGGCCCTGCTAGCCGATGCACCCAGCCATGGCCTGGTGGCCGAGGATTACCAGACGCCCGCCCTGGCCCAACTGATGCAGCAGGCCGAGCGCGAGCCGCTGCCGGATGGGGCGCGCCAGAGCCGGCTCGCGCAGGCGCTGACGGCGGCACTGCAGCGCTATCTGCGCGATCTGCACCAGGGGCGGCTGGACCCGCGCCAGGTGCACCATGATTTCGAGCCCCCGGCCCGCAATGGCTTCGACGCCGAAGCCCTGCTGGCGAGCGCGCTGCAGACCCGGCGCCTCGCCGAGGCCGTGCAGGCTGCCGCGCCACAGCTGCCGCTCTACGGCCAGCTGCGCCAGGCGCTGGCACAGCTGCGCGCCGCACCCGACGCCGCCTGGGATGCCCCGTTGCCGCCGCTGCCGCGCCCGGCCAAGGCCCGCGCCGGCGCGCCGTCCAAGCTGGAACCCGGCCAAGCCTGGGCTGGGCTGCCGCTGCTGACGCGCCGACTGCAGGCCCTGGGTGATCTGCCGGCTGATGTAGCGCCCCCGGCGCTGCTGGACGGCCCGCTGCTGCAGGCGCTGCAAAGCTTCCAGCAGCGCCACGGTCTGGCGCCGGATGGCGTGATCGGCCGCGACACGCTCACCGCGCTGGCGCCGACGCCTGCCGCGCGCGCACGCCAGATCGAGCTGAACCTGGAGCGCCTGCGCTGGACGCCACTGACCCAATCGCGGCGCATGGTGGTGATCAATATCCCGGAGTTCGTGCTGCGCGCCTACGAGGTCAGCAACGGCCGGATCGAGGTCAAGCAGACGATGAAGGTGATCGTCGGCAAGGCGATGGACACGCAGACGCCGCTGTTCGACGAGGCGATGCGCTTCATCGAATTCAGCCCCTTCTGGAACGTGCCGCCCTCGATCGCCCGCAAGGAAACCGTGCCGCGCCTGCGCCGTGACCCCGGCTATCTGGAGCGCGAGCAGATGGAGTTCGTGCTGGCTGACGGCCGCATCAGCACTGAAGTGACGCCGGCCGTGCTGGCCGACGTGCAGGCCGGCCGCGCACGCATCCGCCAGCGCCCGGGGCCGAAGAATGCGCTGGGCGAGATCAAGTTCGTGTTTCCCAACAGCGAGCACATCTTTCTGCACCACACGCCCTCGGTCGGCCTGTTCGGCCGTGAGCGCCGCGACTTCAGCCACGGCTGCATCCGTGTGGAGGCGCCGGTCGAACTGGCGCTGTTCGTGCTGCAGGACATGCCGCAGTGGAGCGAGCCGCGCGTGCGCGAGGCCATGGGCGCCGGCCAGCTGCAGACGATCAAGCTCGCCACGCCGGTGCCGGTGCTGATCGCCTACGGCACCACCTTGGTCAAGCAGGGCCGGCTGTACGTCTATCCCGACATCTACGGCCATGACCGCGTGCTCGACCAGGCCTTGCGCCAGCGCAAGCCCCCCGCCCTGATTCCAGCGAGGATTGAATGATGAACTCTGACGACCGCCACACCGCCAACCGCCGCGGCTTTCTGCGCCGCAGCCTCACCTTGACCGCCGCCGGCACCCTGGCCGGCATGGCCACGGGCGCGGCGCGCGCCTCGGTGGGCAGCGGCGAACGCGCGCTGGCCTTTGCCCACACCCACACCGGCGAACGCATCCAGATCGTCTATGCGGTGGGCGAGCGTTTCATCGACGAATCGCTGAGCCGGCTCAACCACTTCATGCGCGACCACTACAGCGGCGAGGTGGGGCAGATGGACCCGCAGCTGTTCGAGCTGCTGCACCGCCTGCACGCGCGGCTGGGCGGCTTAGGCGCCTTCGAGGTGATCTCGGCCTACCGCAGCCCGGCCACCAATGCGGCGCTGCGCGTCAGCCGTGCCGGCGGCGTGGCCAAGCGCAGCCTGCATATGGAAGGCCGTGCCATCGACGTGCGCCTGCCCGGCGTGCCGCTGGCTGCGCTACGCCTCGCGGCACTGTCGCTGCGCGCCGGCGGCGTGGGCTACTACCCGAAGGACGGCTTCGTACACATCGACACGGGCACGCCGCGCGCCTGGTAAGACGGGCTTGCTGGCGAGGGGACGGCCTTCAGTGGCCGTGCCGGTGATGCGCATCCGGGAAATGCGCGTGGCTGTGTTCCAGCGGCTCGTGCCGGTGCCAGTGGCTGTGGCGGGTGCCCGGCGACACGGGTTCGGCATGGGCGTGCTCATGGTGTGGGTCGCCAGCGCCGTGTACATGGCTATGGCTGTGCTCCAGCGGCTCATGGCGGTGCGCATGCACATGGCGCTCGCTCAGGTGCAGCGCCATCCCGAGCGCCATCAGGGCGGCAGCCAGCGCCAGCGTCACCGTCATCGGCTCGCCCAGCACCAGCACTGACAGCAAGGCACCGATGAAAGGCGCCAGCGAGAAATAGGCGCCGGTGCGCGCCGTGCCCAGATGGCGTAGCCCCAGCACGAACAACACCAGACTCAGGCCATAGCTGGCAAAGCCCAGCAGCGCCGCCGCCGTCACCGTGCCGGGCGCAGGCCACTCGGCACCGGCCAGCAGCGCCAGCAGCAGATTGGTCGAGCCGGCCGCCAGGCCCTTGCTCATCGCGATGAAGCCGGCATCGTTGAGCGCCACCTTGCGGGTCAGGTTGTTGTCGAGCGCCCAGGCCGCACAGGCACCCACGACGGCCAGCGCCGGCAGCCAGGACAGCTCCGCCGTCTGCCCGCCCGGCTGCGACGGCCAGGCGATCAGCAAACCGCCAGCGACGATGGCCAGCATGCCCAGGGCGATGCGCCGGTCGAAGTTCTCCTTGAAGACGAACCAGGCCAGCAGCGCGGTCAGCACACCTTCCAGGTTCAGCAGCAGCGAAGCGCTTGAGGCCGGCATGCCTGACAGCCCCAGCATCAGCAAGGCCGGGCCTAGGACGCCGCCCGTCACGATGGCGGCCAGCAGCCAGCGGCCCTCGCCCGGCGCCAGTTGCACGGCTGGCGCGCGGCTCAGGCGGCGCCAGCACCACAGGCCCAGCCCCGACCCCAGATAGAGCAAGGCCGCCAGCATCCAGGGGCTGGTCTGCGCCAGCAGCGGCTTGGCCAGCGGTGTTGCCGCGCCGAACAGCAAGGCGGCCAACAGCACTGCAGCAACGCCAGGCTCGGGGCGGAAGCGGCGCATCGGCGGTCGCTCAGTGCAGCAGGCAGTGGCAGTAGACGAACTGCTGCACCGCGCCGGACGGCGTGAGGTGCGATTCGCTCAGGTGCTCCAGCAGCTCGAAGGCGCCGCCGAATTGCGCGTGCAGCGCGTCCGGCGCATAGCGCATCACCGGCAAACCGCTGCAATGCGTCGGGCCATCTGGCGCGAAAGCTGCCACGATCACATGGCCGCCGGGCCGCACCGCGCGGCGCACCTGCGCCACATAAGCCTCGCGCTGCGCCGGCTCGGTGAGGAAGTGAAACACCGCACGGTCATGCCAGATGTCCCAGGCTTTCGCGGGCAGCGCGATCTGGGTGATATCGCCCTCCAGCCAGCGCACCGCTGCCGCACGCTGCTGCAAGCGGCGCCGCGCCACATCGAGCGCCGCGGCCGAGATATCGAGCACCGCCACCGAGAAGTCCTCGGGGGCGTCCAGCAGATCGTCGACCAGCGTCGAGGCGCCGCCGCCCACGTCGATCACGCGAGCCGCCTGCCCGGCGGCGATGCCGCGGATCAGCGCCAGCGACTGCTGCGCATGCCGCTGGAACCAGCTGACGGAATCAGCCGGCTTGTCGCGGTAGACACGCTCCCAATGGCTCTTGGCAGGATCGGTGGGACGCGGCTCATTCATGCAAAGGCTCCATCAAAGAGGACCACCCGCGCATTGTCGCCACAGGCCGGAAATCACGCCGAGCCGACGAACTCGCGCTCGGTCCAGACCGCAGACTCCGGCGCATCGCAGACCACGCGGTTGCGCCCGCCATGCTTGGCCGCGTAGAGCGCCTGATCGGCGGAAGCCACCAGCCGCTCGGCCAACTTGCCCGGCGATTGCCCCGCTGTCTCGCCGCCCAGCATGGCCAGGCCGATGGAGATGGTCAGGCCGATGCCGTCGCCCGAGGCGGCCAGCAGGCGGCGCTCGGCAATGCTGGCGCGGATGCGCTCGGCGATCTCGCGGGCGAAGAAGCCCGGCGTGCGCGGCAGCAGCACGACGAACTCCTCACCGCCATAGCGAGCGATGGTGTCGCCGGCACGCAGCTGGCTGCGGATGGCTTCGCCGATGGTGCGCAGCACCTCGTCGCCGGTCTGGTGGCCATGCGTGTCGTTGATGCGCTTGAAGTGGTCGATGTCCAGGAACATGCAGGCCAGCGGATGCCGGTAGCGCCGCGCCTGCGCGATCTCGATGCCGCAGCGGTGCTCGAAATAACGCCGGTTGTGGACCCCCGTCAGCATGTCGGTCAGGCCGGCCAGCTTGAGGCGCTCCTGGTTGAGCGCACTCTCCAGGCAGACCGCCACGATATCGGCCAGGCGTTCCAGAAAGCGGGTGCCGGCGGCAGCGTCATAGCGCTCGGCACTGCGGCTGCCGAAATGCAGGCTGCCGATCAGCTCGCCATGGCGCGACAGCGGCAGCAGCGCCACCGAGGCAAGCGGCCCGTCCGCGGCATCGAACAGTCCGGCGTGGCTGGTGGCGTCGAAGGCGCCAAGCCAGGGCTGCAGCTCGTCGCCGTACAGCGCACGCATCGCAAAGGCAGACTGGCTCAGGTCCAGCCCCGCCAGCAACTGGGCCGAGGGCTCGCGCAGCTCGCTCTCGAGGATGCGGCGGATCTCCTGCTCGGGGTCCAGCAGCGTCAGCGTCACCGCCTCGATGCCGAAAGCCAGCTTGTATTCGCCCAACAGCAGGCGCAGCAGTTCCAACACCGAGGCCGCGCCGATCAGCCGGTGTTCCAGCTGCTCGAAGCGGCGCATCTTGTCCTCGTTGGACCGGGCCTCGCGCAGCAGGGCCTCCAACTGGCGGCGCAGCGCCTGGTTCTCTGCCTGAAGATCACTGAGCATCGTGTGTGCCGTCGCCCTTCGTCGCGTCGCTCGCTTGATCGATCGATGAACCGGTGCTGCCGCGCATTCGGCCGCCGAGGCAACTTCGCGCCCCGCAGGTTCCCCCACTCACTCCAGCGCCGACTGTATCGGCGAAATGCAGCTCTCTCGCCGAACCCGCGGTCGACGCTGTCACGCAACGCAACTTTGGCGAGCACCCTGCAAGACAGGCAATTCGCGCCGCACTTGCATTTATTTATTGTTTAAAGATAATTTCTTGGTATTTAACAGAAACTTGCAACGCCCATGCGCGCCACACCGACCGCCTCCTTTCCTGGCTTGCCGCGCATCCAGCGCCTGGCGCGCTGCGTGCGCCTGATGTGCCTGCTGGGCATTGGTGTCGCCCTGGCGCTGCCGCTGGCGCTGTGGGGCCAGCCGGACTGGCTCAGCGAGGTGGTGCAGCGGGAATGGGGCCTGCGCGGGCAGCCGTTCCAGCTGGACGCGCAGGCCCGCAGCTTCGGACTGCTGGCCTGCGCCCTGCCAAGCTTGCTGCTGGGCTATCTGCTGTGGCAGCTGTACGCGCTGTTCGGCCGCTACCAGTGCGGCGAAGTCTGGACGCTGGAATGCGCCGTGCTGCTGCGCCGGGCCGCCTTGGCAATGACAGCGCTGGCGCCGGCCCTGCCGCTGTCCAAGACCTTGTCCATCCTGGCGCTGACCCTGGGCAATCCGCCGGGCCAGCGCATGCTGAACCTGAGTTTCTCCGGACAGGACTACCTCACGCTGCTGCTCGGCCTGGTGCTGCTGGCGATTGCCACCGTGATGCGCGAAGCCGTGCGCATGGCCGAGGAAAACGCGGAGTTCGTCTGATGCCCATCATCGTCACCCTGGACATGATGCTGGCGCGGCGCAAGATGCGTTCCCGCGAACTGGCCGAGGCGGTAGGCATGACCGAGGCCAACCTTTCGCTGCTGAAGTCCGGCAAGGTACGCGGCGTGCGTTTTGAGACGCTGGCGCGCATTTGCAAGGTGCTGGACTGCCAGCCTGGCGACCTGCTCAGCCATGTGCCAGGCCCCGACGGCGAGGACGGGCCGGACGGCCCCGACGCATGAGCCCCAGCCTGCGCACGGCTGCGCGCCACCTCCCAATCCTGCTGCTGGTGCTGCTCTTGCACGCATTGCTGCTGAGCCAGCTGCTGCGAACGCGCGCCGACGTGCGCCAGCCACCCATTGCCGCGGCCGAGCCTGGCGTGCTGCTGCGCCTGCTGCCACTGCCTGCGGTGCAGCGGCCCAGCCCGGCCGACGCTGCGCGAGCCCGGCCGGCCGGCACAAACGCCCGGCGTGCAGGCGCGCCCAGCGCGCTGGCCGCCGCTTCCAGCCCGTCGAGCGTCGCAGCGGCCGAGCCGGCGCCGAGCGCGACGCCCGAGACGCCGCCAGCCACGCTGGCGGGCACGACAGCGTCTGGCCCCGCCAGCGCCCCCCTCCCCTCGCTGCTGGACAGCGAAGGCACGCGCCGCGCGATACGCCAGGCCAGCCGCGAGCCGCTGCTGGCCGAACGTGCGGCATCGGCCAGCGACAACCCCGGCCGCCTCAACAGCCAGCAGCGCCTGGCCAAGGGCATCGCCGCCGGCGGCGACGGCGACTGCCTGAAGGGCGAGTACGCTGGCGCCGGCATGGGTCTGCTGAGTCTGCCCTTCTGGGTGCTGGCCGAAGCGCGCGGCAAATGCCGACGTTAGCCGCAGCACCACTTTCCTCTCAATTCCAGATCGGAACCCCGCGCATGAAGCCCTCCCTCCAACGCCGCCTGGCCCCGCTGTGCCTTCCCCTGCTGCTGAGCCTGGCCAGCGCCACGGCACTGGCACAGAGCAGCGAGCCCGCTGCCGCAGTGCAAAGACTCGACGAGGTGAGCGTCGCCCTGGTCAAGGACCCGGCGATCATGCCGTACGCCCGCATGAACGAGTTCCTGGGCCAGCTGGGCCGGGTCGGTCAGGGCCTGTTCCGCATGGACTTCAAACTCAGCGCCAAGGATCCAGCCCGGCCACTGCATGCACCCAAGCTGGCGATCCTGACCGACGAGCGGAACCTGCCGATCACATTCGATGCACAGGGCCGATTCGAGCTGCCCGTGCTGCCGGCCGCTGAAGCCAAGACGGCCGACCTGGCCACCAACCAGCCCAAGGGCAGCCTCGCGATCGCCGGCCAGCTGCACCTGACCGTGCCCGCCGACAAGCTGGACATGGCCACCGTGCGCCGTGTGATGGCGGTAGCCAGGCAGGCGCGCAGCGAGCTGCTGCCCTGGTACCTGCGCTGGATGTTCCCCCAGGTCGGCGGTGTGCGGGTCTGCAGCGCCCAGCCTCAGTGGGAGCTGGAGTGGCGCGAAGCCGGGCAACTGCTGGGCGTGCCGCTGAGCGCCGACGCCAGGGACCGCGACCCCAATGCGCCCACCGGCAAGCCCGGCAATCCCTGCGCCACGCTCACCGGCGACGAGAGCTGGCCCGATGCGGCACGGCTGCTCGCGCCGGCCGATGCGCGCTTGAGCGTGCGGCTGGCCAGCAGCCGGCAGGGTTCATGAGCCTCATCACCGCAGGCAAGACGCTCGAAGTTCGGGCCTTGCAGCTCACTGGGCGGGCGCCGCAGTCGCCAGCGGCACGCCTGGCAGCCAGCGCTGATGGATGATGGCGTAGCTGCCATCGCGCTTCATTTCATCCAGCACCTGCTGCCAGCGCTGCACCACCGCCGCCGGTGTGCCCCTCGAGAAGGCGATGTACAACAGAGCCTCGGAGATCTTGACGATGGGCTGCGGCGGGTCTGCCACCAGCCCGGCCATGCGCATGCTCTCGGCCACGGTGCTTTCGTCCATCGCGATGACCACGCTTCGATTGGCCAGCAACATGCGCATGGCATCTGCCGGCGAGGCGACGGGCAGCAGGTTGGTGAACCCGCGCGCCCTCAGGTCCTGATGCACATACCACTCGCGCGGCACCATGATTTCCTTGACCTTGCGCGCATCGTCCAGGGTTCGAATGCCGGTCTGCTCACCGCGGCGCGCATACAGATGGGCGCGGGTGGCGCTGATCGGGCCGACCCACTGAAACAGCGATTCACGCTCGGCGGAGCGCGCAGTCACGAAAAGTCCGACCCAGGCTTCAGTCTGAGCAGCCCTGTAGCCGCGCGCCCAAGGCACCACCTCAATCGGCACCTCGGTCTTGAGGCGCCGCTGGATCTCGAGCACCAGTTCCACCGACAGGCCGGCAGGGCGTCCCTTGATGGTGTAGTTGTAGGGCGGGTATTCCTCGGTGTAGAGCCGCAGCGCCGGCTCGTTCGCCCATGTGGGGTCGGCCAGAAACTGAGAAGCCAGCAAGGCCAGGGCCGCGACAAGTCGCCGTCCGACGAAGCAATTCAAGGCGTCCATCTCATGCCTCCTGATCGTCACTGCGGACCGCCGCTCGTGCGCCGGCAGTCGCGGCCTCATCTTAGCAACGACCGCTTCTGCCTCAGGCAATGTGCTTTTCAAAGCACACGCTGCTGGGGTCCCCCACATAGGGACCGAAAGGCTCGATGCGCTGGAAGCCGAAAGCTTCGTACAGGCGCATCGCGGGCAGCTGGCGAAAGCCGGTCTCCAGGCACAACCGCGTGAAGCCCTCGGTCCGCGCGTGGGCCTGCAGGGCTTCGAGCAAGGCCCGCGCCACGCCGTGGCGGCGCGCATCGGCGCGCACGAACATGCGGCGCAGCTCGGTGCTGTGCGCATCCAGCGGGCGATGTGCACCCATGCCCACCAACTCATCACCCAACCAGGCCAGCAGGTAGATGCCGTGTGGCGGGGTGGGCTCGTTGCCCGGCCAGGGTGCGTCTGGCGCGTGCAACTCCGGATAGAGCGCGCGGGCCTCGATCGCAGCCTGCCGCAGCAGCGACAACGCCGCCTCACCCTGCGGATCGGCAGCCCCGATGCTGAGCGTCATGCCGGCGCGCGAGCGCGGGCGCGCTCTTCTTCCTGCAGCTTCAAGACCCGGCGCTGCAGCTTGCCGGTGGTGGTCATCGGCAAGCTGGCGATGAACTCGATCTCCTTGGGATATTCATAGGGTGCGAGCTGGCCCTTCACATGCGTCTGCAACTGCTGAACCAGGGCCGGCGTGCCGGCATGGCCGGCGGCCAGCACCACATAGGCCTTCACCACCGCGCCGCGCTCGGGGTCGGGCTTGGGCACGACGGCGGCATTGGCCACTGCCGGGTGCTTGACCAGGCAGTTCTCGATTTCGCTGGGGCCGATGCGGTAGCCCGCGGCCTTGAATACATCGTCGCTGCGGCCCTGGTACCAGAGGTAGCCCTCGGCATCCTGAATGGCCATATCACCGGTGCGGCACCAGCTGTCCAGCGGGTCGCCGGTGTACTTGGCACGGGTGGCGTCGTCGCGCCGCCAATAGCCCAGGAAGAACACCGGATCAAGATCACCGTGCAGGTCGCGGCGGTGCACCGCCACATCGCCGGCCACGCCTGGGGGACAGGTCTTGCCGTCGTCGTCGATCACCGCCACGCGGTGGCCCGGGTAGGCACGCCCCATGCTGCCGGGCCGCGCTGGCCACAGGCGGCTGCAGTTGCCGATCACATAGTTGATTTCGGTCTGGCCGAACATCTCGTTGACGGTCAGGCCCAGCTGCTGCTCGCAGTAGGAAAAAACAGCATCGCCCACCGCCTCGCCAGCGCTCATGATGGCCTGCAGGCGCAGCTGCGGATACTGCTCGCGCGGTCGCGGCACGGCCTTCATCATGGCTTTCAGCGCGGTCGGGAACAGGAAGGTGTGGGTCACCCCATGGCCCTGCATCAGCTCGAAGGCCTTCTCGGGGCCGAAGCGGCCCTGGTAGGCGACGATGGGCCGGCCAAAGTAGAGCGTGGGCAGCAGCGCATCCATCAGCCCGCCGGTCCAGGCCCAGTCGGCCGGGCTCCACAGCACCGCTTCGCTCGGCTTGGCTGCATCGCCGGGATCAAAACCGAACCAGTTCTGACTGGCGATGAAGCCGCTCAGATTGCCGATCAGCGCGCGCTGAGGAATCAGCGCGCCCTTGGGTGGGCCGGTGGTGCCGCTGGTGTAGATCAGCACCGCCGCGTCGTCGGCGCGCGTGTCCACCGGCGTGAAGCGGGCGGCCTCGGCCTGCAGCGAAGCCATCCAGTCGAGCTCGCCTTCCTGCAGCGTGCCGGCCTCGGCGCCGACCGCGGTGACCTGGCGCAGCGCCGGGCAACTGGCACGCACAGCGCGCAGTGACGGCAGGCAGCCGGCTTCCACGATGGCCAGCACGGCCGCGCTGTCCTGCAGCCGGTATTCCAGCGCCTCGGGGCCGAACAGCATCGACAGCGGCATGGCCACCGCGCCGAGCTGCTGGATGGCGATATGCGCCACGGCCGTCTCGAAGCGCTGCGGCAGCACGATGGCCACGCGATCACCCCGTTGCACGCCCTGCGCGTGAAGCACATTGGACAGGCGATGGGCCGCGCGCTGCAGCTGGCCGTAGCTGTAATGCGCGCGGCAGCCGGCCTCGGTCTCGAACAGAATCGCCATCGCCTCTGGCGTCTCGCGCGCCCAGCGGCCGCAGCAGGCCTCGGCGATATTGAAACGCTCGGGCACCTGCCAGCGGAAATCGGCATGGATGGCGGCGTAACGGTCTTCGCCGGCAGCTGCGCCCCTGAGGGGTGCACCCAAGCTGCGGCCTTGTTGTTTCTTGTTTGGCATTCGGACTCCTCAGGGCTTCCCCCCGCTGCTTCAGGCCAGCGGCGAAGCGTAGCCACGCCGCGCCGCCAGCCAGCCTATGGCTTACCCCAGGCCGCCGGCGCCTAAACTGCCGCCATGAGCCTGAGCATTTTTCACAATCCGCGCTGCTCCAAATCCCGCGAAGCCCTGGCCCTGCTGCAACAGCGTGGCCTGGAGCCGACCGTGATCGAGTACCTGAAGACCGCACCCAGCGTCGAAGCTCTCACGCAACTGCTGGGCCAGCTCGGCCTGCCGGCGCGCGCACTCTTGCGCACCGGCGAGGACGCCTATCAAAGCCTGGGGCTTGCCGATGAATCGCTGAGCGACGCGCAGCTGCTGCAGGCCATCGCCGACGCGCCGATTCTGCTGCAGCGGCCCATCGTGGTGCATCAAGGCCGTGCGGTGATCGCCCGGCCGCCGGAGCTGGCGCTGATGCTGCTGGATCGGGCCTGAGGCCAGCAGAGCGGCCGCTCAGGAGCGAACCCGGCCGGACGACAGCCGGCCGGCCGGCCGCAGCGATCATTGGGCGCAGAGTTGGCTGTCCAGCAGCAGCTCGATGAACGCCCAGCTCTGCTGGTGCATGCCGCGCTGGTTGTAGTGCGTGCGGGTCAGCACCAGACTCATGCCGGCGTCCGGAAACACGGCGACGATATTGCCGCCGTTGCCCGACATCATCCAGCCCTGCTGCGCGCCGCAGCGGGTCTTGAACGCCCGTTGCCAGAACAGCTGCCCATAGCCCAGGCCCATCGGCGTGTCGCGCTGCACGCTGAGCACCCGGGCCACCAGCTCGGGCTTCAGCAAGACCTGACCCTGCCAGACGCCGCGCTGCTGCAGCAGCTGGGCCAGCTTGCCGAGGTCGCGTGTGCGCATGCGCAAACCGCCGCCGGTCAGCAGCTCGCCGCTGTCGGAACGCTTCCACTGCCAGTGCTGGATGTTCAAGGGCGCAAACAGGCGCCTGTGCTGGTAGGCCTCCAAGCCACCCGGCGCGCGGCGCTCCAGCAACTGGCCCAGCAGGAACACACCGGCTGTGCAGTAGGCAAACGGCCCCCGCCCACTGGCGTCACGGGCATAGGGCGTGCGTGTCGGCAAGTCCAGCGTCCAGCGCAGCCAGGACTTGTGCGGGTACATGTTCTCTTCGTTGCCGGGGCTGCTGTCTTCCCAGTCGTTGCAGTCCAGCGCCGACGACATGCTCAGCAGGTCCTCGACGGTGATCGCTCGCTTGGCAACGCCGTCATGCTGAAACGGTCGCTCGGCGGCAAAGGCATCGAACACCGGGCTGTCCCAGCGCAGCAGCCCGTCCTGCACGGCCGCGGCCACCACCAGAGCCGTGACCGACTTGGTGACGGAGCGACTGTCATGCAGGGTGTCGGCATCAGCGCCTTGGCCGTACCACTCGATCACCGGCTTGCCCTCGCGCTGCAGCAGCAGGCTGGTGCCCTGCGGCAAGGCCTGCCAGGCGGCATGGACGGGGTCGGTGGCCTGGGCCTTGGCCCCGAGCAACACAAAGAACAGCGAAGTGGTGAGGAGGAGTCGTTTCATGCGGCGCAGTGTGCTCAGCTGCCGCGGCCCGGTCTAGAACGTTTTTAACCCGGCCTGCCAGCGCGCTGGCGTGATGCGGTACTCGGCGCGAAAGAGCCGGGTGAAATGGCTCTGGTCGGCAAAGCCACAGGCGAGGGCAACCTGGCCGACGGCCTCGCCCTGCCGCAGCAGGGCGGCGGCGCGGTTGAGCTGGCTGCGGCGCTGCAACTGCCCCGGGGAGAGTCCGTAATGGCGGCGGAAGGCACGCGCCAACGACACCGGGTGCACGCCAGCTTCGCGCGCCAGATCGCCCAGGCGCAGCGCCTGCTCGCTCTCATCGACCAGACGCTCCATGCAGCGCCGCAGCCAGGGCGGCGCACGCTGGACCTCGATCTCGGGCGCGCATTCACCAGCAGTCAGTGCACACAGGCGAAGGCATTGCGTCTCGGTGTCGAGCAGGCCGCCAAGATCCAGCGCTTCGGCATGCTGAACCAGCGCGTGCCCGAGCCGCTCAGTCAGGCCGTGCAGGCGCCGCGCACCGCCATCGCCCAGGCCCAGTTCCTGCGCCTGGCGGGCCGGCAGGCTGAGGCTCAGAAAGCGGCCGCTGGCGCTGCTGAAGCAATCCTGGTGATGCGTGCCCGGCGGGTTCCACAGCAGAGCCCCGGGGCCAAGGCTTTCTTCGGCGCCGCGCGCGCTGCTGCGGTATCGGCCGGCCAGCACCAGGATGAAATGGCCGTCCTCATGCTCATGCGGCAGCACATGGTGGGCCGGCGTGGTGGCGTGCAGGCGCGCCAGGCTGAAGCCGGCCACGTCGCAGCGGCGCTCGAAGCGGCCGAAAAACTGGGCGTGGCGCAGCCTCAACTCAAACCTTGCGATAGGCCGCCAGCGCTTCGCCCGTCAGGCGGCAGATGCGCCATTCGGGCAGCACGCTGGCGCCCATGTTCTCGTAGAAGCGGATCGCGTCTTCATTCCAGTCCAGCACGCTCCATTCGAAGCGGCCGTAGTCGCGCTCGACCGCAATCTGGGCCAGCCGGCTCAGGATGGCCTTGCCCAGGCCGCTGCGGCGGTGCGCAGGACGCACATAGAGGTCTTCCAGATACAGGCCCGGCTTGGCCAGGAAGGTCGAGAAATTGGTGAAGTAGAGCGCGAAGGCCACCACCTCGCCCTCCCACTCGCCGACCAGGGCTTCGACCACCGGCTTGGGGCCGAACAGGTGCGGCTGCAGCTTCTCGGGCGTGAGCTGAAGCATGTGGCTCAGCCCTTCGAACTCGGCCAGTTCGGCGATCAGGCCGGCGATGGCCGGGACATCGCGCGGCTCGGCGGCGCGCAGGGAGTAGGAAGAATTCATGCGCTGCATTCTGCCCGTGCGGCGCGGCCTCTTCACACTGTCACCGCGCCGACAGCCGCGTCGGCGCAACAGCCCTACAGTGCAGCCCATGACCCACACGCCCTACCTCCCCCGCCGCGCGCATCGCAGCGAGTTCATCACGCTGCGCGGCCTGCGCCACCATGTCCTGAGCTGGGGCGACGCGGCTCTCGCCAGCCCCGCGCGGCCGACGCTGCTGATGCTGCACGGCTGGATGGATGTCGGCGCCTCGTTCCAGTTCGTCGTCGACGCGCTGCAGCAGGACCGGCATGTGGTGGCGATGGACTGGCGCGGCTTCGGCCAGAGCGACAGCAGCGGCGCCGATGCCTACTGGTTCCCCGATTACCTGGGCGACCTGGATGCGCTGATCGATGCCGTCAGCCCGGAAGCACCCATCGACCTGCTGGGCCACAGCATGGGCGGCAATATCGTGATGAGCTATGCCGGCGTGCGGCCCGAGCGCATCCGCCGCCTGATCAATCTGGAAGGATTCGGCCTGCCCGACGCCACGCCGGACCAGGGCCCGGCGCGGCTGCGCCAATGGCTGGACGAGCTGAAGCAGCCGCAGACGCTCAAGCCCTACGCCAGCATCGAGGGTGTGGAGCAGCGCCTGATGAAGACCAACCCACGCCTCAGCGCCGATAAGGCGGCCTGGCTGGCGCCGCTGTGGTCGCGCGAAGTCGCCGGGGCCGACGGCGGGCGCGAATGGCAGATCCTCGGCGACCCGGCCCATAAACGGACCAATCCGGTGCTCTACCGCCGCGCCGAGGCGCTGGAGCTCTGGCAGCGCATCGCCGCACCAACGCTGTGGGTCGAGGGCAGCGAGACCGATATGACGCAGTGGTGGGGCAAGCGCTACCCGCGCGAGGACTTCGAGTCGCGCCTGGCCGTGGTGCCCCAGCTGGAGCGCGTGCTGCTGCAAGGGGCCGGCCATATGCTGCACCACGACCAGCCCGAGGCGCTGGCTGCGGCGCTGGAGGCTTTCCTGGCCCGAGACTGAGGCAGACGCTCAGGCGCGCAGCCAGCGGCGCTGCGCTTCCATCTGCTGCAATTCGGCAAAACGGGGCCGGCCGCGCTTGAGCAGCGCCGGCCACAGGCGCAGCAGCAGCTCGGCGGTGGCCATGGTGTCGGCCGCGGCCTGGTGGCGTTGCGCGCAGCGGATGTCGAAGTGGGCCATCCAGTCGTCGAGCGAGCGGCAGTCGGCCTGCGGGTGGCTCAGTGCCGCCACCGGCTCCAGGTCCAGCCAGGGGTTGGGGAGCTTGCGGCCCAGCAGCCTGGCCATCTCGCGCTGGATCATGCCCTGGTCGAAAGCAGCATGGAAAGCGACCAGCGGCGCATCGCCGATCCATTGCTCGAAGTCCTGCAGCGCCTGTATCGGCTCGACGCCGCCACGCTGCGCCCCCAGCCCGATGCCGTGCAGCAGGATGTTGGCCTTGAAGTCCTCCGCCATCGGCAGATCCGCCGGCTGGCGCAGCAGGATCTCGAAGCTGTCGCCCAGCAGGATGCGCGGCGGCGTGGCGGACATGTCGAGCGCGATGGCGGCAATCGCCAGCAAGCGGTCGTGCTCCAGGTTCAGGCCGCTGGTCTCGACATCCAGCACCACCCAGCGTGTGGGCTCACCACGGGCGGCCGCGTCGCTGCTGCCACCGGACAGGCGGCGGATCAGGTCTTGCAGCCAGCTCATCGCAGCCAGTCCAGTTCAAGGCGCTGCTGCAGGCGCCGGGCGACGCGAAAGCTCTCCTTGAGCACGCGGCGGTCGATGTCGTTGAGCGCGTCCAGCGCGATCCAATTCGGCTGATCGCTCGGCATGGCTCCTTCGCCGGCGGCCTCCATCTGCACACGCAGGCGCAGCATCTGCAGAAACTCGAAAGCGCCGATCCAGCCCTCGCTTTCGGCCGCGCTCACCTGCAGTGCGCGACCCATGGCCTCAAAGCGCTCGCGCGTGTTGGTGGCGCTGATGCCATGGGCTAGCGCGTGAATGCGTGCCACGTCCACAAAGATGGCGGTGCCATGCAGCTTCAGGTCAATGCCCTCGCGCCCCGCGGCGTTCTTCTCGCCCTCCACGGCGCCCAGCCAGTTCAGCGGCGGCCGGCTGCGCAGGGAGTTCTCGGCCATCTGGCGCATGAAGCGCGGCAGTCGCGCCGCATGGCTGCCCAGCAGCTCGCGCAGCGGCGTCACCAGCGACACATCGCCCCAGATCGGGCGGAAGTCGAAATAGATGCTGGCCTTCAGCAGGTCCTCCGGCGCGCCATGCTCCATCCATTCATTGAAGGCCTCCAGCCACTCTTGTGCGCTCAGGCAGCAACTCGGGTTGGAAGCCATCACCCCGCCCTTGCACAGCGGATAGCCGCAGGCGTCCAGTGCCTGATTGACATCCAGCGCAAAGGCCAGCCAGCGTGGCCGGTCGCGCTCGGGATCATCGCTGACGAACAGCAGGCCGTTGTCCTGGTCGGTGGCAATGGTCTGCTCGCCGCGCCCTTCCGAGCCGAAGGCCAGCCAGCAGGCCTGGCGCTCATCCAAGCCATGCTGCTCAGCCTTGAGCTGGAGCAGGCGCTGGGTGAGCACATCGTTGAGGTGCGAGATCAATTCAGTGAGCTGGCGGGCGGCCACGCCCTGCGCCAGCAGATTGCGCGCGAAGCGGCGGATGTCCTGCGCCACCACACGCAGCGTGTCGACGTCCGGCGCAGCACGGATGCTGGTGCTGACCTGCTTGAGTGAGAGCCGCTGCATCGCGAACAGGTCACGCTCGGAAACGATGCTGACCACTCGGCCGTCCTCGGTCACCGGCACATGGCGCACGCCGTGGCGCGACATCAGCAGCGCCGCCTGCTGCGCGCTGTCGGCCAGCGTGAGGCAATGCACCGGCTGGCTCATCACCTGACCGATCGGCGTGCTCAGCGGCAGCTGCGGCAGCGTGATGCGCGACAGGATGTCATGGCGCGTCAGGATGCCCAAGGCGGCGCCGGCGCCATCGCAGACCAGCACCGAGCCGATATGGCGCAGATGCATCATCTCCAGCGCGGTCTGCAGCGGCGTGTCGGGCGACACGCTGGCCGGCGCACGGCGCTTGAGCTGCGCCAGCGGCGTCTCCATCGACTGCTCGGACAGGGTCTGCGAGGAATAGGCCACCTGCAGCGCGCGGCGTGACAGCGCCAGAAACTGGGCCACGCGCCGGTTCAGGAAATCGGCAAAGGGCGCGCTGAGCTTGGCCAGCGCATGCACCTGATCGGCCGGCAGCAGCAGACAGAAAGTGTCGCCCTGTGAGGTGTACGTGGCCGTGACGGCACGCGCGCCCAGCACGGCCCCGACGGGAAAGAACTCGCCCGGCTCGAAGTGAAAGCCACCGGCCGCTTCAGCAATGCCGCGCTGGCCGCTGACCGCCCCCTGGCGGACAAAGAACAAATGCTGCACCGGCCCGGACTCGGGCGACAGCATGGCCTCGCCTGGGGCGTAATAAGCTTGGCTGGCATGGCGCACGAAGTGCAGCACATGCTCGGCTTGCATCTGCGCGAAAGGCGCGTAGCGCTGCAGTTCGGCCTGCAGCTGGGCCATCAGCTGCCAGAAGGGCTGGCAGCGGGGCTGGCGGATGGTTGAAGCTGGGTTCATGGCAAGCATCCGATGAACGGAGTTCGTGAGGTCAATGAAAAAAGGCCCCGCAGCGGGCTGCGGGGCCTTGGCTCTCAGTCAATCAAGCCGAGGGTCAGGACTTGCCCAGTTTCAGGTCGGGGTAGCGCACATGCTCGACCAGTTCCTGCGTTTCCTTCTTCGGCGCCGGGGTCAGCAGGCTGACGATGATGATCGTCGCGAAGCCCAGCGGCACGCCGAAGATACCGGCACTGATCGGCAGGATGCCGAACCAGAGCTCGATCGGCGAGGTCACGCCGAACACGCCGCGCAGCCAGGGCTGGGTGGTCACCATGTAGTAGAAGGTGATACCCAGGCCTGCCGCGATGCCCAGCGAGGCGCCCCACTTGTTGGCACGCTTCCAGAACACCCCCAGCACCAGGGCCGGGAAGAAGGAAGCTGCCGCAAAGGAGAACGCGGCGGAGACCAGGAACAGGATGTCAGCCGGCTCTGCGCGCGACGTAAGCCGCAGCCAAAGCCACCACCAGCAGCAGCACCTTGGAGATGGTGACGCGGCGAGCAGTCGAAGCGTTCGGGTCGATCATCTTGTAGTAGACGTCGTGCGACAGCGCATTGGCGATGGTCAGCAGCAGGCCGTCCGCAGTGGACAGCGCCGCAGCCAGACCACCAGCCGCCACCATGCCCGACACCACATAGGGCAGGCCACCGATTTCCGGCGTGGCCAGCACGATGATGTCGCCGCCGATCCTCATCTCGCCGAGCTGGAAGATGCCGTCCTTGTTGACGTCAGCCACCGAGAGCAACGCCGGGTCGACCTTGGCCCAGTTGGCAATCCAGGCCGGTAGCTGATCAAACGGCGTGCCCACCAGCACATTGAACACCTCGTACTTGACCAGCACTGCCAGAGCAGGCGCCGAGAAGTACAGCAGGAAGATGAAGAACAAGCTCCAGGTCACCGACTCGCGCGCCTCCTTGACGGACGGCGTGGTGTAGTAGCGCATCAGGATGTGCGGCAGCGCGGCCGTCCCCACCATCAAGCAGAACACCAGAGCGAGGAAGTTGCGGCGCGATTCGTCGAAGGTCTTGCGGGCCTTTTCGTCGCCGTTCGGGTCGCCCGCAAATTGCTGCGAATGCACAGGCATGCCGGCCAGCGGCTTGGCCCGACCTTCGTTGGCCGTCTTGGCGGCCGTCCAGGCCTTCTTCGCGTCAGCTTCGTTGGCAGGCACGGCGGCCAGAGCCTTCTCTGCGGCAGCGATCTGGTCAGCCGGAGCGTTGGCGGCCTTCAAGTCGGCCAGCTTCTGCGTGGCGGCGGCCTTGTCGGCAGCCAGCGCGGCAGGCACGTCCTTGAGCTTGGCGTCGAACTCGGCGGCGCGAGCCTTGAAGATCGCGATGACCTCCTGCTCCTTGGGATCAGCCTTGATGCGCTTCTCGGCCTCGGAGACCTTCTGCAGCTGGTAGCCGTAGATGGCTTGCGGCACCGGGACGCCGGTCTGCTTCACCGACAGCCACACCACCGGGATCATGTAGGCAATGATCAGAATGATGTACTGCGCCACCTGTGTCCAGGTGACGGCGCGCATGCCGCCCAGGAAGGAGCAGACCAGGATGCCCGCCAGACCGACGAAGACGCCGATCTCGAAGGCCAGGCCCGACAGACGCGCGGTGATCAGGCCCACGCCGTAGATCTGCGCCACCACATAGACGAAGGAGCACAGGATCGCCGCCGCAACGCCCAGGATACGCGGCAGGTTGCCCTCATAGCGCGCGCCCAGGAAGTCAGGGATGGTGAACTGGCCGAACTTGCGCAGGTAAGGCGCCAGGAACAGCGCCACCAGGCAGTAGCCGCCGGTCCAGCCCATGATGAAGGCCAGGCCGCCGTAACCGGTCAGGTAGAGCGTACCGGCCATGCCGATGAAGGAGGCAGCCGACATCCAGTCAGCGCCGGTGGCCATGCCGTTGTAGACCGCAGGCACGCGACGGCCGGCGACGTAGTACTCGCTGGCGTCGGACGTGCGGCTCATGAAGCCGATGCCGGCGTACAAGAGCACCGTGGCGACCAGGAACACGAAGCCGATGTACTGCCTTGACAGGCCCATCTGCTCGGCAATCGCGAGGACGATGATGAAAGCAAGGAAGCCACCCGTATACCAGGCGTAGACCTTGTTCAGCTGTTGCTTGAAGGCCGCGTTGGCGGCCTTGTTGATTGGGCCTTCACCGCCCATTGAAGGAGTTGCGCCTGCCATCTCAGATCTCCTCTTCGGCAACGCCGTGTTCCTGGTCCAGGCGGTTCATGTACCGCGCATAGAACCAGATGATCAGGCAGTACACGATCAATGCGCCCTGGGACCCAACCCAGAAGCTGAACGGCCAGCCAAAAAAGGTGAAGCTCAGGTCGCGGGCAAAAAAGCCTACGACGAAGGTCACCACGAACCAGATCGCCAGCAGAACTGCGGTGATCCGCAGGTTCTTCTGCCAGTACTGGCGGTGTCTTTCGGTCAATTGCATCGCTGTCGTCTCCTTCATGTCGTAAGAAGGCCTTCACCCTCTGCGGGATCTCGGGCACCGATGGACCACCCCATGCGCCAACAGCGCGCATGCTGCGCGGGTGAACCGCTTGACGTCAGGCGAGCAGTCCGGTCTCGCGCTCAAGCTGAGCGGCGACCTTGGGCTCAAACCCTTTGAGGTGGGCGATGATGCGCCGCGCCTCTTCGGGTTTCTGACGGTCCACATGAACCCGGGCCAGCTGATACCAGCCGTAGGGGCTCATGGGTTGCAGTTCGGTGTTGCGCTTCAGAGCGGCGACCGCCTCCTCGAAGCGCTGCATGCGGATCAGGCACAGGCCCAGGCCGTACCAGGCGCGGTCCAGCTTGGCGTCCAGTTCGACAGCTTGGCGGAAGGCGGCCTCGGCCTCATCCAGCCGGCCCTCGGCTTCCAGCAGATGGGCCAGGTTGAACCAGTCGCCAGCACTGCGCCGGGGATGGGACGCCACCAGCGCTTGCAGATCGCTGATCGCCTCGACCCGGGCCGCGCGCGAAGAGCGCAGGTGGGCACGGCTGGCCAGCGCGTAGGCATCACCCGGCCAGGTCTCCAACATCTCGTCGAAGATCTGCTCGGCCAGCTGGCGCTGGGCGAACACCAGCGCGGTCAGCGCCTTCAGCTTGAGCAACTGGTAGCGCCAGGATCTGGCGACGCTGGGCTGGGTGTCTACTGGCATTGCGCAACTCCGATCTGCAGGCACAGGCTGATCTTGGCCACCGTCACCACCAGCCACAGGCTCAGCAGCAGCAGGAAGGCGGCCAGCGGGATGTGACGGTCCAGCACGACACGCGGGCTGATCAGGCGGGTCAGACGCGTGAACGGCCGCGTCAGGATCGCCAGCAACTGGTAGAAGAAGTTCTGCTCACGCTTGGCCCCCGCCAGCAGGCCTAACAGCCATTGGCCGGCCATCGCGAGCAAGGCGATTTCGGCGATCAACTTTAAGGAAGATGTCAGCAAGAGCATGGTGCGTTCCGGGTTGTGCGTACTGTGGATCAAATCCGCTTACTGTTTTCTGACAAATCAGCCTTCCCCTGGGCTGCCCCCACTATCGCTAACCCTGCTTGAGGGGCTGCCACCGGCGCGGCGGGAGGCCAAGGTGGCGCCATGTAAAAATAGCGCCCTTGCCTGCCCCAGCGGCCGCCATCCCGGCGCCGCCCACTCCAAGAACATCATGGACATCGAACGCATCAATGCCATCGGCACCAACCTGGCCGACCTGACAGCGCGCACCGCCGCGCTAAGGGGGTATCTTTGACTACGACCGCAAAGCACTGCGGCTGAACGAGGTCAACGCCGCCCTCGAAAACCCCAAGGTCTGGGATGAGCCCAAGCGGGCCCAGGAACTGGGCAAGGAGAAGCGCACGCTGGAGACGGTGGTCGAGACCATCGATCACCTCGAAAGCAATCTGTCCGACAACAGCGAGCTCTATGAGATGAGCAAGGCGGACGGTGACTTCGCGGGCCTGGAAGCCATCGAGGCGGATGCCGCCAAGCTGCAGGAGACGGTGGAGCAGCTGGAGTTCCGCCGCATGTTCAACAACCCGGCCGATCCGCTGAACTGCTTCATCGACATCCAGGCCGGCGCCGGCGGCACCGAGGCCTGCGACTGGGCCGGCATGCTGCTGCGCCAGTACCTGAAGTACGCCGAGCGCAAGGGTTTCAAGACCACGATGGAAGACGAGACGCCGGGCGACGTGGCCGGCATCAAGAGCGCCACCATCAAGGTCGAGGGCGAATACGCTTTCGGTCTGCTCCGCACCGAGACCGGCGTGCACCGCCTGGTGCGCAAGAGCCCCTTCGACAGCTCGGGTGGCCGCCACACCAGCTTTGCCTCGCTGTTCGTCTATCCGGAAGTCGATGACTCGATCGAGATCGACATCAACCCGGCCGATGTGCGAACCGACACCTTCCGCGCCAGCGGCGCCGGCGGCCAGCACATCAACAAGACCGACTCGGCGGTGCGGCTGACCCACATCCCGACCGGTATCGTGGTGCAGTGCCAGGACGGCCGCAGCCAGCACAGCAACCGCGACACCGCCTGGAAGCGCCTGCGCTCACGCCTGTACGACCATGAGATGCGCAAGCGCATGGAAGAGCAGCAGAAGCTGGAAGACACCAAGACCGACGTGGGCTGGGGTCACCAGATCCGCAGCTACGTGCTGGACCAGAGCCGCATCAAGGATCTGCGTACCAACTACGAGACTTCGGCAACGCAGAAGGTGCTGGACGGCGACCTCGATCCCTTCATCACCGAGAGCCTCAAGCAAGGCGTTTGATGCCGACCCGTGCCCCGGTGTGATCCACCGGGGCTTTGCTTTGTACTGAACCCCAAGGATGCCCGCCATGATGCGTGAAGGCACTGCCACCCTGATCCGCCGTGAGGACTACACGGCGCCCGCCTTTTGGATCCGCAACGTCGACCTGACTTTCGATCTGGAACCGGCCAAGACCCTGGTCACCAGCAAGATGCAGGTCGAGCGCAACACAGCCGTGCCGCACGGCCCGCTGCGCCTGCACGGCGAGGAACTGAACCTGCTGCGCGTGCTGATCAACGGCGAAAGCGTGTCCTTCCGCCAGGAAGGCCATGAGCTGATCATCGAAGGTGCGCCGGACGCCGACTTCGCGCTGGAGATCCGCAACACCTGCGCGCCGGAGAAGAACACTGCGCTGTCGGGCCTGTACACCTCGGGTGGCGGCTTCTTCACGCAGTGCGAGGCAGAGGGCTTCCGCCGCATCACCTATTTCCTGGACCGCCCTGACGTGATGGCGGTCTACACGGTGACGCTGCGCGCCGACCAGACCAAGTACCCGGTGCTGCTGTCCAACGGCAATCTGCTGGAAACTGGCGCGCTGGACAATGGCCGCCACTTCGCCAAGTGGCACGACCCCTTCCCCAAGCCGAGCTATCTGTTCGCGCTGGTGGCGGCCGACCTGGTGGCGCGCGAGCAGCGCGTGCGCACCCGCGCCGGCAAGGACCACCTGCTGCAGGTCTATGTGCGCCGTGGCGATCTGGAGAAGACCGAGCATGCGATGAACTCGCTGATCGCCTCGCTGGTATGGGACGAAGCGCGCTTCAAGCTGCCGCTGGATCTGGAGCGTTTCATGGTGGTCGGCGTGTCCGACTTCAATATGGGCGCGATGGAGAACAAGGGCCTCAACATCTTCAACACCAGCGCCCTGCTGGCATCGCCCGCCACCGCCACCGATGCCGACTTCGGCCGCATCGAGAGCATCGTCGCCCACGAGTACTTCCACAACTGGACCGGCAACCGCGTGACCTGCCGCGACTGGTTCCAGCTCTCGCTGAAGGAAGGTCTGACCGTGTTCCGCGATCAGGAATTCTCGATGGACATGGCCGGCAGCCCCAGCGCCCGCGCAGTCTGCCGCATCCAGGACGTGCGTGGCCTGCGTGCGATGCAGTTTCCCGAGGACGGCGGCGCGATGGCGCACCCGGTGCGCCCGGACAGCTATGTCGAGATCAACAACTTCTACACGTCCACCGTCTATGACAAGGGCTCGGAAGTGGTGCGCATGTACCAGACCCTGGTGGGCCGCGCCGGCTTCGAGAAGGGCATGGCGCTGTATTTCGAGCGCCATGACGGCCAGGCCGTCACCTGCGACGACTTCGCGCAGGCGATTGCCGATGCCAACCCGGGATCCGAACTGAGCAGCCGCCTGGACACCTTCAAGCGCTGGTACTCGCAAGCCGGCACGCCGCGCGTGCAGGCCCGCGGCCGGTACGATGCCGCCGCCCAGACCTACACGCTGGACCTGCAGCAGAGCAACCCGCCCTCGCCGGGCCAGGACACCAAGCTGCCGCAGGTGATCCCGGTGGCACTGGGCCTGCTGTCCCGCGAGGGTCAGGCCTTGCCGCTGCAACTTCAGGGCGAAGCCGCGCCCGTCGGCACCGAGCGCGTGCTGGTGCTGGACGCGGCCGAACAGCGCTTCGTCTTCACCGGCGTGGCCAGTGAGCCCGTGCCTTCGCTGCTGCGCGGTTTCTCGGCCCCGGTGCTGCTGGACGACGGCCTCGCCGACGCCGACCTGCTGGTGCTGCTCAAGCACGACAGCGACGCCTTCAACCGCTGGGAAGCCGGCCAGCGCCTGGGCCTGAATCGCCTGCTGGCCGCCGTGCGCAGCGGCCAGCCACTGCTGCTGGACGAGGCCTACATCGACGCGATGCGCGCCGTGCTGCGCCACACCGAGCTGGACTCGGCCTTCAAGGCGCTGGCCCTGACCCTGCCGGACGAGGCCTATATCGCCGAGCAGCTGGACCAGGTCGACCCGCAGGCCATCCACGCGGTGGTCGAGGCGGCCCAGCAGCAACTGGCCCAGGCCCTGCGTGACGACTGGGCAGCCGCCTTCGAGGCCAACCAGATACAGGGCGGCTACACGCCCGACCCGGTGTCCTCGGGCAAGCGCGCGCTGGCCAATCTGGCGCTGGCGATGCTGGTGCTGGACGCGACGCGCCGTGGCGACACGGTCTGGCCGGGCCGCGCTTTCCAGCGCTTCAAGGATGCCGGCGACATGACGGTGCGCCTGGGTGCGCTGTCGGCCCTGGTCGGCGCCCATGCCGAACTGGCGCAGCCCGCGCTGGACCGCTTCCATGCACTGTTCAAGGGCGATGCACTGGTGACTGACAAATGGTTCGCGCTGCAGGCACGCGCGCCCGAGCAGGACGGCAAGACCTTTGCCCGCGTCAAGCAACTGCTGCAGCACCCGGACTTCACGCTGAAGAACCCGAACCGTGCGCGCAGCCTGGTGTCCTCGCTGTGCCTGTTCAACCCGGCCGCCTTCCACCGCAAGGACGCGGCAGGCTATGTGTTCTGGGCCGAACAAGTGCTGGCGCTGGACGCGATCAACCCGCAGATCGCCAGCCGTCTGGCGCGCGGCATGGACCGTTGGGCCTCGCTGGCCGAGCCCTATCGCAGCGCGGCCCGCGAAGCGATTGCCCGCGTCACCGCCAAGCCCGACCTCTCGCCCGATGTGCGCGAAATCGTCGAGCATGCGCTGGCTTCCGGCCAGGCCTGACCCCTCACTTCACAGCCAGAGCTCACCATCATGACCCGTCGCGTCAGCCTCACCCAGTACCTGATCGAGCAGCAGCGCCAGCATGGCCACATCCCGCAGGAGCTGCGCCTGCTGATCGAAGTCGTCGCACGCGCCTGCAAGCGCATCGCAATCAGCGTCAACAAGGGCGCTCTCGGCGATGTGCTGGGCACGGCCGGCAGCGAGAACGTGCAGGGTGAGGTGCAGAAGAAGCTCGACATCATCGCCAACGAGGTGCTGATCGAAGCCAACGAATGGGGCGGCCACCTGGCCGCGATGGCCTCCGAGGAAATGGAAGGCATCTACCTGGTGCCCAACCGCTTCCCGCAGGGCGAGTACCTCCTGATGTTCGACCCGCTGGACGGCTCGTCCAATATCGACGTCAACGTCTCGATCGGCACCATCTTCTCGGTGCTGAAGAAACCTGAAGGCGCCAAGGGCGTCAGCGAAGAGGACTTCCTGCAGCCTGGCAGCCAGCAGGCCGCCGCCGGCTACTGCGTCTATGGCCCGCAGACCACGCTGGTGCTGACGGTGGGCGACGGCGTCACGATGTTCACGCTGGACCGCGAGCAAGGCTCCTTCGTGCTGACGACCGAGAGCGTGAGCATCCCGGAGGACACCAAGGAGTTCGCCATCAATATGTCGAACATGCGCCATTGGGACGAGCCGATGAAGCGCTATATCGACGAATGCCTGGCCGGCAAGGAAGGCCCGCGCGGCAAGGATTTCAATATGCGCTGGATCGCCTCCATGGTGGCCGATGTGCACCGCATCCTGACGCGTGGCGGCGTCTTCATGTATCCCTGGGACAAGCGCGAACCGAACAAGGCCGGCAAGCTGCGCCTCATGTACGAAGCCAACCCGATGGCCTTCCTGATCGAGCAGGCCGGTGGCGCCGCCACCAACACGCGCCAGCGCATCATGGACCTGACGCCGACTCAATTGCACGAGCGCGTCTCGGTGGTGCTGGGGTCGAAGAACGAGGTGGAACGCATCACTGCTTACCACCTTGACGCGAAGCCCTAAAACTCGTCTATAATGGCGGGCTTGACGCCGATGTAGCTCAGTTGGTAGAGCAGCGCATTCGTAATGCGAAGGTCGGGAGTTCGACTCTCTTCATCGGCACCAGAAAAATCAAGGGGTTAGCGCTGCAAGGTGCTGACCCCTTGTCCTTTTCAGGCCTCAGTGGATCAGGTTGTAGGGGCTCTGTAGGGGCAAGGATCAACTTCTCTGTCCACCAACAGCTGCCAGCTACGCTGCGTGCCCTTGGCAATGAGGTACGCCTGCGCCTCAATCGCCAGTCCAGAGTCGAGCATTGGGCCAGCTCCGTGAGTCGTCGCCTGGACGCCGCAGTACCTGGTCACGCGGACAACACGAGGGACTGTCGGTCGCTGATCTGTTCCAGGACGGGCAGTCCCCGCTCGCGCAGGGGCCATCTGTAGTCATCCAGGGTGTCCAGCGCCACATTCTTGGCGGCCTCGAGGTCAAGCACTTGCTGGTCGACCTTGCGCGACTCCATGCGGTTACGCCGAGGCGCGCCGCGCAGGCCCATCAGCAGGTTGTCGCGGATCTCGATTGAGCGCTTGCCGAAGGCGCCGAAGCCCTTGGGGTCAGCATCGCGCAGCTTGTCTAGGAACCCCTGTTCGTCGGAGCGGTTGCTCATGGAGTCGGCCGTTATCTCCGAACGGAGGTACTGCCACTTGAGCAGCTCCTGCAAGCGCACCTCCCTGGGTGTCTCATCGCCAATGGCGTCGAGCTCGCCCTTGTAGAGCAACAGCTCAGCGCAAGCGCCCATGCCCTCCTCCGACATTTCATCCAACAGCCCCCCCCGATGCGGGCCATGAAGCGCTGCAGAGGCGTGCCCTTCAGGACGGCCTTGGTCTCGCGCTCGGCGACGCGGTCGATGATGTACTTGGGCTCGTGCCAGGTCGTGTGCGCCGCGCCCATGGCATTGCCACACGACACGTTGACCATGGCGTAGCCGCCAAGTTGCATGCCGTTGGCGGCGCCCTGGCTGTCGTCCCTGTAGGCGACGATGCATCTGCCGCGGCCAAACGACACGCCCAGCGCCCCGGCGATGCCGCCGAATGTGACTGCCGCCTCCAGGTCGAGGTCGTTCAGGCTGGGGGCGTCTGAGGCGTAGATGTGTCTTTGCTGGACGAGGTGAGCCAGTCGTTCCGCGACCACTCGGCGATGGCCTCGGACGTCATCTTCCGCAGCAGCTTTGCCGGTATCCCCATCGGGCACCCCTGCGCCTGCGACTGCTGTTCCTCGACCGGCTGCTCGTTGCTGTCCATCATTGGCCTCCTGTGTGACCATTGTGCCCCCCCGGTAAACGGGGCCTCCGCCGCTACGATGTCCTGCGGCACGCCTGAAAAGTCCGCGTTAGCCGGCACTACGCTAGGTTCAGCCACGGTGGCGTTGCCACGGCTTGCACTTGCTACCGGAGCGGCGACTGCAGCGGCCTGCTGTCCGGCAGCCGCAGATGCGCTGGCGCTGCCCACAGGAGTGATACCTCCCGGGGCAACCGGCGCTCCGGCATCGACAGCGCAGCCGGGGCGTCCTTGCCCCAAGTCTCGCTAGCCGAGTCGGTGAACGAGTCGCCGGCTAGGGGCTCGCCCAGCGCAGCGCGCTGGACCAGTGTTGCCCCGTTGGCCGGGCGCATCGTCCTGCCAAGCTAAGCCCGGCGCCACCAGCGTCGGCATCTGCAGCTCGGCAGGCCACGCGGCGCGGTCGGAGCCGACGAGGCGCTCCTGGCTCGAGTCGGGCCTGCCGTTGCGCAGTTCCATCACCGCGTCGACGATCGAGGTCTGGTCGCCGGTAGGTGTTCGGGGTCATCCTCGATCGCGCGGGGCAGCCCTGCGGCCACGGCTGCGTTCAACGTGCATGCAGGGGTCCCATCCCCGCTCGCGCGGGGGCAACCTCCAGCTTCAGCGCCTTGCGGGCGCGCACCATGGGGTCCATCCCCGCTCGCGC
>JACDQM010000068.1 GCA_015657635.1 Roseateles sp.
CCGGCGCTACATGCAGCTTGAGGGGCTTCAGGCTCTCAGTGATACTGTTCCGACTCGGCTGTCCGCAGTGGCACGCTGAGTAACCCCGCGCATCTCAGCCTCTCCGGGCTGCGGACTTACACCACGCGCCGGGACATCACCGATAACGTCGATGCGATGCGGTTCGAAGCGAGTGGGAACGCGCTTTCGCTTGCAAAGCCCAACTGGTTTCAGGGCCCGCGAACAGTTGCGCAACTCAAGGTCCTCTTGGCTCTGTTCGAAGTGGGCGAGCTTTGTGAAGTCGATGCGGGCGTCATTGCGGGGTCTAGCCCCTTGTCTGACATCCTCTGCGAACTTCATGGTCTTGGCTTCACCGTCGGTCTGGTCGAGCGAAGTCGTGAAGATTGTGTCGTGCTCCAGTACCGTGGTGCTACAGGGCAAGACACGAAGTTCGCCGTACTGACCGATGCCGGACGCGACATCTTGGTCAGACAGTTGATGAACAAGGCTCAGGCACTACAGGTACCTATCAGGGGGTGCCGGACCTTCGGCGACGCGGTGCACAAGCGCGACCGCATACTCGGTCCAACAGCCAAGAATCTGCTCCGCGCCTTGACGGCGCGCCGCGCGGAAGTAGCCGTGATGCGACGGAGGGCCGCATGACCAGCGCCCTACTTCTCATCAACAAGATCAAAGGGCGCGATCACCTGAGGAACGCGGCACGCCATAACCTGCGCGAGATCCCCGTCAATGGCATCGCTGTGTCATCGCCGGAAGAGCTTGGCGCAATCGAACGCATCGCTGGCCCTCGTCATGCGACCGAGACCATCGAGATCGCCAAGAACTTGCTTCTCGATGCTGGCATCACTCGGCCGCGTCGCGACGCCGTCGTAGCGATCGAGTTCGTCGTCAGCCTATCCGAACAGCAGTGGGACGGTGAGCCCGATTTCTTCGTGGCAGCAACCGACTGGCTCGCCAAGAGGTTTGGCGGTACCGAGCACCTTCTGTCGGCAGTGATTCATCGTGACGAGTCAAAGCCACATTTGCACGTGCTGCAAGTGCCGCTCTTCGGCGGTCGGCTGGTCGGCAGCGACGCCATCGGAGGGCCTGACCAGTTCCGAGAGCATCTTGCAGCCTTTCAGAGCGAGGTCTGCGCCCCCCATGGCCTAGCGCCAGTACCCAGCAAGGCAGGGCCTGTACTACGGCAGCGGGCTTGGCGCGCCGTCCTTGAAAAACTGCGCGAGAGGAAGGATCCGATACTGCATAGTGAGCTATGGCCAGCGGCCAAACTAGCACTTTGCCGGGATCCGATAGGTCCCGCGACGCTGCTCGGGCTTGACCTGGCCGCTCTGGAGCCGAAAAAGCGACTGAGGTCGAGCACATCGATCTTCATCAGCAAGGGCAAGGGGCCCGCCGTAGCTCGCAGTTAGCAAGCGCTCTGGGCAAGGGGCGTTGACCACTGTCGTTGACGCCCCAAACCACCTAGCCCAGCACACTCGCGCGGAAGAGCTGACTTGTCGAGCCACGAAGAAGGTAGCGCCCTACCGCTTGGCGGCGCTCACAACTCGCAAACCCGCTGGGTGAACCTCAGCCAGGTCAAACTCCACGCCTGCGAGGCCCAGGATATGCGATTCAATCTGCGCCAGAAACGGTCGCAAAGCATCAACACTACGCGGCCGGTAGCCGGCGGGGCTGACTGAGGTCGGGGGCTTCAACTTTGGATGGTCGACCGGCCATGGCGAATCGCTTGCAACTTGTAGGGGATCTGTAGGGGCAAAAGATGAATTTCGCCAAATATCGATCAACAGACTTGCTGTTCATGCATCCAGCAAAAACATCCTAAGTCGTTGATTTGTATTGATTCTATCTACAACCATCAACACCTGCAAATCTCCAGTTTTGCGCATTCGTAATGCGAAGGTCGGGAGTTCGACTCTCTTCATCGGCACCAAACAAGACAAGGGCTTAGCTTCGGCTAAGCCCTTTTTCTTTGGCGCGCCCGGCCACGCTCAGCGCCGTCTGGGCTCGCCTCGGGTCAGGCTGAAGGGTCGGGGCCGATGCGTCGGCTTGTGTGTCGCGTCCTGCGCTGCGCAGGCCCGCCGGTAGTCCTGCAGCGTTCGCTGGGCTCGACCCAGCACGGTATCCGCCGCATAGCCCTGCGGCCCGAGGCTGCCGAAGACAGCGCCCGTCAGCAACTCCATGCCGTCGCTGACCAGCTCCGCGGTGTAGATGTGGAAGCGCCCCTGCGCGACGGCTTCCACCAGACGCGGCGAGAGCATCAGATGGCGGCGGTTGCGCTGCGGAATCAGCACGCCCTGCCGGCCATCCAGGCCCAGCAACTCGCAGCTGCGGAAGAAGCCCTCGATCTTCTCGTTGATGCCGCCCACCGGCAGCATCTCGCCATGCTGGTTGAGGGCCCCGGTGACGGCAATGCCTTGCCGCAAGGGCAGACCCGACAGACTCGACAGCAGCGCATAGAACTCGGCGCAGGACGCCGAATCGCCCTCGACGCCGCTGTACTCCTGCTCGAACACCACCGAGGCGTTCAGCGCCAGCGGCGCGATATGGCCGAACAGCCCGGACAGATAGCTGTGCAGGATCAGCACACCTTTGTCGTGGATGGGCCCGGACATCTCGACCTCACGCTCGATATTCAGCAAGCCTTCCTCGCCGGCATGTGTCGACGCGGTCACGCGCACCGGGAAGCCGAACTGGTAGTCGCCCAGGTCGACCACGGTCAGGCCGTTGATCTGCCCCACCCGCTCGCCAACAACTGCCAGCAGTCGCTCGCCGTCGATGACGGACTCCTGCAGCCGCTGCTCCGGGTAGTTCTGGCGATTCACGCGTGCCTGCAGCGCGGCGTGCACGTCCTGCGCGTCGACGCGCACGGCACCGCGTGAACTGGCGAGCGCGGCGCTCTCCATCACCAGCGCCTCGCAGTGCGCAAAGATGGCGCTCTGGCGTTGCTGATCCTCGGCCTCACGATGCGTCTGCTCGATCAGGCTGGCCACGGCCGCGGCTGAGAAGTGCGGCAAGCCCATCCTGCGGCAGGCATGGGCCACGAAGATCGCTGTGGCCTGGTGAGTTTCGAGGCTGGCCTTGAAACTCTCGGCAAAGTCCACCTTGCAGCGGAAGCGCCGGGCGAATTCCGGGTCGCCCTCCTGCACCAGGTAGTACTCCTCGACCGAGGCGATCAGGATGATCTTGACCTCCACATCGACCGGCTCAGGCTGCAGCGACACCGCGCTGATCGGCGAAAACACCATGCCCGGCTCCTCGATCTGCAGCCGGCCGCTGCGCAGGAAGCGGCGCAGCTTCTCCCACACCTGCTCGTCGGTCAGCAAGTCGCGCAGATGCAGCAGCAGGAAACCGCCATGCGCCCGCAGCAGACTGCCGGCGCGGATGCGTGAGAAATCGGTCACCAGCACATCGTTGTCCGACTCGTACTCGATGCTGCCGAACAGATTGCGGAACAGCGGGTTGTCGTCAACGATCACCGGCGCTGCCACGCGGCCATGGTTGTCCACCACCACATTGACGCGCAGCCGCGCCAGCACCGCCTGCAAGGCCGCGGCGCGCAGCTCTTCCTGTTCATCACTCGGCTGGAACAGTTCCAGGTTCTCCAGCAGATCCTGCTGCGCCTGCTCCAGGTAGTGCCCCAGCTTGACCGAATCCTTGATCTGTTTGCGCAGCCTGTTGCGGATCTCCTGCAAGGCGCGATCCAGCAGCGGCTTGATCATGCGGCGCCGCAGGCTCATCAGTTCGTCCTTCATCAGCAGCTCCTTGGCGCGGTTGTGCTCCAGGAAGCGGCTGATCTCCAGGCGCAGCGCGTCTTCCGCCGCATTGAGCGCCACATGCTGCTCGGGGCTCAGGCTCAAGGCCTTGGCGGCCGTGAGCGGCTCGCCCTGTTCATCCCGCTGCGTGAAGACCATGCGGCCCTGATCACGCATCAGGCCGAAGTTGCGCGCCTCGGCAAAGGCGCTCAACTCGGCGTAGGCCAGATCCTCCTGCGCCTTGTAGCCGCTTTCGATGCGCTCGCTCTCGGCCTTGACATCCGGCGCGCCCAAGCGCTTCGGGATCTCGCTCTGCAGTGTCTTTGCAAATTCCGCCATCAGCTGGCGCAGCAGGCGGCCCTCGCCGGGCGGCAACCGCAGAGCCCGCGGATGCTCGGGCTGCTCGAAGTTGTGCAGATAGCAGAGATCCGGCGGCACCGGCCGGCTGGTCGCCTGCTGCTCCATCAGCTGCCGCATCAAGGAGCTGCGCCCGCTGCCCACCTCGCCCAGCACGAACAGGTTGTAGTCCGGCTGCGCCATCTGCAGGCCGAATGCCGCGGCATGCTGGGCGCGCTCCTGGCCGATCCAGGGCAGCGGCAGATCCAGCAAGTCAGCCGTGCTGGCAAAACCCAGCGACGCCGGGTCAATGGACAGGCGCAGCTCGGATGGAGGAATCTTGGCGATGCTCATGGGCGTGTTCTGCTCGGTTCAAGTCCGCACTGATTGTGCGCGTTTGCGGCCATCCGTCTCGCAGCACCCAGGCCCGTCAGCGACCGCTGCTAACAGCCCGGCGCAGCCGCTGCGCAAGACCTGGCCCGCGCAGCGGAATGGCGAAGCCGGGAGAATGCTCGGCATGAGCTCTCCGCCCCCTCTCTCCACCCCCCTCACTCTGCCCCGCGGCCCGGCCTGGAAGAACCGCCTGGCACTTGCCCCACTGACCAACCGGCAGAGCCTGCCCGATGGCAGCCTGGGTGACGACGAATACCGCTGGCTGACGAAGCGCGCCGAGGGCGACTTCTCGCTGACGATGACTTGTGCCGCCCATGTGCAGGCAGGCGGCCAGGGCTTCCCCGGCCAGCTCGGCATCTGGTCGGACGAGCACCTGCCCGGTCTCGCGCGCCTGGCGCAAGGCATCCGCGCGGCCGGCAGCGTGTCGTCCGTGCAGATCCAGCACTCCGGCTGCCGCGCCAAGCCCGAGCTCACCGGACAGCAGCCGGTAGCACCCTGGGATGATGAAGAAACCGGCGCGCGGGCGCTCAGCACTGCCGAGGTTGAACAGCTGGCCGAGGACTTCATCCTGGCCGCCTTGCGGGCCGAGCGCGCGGGCTTCGACGGAGTCGAACTGCATGGCGCGCATGGCTACATGCTGGGCCAGTTCCTTGACACCCGCAATGTGCTGCGCAGCGACCGCTATGGCGGATCGTTCGAGAACCGCAGCCGCATCCTGTTCGAGATCATCGATGGCATCCGCAGTCGCGCCGGCCGCAGCTTCCAGCTCGGGCTGCGGCTGTCGCCCGAACGCTTTGGCCTCACGCTGCCCGAATCGCGCGCACTGGCCCAGGCCATGATGGACAGCGGCCAGTTGGACTATCTGGACATGTCCTTGTGGGATGTCTTCAAGGAACCGATGGACGAAGCCTTCAAGGGCAAGACCCTGCTGGCCTGCTTCACCGAGTTGGAGCGCGGCGCCACCCGCCTGGGCGTGGCCGGCAAGATCATGGATGCCGCCACGGCGCAGCGCTGCCTGGACCAGGGCGCCGACTTCGTGCTGATCGGACGCGGCGCCATCCTGCACCATGACTTTCCGCGGCGCGCCATCGCCGACCCGGGCTTTGCCTCGGCCGAGCTGCCCATCAGCGCCGAGCATCTGCGCCAGGAGGGTGTTGGCCCGGCCTTCCTCGACTATCTGTCCACCGCCTGGCAGAACTTCGTCAGCAAGCCCGAGCAAAGCTGATCAGAATCGAAAAGGGCCAGCACCTTGCGGCGCTGGCCCCTGAACACATCACCGCGGGATTACTGGCCCGCAGCGTGCTTGGCAATCAGCTTGCGGGCTGTGTCCAGCATCTGCGCGCCATTGGCACCCTTGGCGTCCATGTCCTTGACCCAATCAGCCGACAGCTTGTCGCCCAGTTTCTTCCACGTGGCCAGCTCGCTGGCCGGGATCACATTGGTGGTGTTCTTGGCCGTGAACTTCTTGCCGGTGGTGTCCGCCTGCAGGAAGGCACGCCCCGCCGCGGCCGACAAAGCCAGCCCGCTGTTGGCATCGATCACCTTCTTCAGATCGGCCGGCAGCGATTCGTACCTGGCCTTGTTCATCGCCAGCACGAAGGTCGAGGTGTAGAAGGCGGCTTCGGCCGGATCGGTCTCCGAGTGGAACTTCACCAGCTCGTGGATCTTCAGCGAAGGCACGACCTCGTAAGGCACCACCGCGCCATCGATCACGCCCTTGGACAGCGCATCGCCCACCTGGGGCACCGGCATGCTGACCGGCGTGGCGCCCAGCATCGCGATGAACTTGTTGGTCATGCGGGTGGGTGCGCGCAGCTTCAGGCCGCGCAGATCGGCCATGGTCTTGATCGGCTTGCTGGTCATGTGAAAAACGCCATCACCATGCACATGGAAGGCCAGCGGCTTGTAGTCCTTGAACTCCTGCTGGCTGAATTGCTGCGTGTAGTCCCACAGCGCCTTGCTGGTGGCCTCGGGGCTTTGCATCATGAAGGGCAGCTCGAAGGCCTCCAGCGAGGGGAAGCGGCCGGCGGTATAGCCCGGCAGCGTCCAGATCACATCGGCCACGCCCTCACGCACCTGCTCGATCAGCTGCGGCGGCGTGCCGCCCAGCTGCATCGACGGATAGATCTGGCACTTCATGCGGCCCTTGGATTCGGCCGCGATCTTGTCGCACCAGGGCTGCAGGATCAGCGTGTGCGTCGGCGAGGACGGCGGCAGGAAGTGGTGCACCTTGAGCACGACATCGTCCGCCTGGGCCGCCAACGGCAGCAAGCCAGCGGCCGCCAGTGCAATGCCAATCTTTCGCAATGTCTTCATGGTCTTGTCTCCTCGTTGTTGATCGTTCAGGTGAGTTGGTGAACCAGCCACAGGGCCAGCGAAGGGAACGCAATCAGCAGCGCCAGCCGCAGAAAATCGGTGATCAGGAAGGGCACCACGCCCTTGTAGGTCTCGCTCATCGGCACGTCCTTGGCGAGGCCGTTCATGATGTAGACGTTGAGACCGACGGGCGGGAAGATCATGCCGATCTCGCACACCGTCAGGATCAGGATGCCGAACCACAGCGCCTTGTCGGAGGGCGCCAGACCGAAGAAGTCCATGCCCATGATGACCGGGAACAGCGTGGGCACGGTCAGCAGGATCATCGACATCTCGTCCATCACGCAGCCCAGCAGCACATAGAACAGCATCACGCAGGCCATCAGCACGACAGGCGAGATCTGCATATGCGCCACCAGATCGGCCAGATGCGCGGGCAGCTGCGACAGCGCCAGCGAGGCGTTGATCATGTCGCGCCGATGAAGATCAGGAAGATCATGCCGCTGGTCTGCGCCGCGGTTCGCACGGCTGACGCGAAGCGATTGAAGTTCATCTCGCGCGCACGGCGGTGATGAGGAAGGTCAGCAGCGTGCCGATCGACGCGCCTTCGGTGGCCGTGAACAGGCCTCCGTAGATGCCACCGAAGACGATCAGGAAGATCGTCAGGATGGGCCAGACCTTCAGCGTGGCCTGCAGCACCGCGCTGGCCGAAGCCGCCTCGGCCTCGGGCGCATGCTCGGGATGGATGCGCACCATCACCGCAATCGCGATCAGATAACCGACGGCAGCCAGCAGCGCCGGCACATAGGCCGCCAGAAACATCTTGGTGATGTTCTGCTCGGTCAGGATGGCATAGACCATCAGCGTCACCGAGGGCGGCAGCAACACGCCCATGGTGCCGCCCGTCGCCAGCACGGCGGTGGCCAATCGACCGGAGTACTTGATGCGACGCATCTGCGGATAGGCCACCTGGGCGATGGTTGCCGTGGTGGCGACCGTGCTGCCCGAGATCGATCCGAAGGCCGCGCAGGCCAGCACGCTGGCCATCGCCATGCCGCCCTTGAAGCGGCCGAGCAGCGCGTTCGCAAAGTCAAACAATGCCTTGGACAGACCGCCCTGCACCGCCAGCGCGCCCATCAGCATGAAGAGCGGAATCACCGACAGGTCATAGACGGACACGCGGCCGTAGACCGCGCCCTTCAGGTGCGCCAGCAGCGGCGACCAGCCGGACAGGAAGATATAGCCCAGTGCACCGGGCACGAACATCGCAATCGCAATCGGGATGCGCACCGCCATCAGCACCAGCATCAGGCCGAACACGGCCAGGCCCACAGTCATCTCGTTCATGCGGCCTCCCCTTCAGCGCTGCCCTTGAGCAGCTGCAGGGTCTGCTGCGCACCGATAGCCACGCACAGCGTGAAGCCCGGCAGCATCAGCACATAGGGCCACCACAGTGGCAGGTCCATCAGCATCGAGCGCTCACCGGCCGCGCGCATATCGATCGCGCCGACAGCCACGCGCCAGACGATCAGCGCCATCACCAGCGTGTACAGCGCGCAGCCCAGCGCATCCATCAGGCGCTGCGAGCGCGCCGAGGCATTCTGGGTGAAGAAGTCCACGATGATGTTGGCCTTGTGCAGCTGGGTGTAGGGCAGGAAGGACGACACCACCACGGCGCAGCCCAGCTGCACCAGTTCCACATCGCCCAGGATGGGGTGGGCAAAGAAAGCCCGGCCGATGACGCTGACCACCGTCATCGCCGCCATGGCGAGCAGCACCGCGCCGCCGATCGCCGCATTCAGGTCGCACAGCAGGCGCAGCCATGTCCTGTGCTCTTGGGTTTCAGTCACTCTCTTGTCTCCGTCTGTATTGGGTTCGCTCAGGCCTGCTGCTGCAGCTGCTGCTCCAGCGCATGCAGCACCTGGTAGCAGGGCAGCACCTGGGCCACGCTGCCATTGGGCTCGCGGCCTTCGCGGATGGCGGCGAAGAACTCGCGGTCCTGCAGCTCGATGCCGTTCATCGACACATCGACCTGGGAGACATCGATCTTCTCTTCCTTGCCGTTGAACAGATCGTCATAACGCGCGATATAGGTGCCCGTGTCACCGATGTAGCGGAAGAAGGTGCCCAGCGGACCATCGTTGTTGAACGAGAGGCTCAAGGTGCAGATCGCACCATTGGCGGCCTTGAGCTGGATGCTCATGTCCATCGCGATGCCCAGCGTCGGATGGATGGGGCCCTGGATCGCATGGGCCTTCACCACCGGCGAGCCGCACTGGTAGGCGAACAGGTCCACCGTGTGCGCGGCGTGGTGCCACAACAGGTGGTCGGTCCAGCTGCGCGGCTGGCCCAGCGCATTCATATTGCTGCGGCGGAAGAAATAGGTCTGCACGTCCATCTGCTGGATGTTGAAGGCGCCAGCGGCAATCTTCTTGTGCACCCACTGGTGGCTGGGATTGAAGCGGCGCGTGTGGCCACACATCGCGACCAGCCCCGTCTCGCGCTGCACCTGCACCACCTCCTCGCCATCGCGCAGCACATCGCACAGCGGAATCTCCACCTGCACATGCTTGCCGGCCTTCATGCAGGCGATGGCCTGCCGCGCGTGCATCTGCGTGGGCGTGCACAGGATCACCGCATCCACCTCGCGCAGCGCGAGTGCATCGCTCAACTCGGTGCTCACATGCCCGATGCCGTACTTGGCAGCGACTTCCTGGGTCTTCTCCAGATCGCGGCTGACCAGCGAGACCACCTCGACGCCGGCGATGTTCTTGATGCCGTCCAGATGCTTGATGCCGAAGGCACCCGCACCGGCCAGCACGACCTTGATGGTTTTCTCTGCCATATCAGTTGTTCTCCAGGATCAGATGGCCCACCGCCGTGTTCGACGCAGGCACGTGATAGAAGCGCTGGCGCAGCGTCGGCGCCGGTCCGCCCTTGATGTCGGACATCGCGCCGCGGGCGATCAGCCACATCACCAGCTCGATGCCCTCGGAGCCGGCTTCGCGCACATAGTCGATGTGCGGCACCTCGGCCTGGCCGGCGGGGTCAGCAATCAGACGGTCGAGGAAGGCGTTGTCCCAGGCCTTGTTGATCAGGCCGGCGCGCGCGCCCTGCAGCTGGTGGCTCATGCCGCCGGTGCCCCAGATCTGCACCTTGAGCGGCTCGTCATAGGACTCCACTGCACGCCGAACCGCCTGGCCCAGCTGGAAGCAGCGCTTGCCGGAAGGCACCGGGTACTGCACCACGTTGACGTGGAAGGGAATCACCGGGCAGGGCCAGGCCTCGGGCTGGCCGCACATCAGCGACAAGGGCACCGTCAGGCCATGGTCCACCGGCATCTTGTTGACGATGGTGAGGTCGAAGTCGTCCTGGATCACCGACTGCGCGATGTGCGCGGCCAGCTGCGGATGCCCCTTGACCATGGGCACCGGGCGCGGACCCCAGCCTTCATCAGCAGGCTGGAACTCGGCTGCGCAGCCGATCGCGAAGGTCGGGATCACGTCCAGGCTGAAGGCGGTGGCGTGGTCGTTGTAGACGAGGAAGATGACGTCGGGCTTGTTGTCCTTCATCCATTGCTTGCTGGGCTCATAGCCGGCGAACAGCGGCTGCCAGTACGGCTCCTGCGTCTTGCCCAGGTCGATGGCCACGCCGATGGCCGGCACATGCGAGGTGTAGACGCTTGCGGTGATCTTGGCCATTTGTTCAGGCCCCCTTCTGCTGCTTGTTCTTGCCGGCCGCGCCCTGCGGCTGGTGCTGCGGCTGCGCGTCGCCGTCCTCGCCGAGGTAGCGGTTGCCTTCCGGCGAGCGGCCGCCCTTGACCATCATGTCGCGGTACTCGGCTTCGCTCATGCCGGTCATCGAGCCGGCCATCTGCTGGAAGGAGAGGCCGTCGGTGGCACCGATGCGGGCGAGGAAGTAGATGTTGCCGCCCAGGCGCATGCACCAGTTCAGATCGCGTGCCAGCACGGCCTGCTTCTGCTCCTCGTCCATCGGCCATTCGTCCAGGTAGGCGCGCTCATCGGCTTTGAATCGCGCGCGGTTCTCGGCCTTCATCAGCGAGGTGCAGAACTGGTTCAGCCAGTAGCCTTTGCGCGACTGCTCGGCGTCGAAGATGATGGTGCCGGGCACATCCAGATAGGGTTTTTCGAGAGCCATGGTGCTTCAGCCTTTGCTCATTTCTTCGGGCCAGTACAGGCGCATCGGGTTGTCGACCAGCAGCTTCTTCTGCAGTTCGGGCGTGCGGGCGATCTGCGGGATGAAGTCCACCAACAGGCCGTCGTCCGGCATATGGTCCTTCAGATTGGGGTGCGGCCAGTCGGTGCCCCACAGCACGCGGTCCGGAAAGGCCTCGACCACGCGCCGCGCGAAGGGCACGACGTCCTGGTAGGCAGCCTGCTGGCCATTGAGCGCCTTGGGGCCGGTCAACGACAGCCGCTCCGGGCAGGAGACCTTGCTCCACACATTCGGATGCTCGCGCATGAACTTCAGGAACAGCGCGAACTCCGGGCCGTCGATGGGCTTGCTGACGTCGGGGCGGCCCATATGGTCGACGACCACGGTGGTGGGCAGCGCGGTGAAAAAGTCCCACAGCTCGGGCAGGTCCACCGCCTCGAAATAGATCACCACATGCCAGCCCAGTTTGGCGATGCGCGCGGCAATCTCCATCAGCTCGTCCTTGGGCGTGAAGTCCACCAGACGCTTGACGAAGTTGAAGCGCACGCCGCGCACGCCAGCGGCATGCAGCTGCTGCAGTTCATCGTCGCTGATCGAGCGGCGCACCGTGGCCACGCCGCGAGTCTTGCCGCCCGAGGCGATGCAGGCGTCGACCATCGCGCGGTTGTCGGCGCCATGGCAGGTGGCCTGCACGATCACATTGCGCACAAAGCCCAGCTGCTCGCGCAGTGCGAAGAGCTGCAGCTTGCTGGCGTCGCAGGGCGTGTACTTGCGCTCCGGCGCATAGGGGAACTCGGCGCCTGGGCCGAAAACATGGCAGTGCGCATCCACGCTGCCTGCGGGCAGCTGGAAACGCGGCTGGCTCGGGCCTTCAAACCAGTCCAGCCAGCCGGCTGTCTTCTGGAAGTCACCCGAAGTGGGCTTGCTCATGATGGGGTCAGTCCTTGCTAGATGTCTTGGTGTTCACTTGCGCCAGGATGCGGTCAGCTTCCACGCGCCAGTCGGGGCTGCGCGCAAAGCCCTTGCCGCCCTTGGCGCCAAAGAGCCCCGCGTCGGCCAGGTCGGCCACCCAGGCCTGGCGCTCGGCGGTGCCGCTGGCGCTCCAGGGCTCAAGGCCGGCCTCGCGCACGGTCTCGGCCACCTCGCGCACTTCCTCGCTGCGGCGGCGGCCATGTTCGATGACGCGCTGGAAGAAGTAGCTCGCCTGCTCTTCCCAGGCGATGCCGGGGAAGGTCTCGTGCAGCGAGGCGATCAGCGCGTCCTCAACGCCGTAATGGCGCGCCGCCGTGAAGCTCTCGATCACCATGGCCTCCAGGCCCTTGATCATCTCGCTGCGGCACATCTTGGTGGCCGAGGCCACGCCCAGCTTGTCGCTCGCCACCTTGGCGGCGAAGCCCAGCGCGTTCAGCGGCGCCAGCAGCGCGGCGGCATCAGGCCCGCCCAGCAGCAGCGGCACCTGGATGCGATACGGCGGCACGCTGGTCATCACCGCGCCTTCGACATAGCGGCCGCCGGCTTCGTTGACGGCTTGCGCAGCGCGCTGCTTGGCGCCCGGCGACGCGCTGTTGAAGTCGAGGAAGAAGGCGCCCTGCTTGATCGCCAGCGCGCTGGCCTTGGCCACGGCCACCGCCTGGCTGGCGGTGACAGCGCTGACGACCACATCGCTGCGCATCGCCAGCTCGGCATGCGAAGCGGCCAGCCAGACGCCGAACTCACCTGCATGTTGGCGCAGGCTCACCGCGCTGGCGGGCTGCTCCACCTTGAGGTCGTAGGCGCTGACGGCCACGCCTTGCGCGCGCAGGTCCTCGGCCAGGATGCGGCCGACCTCGCCGTAGCCGATCAGGCCCACATGCCAGCTCTTGGGATCAACGATGGGCATCGCCGGACACTCAGTCGATGTAACGCAGACCGGCCTGGGCCAGCGGCTCGCGCATCTTGTACATGTCCAGGCCCAGCACGCCGGACGCCAGCTTGGCGCGCTTCTCGCCCTCGAAGGACTCGCGCGCAGCCGCGGCAGCGGCCACCTCGGCGGCACGCGCCGACGGCACACAGACCACGCCATCGTCGTCGGCGACGATCACGTCACCCGGCGTCACCCACATGCCGGCGCAGACCACCGGGATGTTCACCGAGCCCAGCGTGGCCTTGATGGTGCCCTTGGCGGACACGGCCTTGCTCCACACGGGGAACTGCATCTGCTGCAGCGTCTTCACATCGCGCACACCGGCGTCGATGACCAGCGCCCGCGCGCCGCGCGCCTGGAAGGAGGTGGCCAGCAGATCGCCGAAATAGCCGTCCGTGCAGTCGGCGGTGACGGCGGCAACAACGATGTCACCCGCTTGGATCTGCTCGGCCGCGACATGCATCATCCAGTTGTCGCCCGGCTGCAGCAGCACCGTCACTGCCGTGCCCGAGACCTGGGCGCCGGCGTAGATCGGGCGCATATAGGGCTTGAGCAGTCCCACGCGGCCCATGGCCTCATGCACCGTGGCCGATCCGTACTGGGCCAGCTGGTCGGCTGCAGCCCGGTCGGCGCGCTGGATGTTGCGGTAGACGACTCCGAGTTCGTACATGGCGGCTCCCTTCTGTTCTTGTGCTTGATTACAGGCCCTTGGCCTTCAACGCCATGTCCAGGCGGCTGAACACGCGGCGCGCGTTGCCCTCGTAGATCTGGTAGCGCTCTTCCTGGTTGAGATTGGCGGTGGCCTCGATATAACGCTTGGTGTCGTCGTAGTAGTGCCCGGTGGTCGGGTCGATGCCGCGCACAGCGCCGATCATCTCGCTGGCGAAGAGCACGTTCTTCACCGGGATCACGCGGGTGAGCAGGTCGATGCCGGGCTGGTGGTAGACGCAGGTGTCGAAGAAGATGTTGTTGAGCAGGTGCTCGTCCAGCAGCGGCTTCTTCATCTCCTGCGCCAGGCCGCGGAAACGGCCCCAGTGGTAAGGCACAGCGCCGCCGCCGTGCGGGATCAGGAACTTCAGCGTCGGGAAATCCTTGAACAGATCGCCGCTCAGGCACTGCATGAAGGCGGTGGTGTCGGCGTTCAGGTAGTGCGCGCCGGTGGTGTGGAAGCAGGCGTTGCAGCTGGTGCTGACGTGGATCATCGCCGGGATGTCGTACTCGACCATCTTCTCGTAGATGGGGTACCAGTGGCGGTCGGTCAGCGGCGGGCTGGTCCAGTGGCCGCCGGAGGGGTCGGGGTTCAGGTTGATGCCGACGAAGCCGTAGTCCTTGACGCAGCGCTCCAGCTCGGGGATGGATGTCTTGGGGTCCACGCCCGGCGACTGCGGCAGCATGGCCGCGCCGATGAAGTGATCCGGAAAGAGTTCGCTGACCCGGTAGCAGAGCTCGTTGCAGATCGCGGCCCAGGTCGACGAGGTCTCGAAGTCGCCGATGTGATGGGCCATGAAGCTGGCGCGCGGGCTGAAGATGGTCAGGTCGGAGCCGCGGGCTCTCATCAGCTTGAGCTGGTTGGTCTCGATGGACTCGCGCAGTTCGTCGTCGCTGATCTTCAGGTCGGCGGGCTTGGGCTTCTGGCTGGGGTCCTTCAGCGCAGCGATCTGCAGATCGCGCCAGGCACCCAGGGCGGCGGGCGCGGTGGTGTAGTGGCCGTGGACATCGATGATCAGCGGCTTGGCTTGGCTCATTGCTTTTTACCTTCTCTCTCCGGAATGTTCTGTCGGGCTTGGGCCTGGCTCAGCGACCGGCCCAGAGCGAGCCGGGCACCAGCACCTCGCCGCGCATCAGCGCGCGCGCGGTGCGCAGCAAGGCAGCTTGCGTGACGGTCTGCGGGTCAGCCGGGTCAGTGGCCAGCGCCACGCTGAATTCCCCGGTGGGATGCTCGACCGAGACATTGAAGGCGCCACTCGCATCAGCAGCAGGCATTTGCACGACGCCCTCGCAGACCGTGCCCTTGAGCACGCAGGCCGTGCCCACGGAGACGGCGGCCAGCACGCCGATGGCGTCATGGCAGACATGCGGAATGAAGCTGCGCGTGCTGATCGCCCCACCTGAGCGCGGCGGCGCGATCAGCGTCATCTTGGGATAGTTCTTCTGGCTCACATCGCCCAGGCCCATCTGCAGCGAGACGGCCAGGCGCAGCGCCTCGATGCGGGTCTTCAGCTCGCTGTCGGCGTTCAGCTCGGCCACGCTCTCGTAGCCCGTGCGGCCCATGTCCTCGGCTTTGAAGATCACCAGCGGCATGCCGTTGTCGATGCAGCTCACCTCGATGCTGAAGGGCGCGAAGCCCTCGCCTTCGACGCTGATCGTGTCCTTCACATGGCCGGTCGGCAGCAAGCCCGAGCAGACCGAGCCCGCGGTGTCGAGGAAGTTGATCGTGATCGGTGCCGCACTGCCCGGCGCACCATCGATGCGCGCACTGCCTTCGTACTCGACATGGCGCTGACCGTCGGCGCCCATGGGCGTCTGCACGGTGATATCGGCCGCCATATCGGTGTTGAGCGTCAGCACGCGGTAGCTGCTGGTGTCGCCCTGCGCTTGCACCAGGCCCATCTCCAGCGCGAAAGGCACGACGGCGGCCAGCATATTGCCGCAGTTGGGGGTGGTGTCGACCGTGTCCTTGTCCGGCTGCAGCTGCGCGAACAGGAATTCAAGGTCGATGTCGGCGCGCGCGCTCTTGCCAACGATGCCGACCTTGCTGGTCAGCGGATGCGCGCCTCCGACGCCGTCGATCTGGCGCCGGTCGGGCGAACCCAGCGCGGCCAGCAGCACGCGGTCGCGCGTGGCCACATCGGCCGGCAGGTCGCTGGCCCGAAAGAACGGCCCTTTCGAGGTGCCGCCACGCATCAGCAAGCAGGGGATCGCAGTCTGCTTCATTCTTGTTTGTCTCCTGGCTGCGCATTGTGGGAAGGCTGTGCCAACTGTCCAAGCCCCGATCAACGCTAGCTGCTATGCCGATGCGGCATGGCTCAGGGCAGAATCTAGCCATGGATCTCAAGCAACTCGAATACTTCGTCCAGGTCGCTGAGCAGGGCAGCTTCAGCCGCGCTGCCGACCAGCTCGGGGTCGCCCAGCCGGCGCTGAGCCGCCAGGTGCGGGCGCTGGAGGTGGAGCTGCGCGAAACCCTGCTGCTGCGCAACGGCCGCGGCGTCACGCTGACCGAGCCGGGCCGGCAGCTGCTGGCACGCGGCCGCGACATCCTGCAGCTCGCGCTGGCCGCGCAGCAGGAAATCGGTGCCCGCCGCGACGAGCCGGTGGGGCAGATCGTTGTCGGCCTGCCGCCCAGCCTGGCGCGGCGCATCACCGTGCCGCTGATCGAGCATTTCCAGCGCGCCATGCCGCGAGCCAAGCTGGCCGTGGTCGAGGGTTTCTCCACCCATATCTGCGAGTGGCTGGGCACCGGCCGGGTGGATCTGGGGCTGGTCTACAACCCGGAGCCCAGTCCGGCGATCGAGATCACGCCCGTGCTGCAGGAAAAGCTGATGCTGGTCGGCCCTAGTGCCGAAATGGCGCGGCTGGGTGGACGCAGCGTGCCGCTGGTGGAGCTGGCCCGGCTGCCGCTGGTACTGCCGCAATGGGGCCACAGCTTCAGGCGCCTGATGGAGACGCAGGCGGCGCTGTCTGGCGTCAAGCTGCAGATTGCCTGGGAGGTATCCAGCGTGCCCACGATTCTGGACCTGGTGCGCGCGCCACGGCTATGCGGCCTTGACGGGCAGCGCCTTGAGTGCCGATTCGCAGCCCGATGGCCTGGCCCAGGCCACCATCACGGCGCCCGAGATCTTCAGCACGCTGTGCCTGGCCAGCAGCGCGCAGAAGCGCCGCAATGCGCTGCACCTGCGCACCGCCGAGGCGATCACGGCCCTGTGCCGCGGCGAGGAGTGCTGAGCGCGGCGAAGCCGCTCAGGCGTGCTGAGCCAGCCAGGCCAGCAACGCGGGCTCGTCCAAGGGCCGCGAATACAACCAGCCCTGCACTTCCTCGCAGCCCAACGCCTTCAGTGCCTGCGCCTGCTGTTCGGTTTCCACGCCTTCGGCCGTGATGCTCATGCCCAGGCTGTGCCCGAGGCCGATCACCATGCGCGCGATGCTGTCGTCCTTGTGCATTTCGTCGACAAAGCTGCGGTCGATCTTCAGGCGTTGCGCCTGCAGGCTGCGCAACACACTCAGCGATGAGAAGCCGGTGCCGAAGTCGTCGATCGCCACCGTCACGCCCAGGGCTGCAATCTCCACCAGCAGCGCGCTGATCAGCGCCAGATCGTCGGCCGCCATCGACTCAGTGATTTCCAGCTCGACCTGCGAGGGCGGCACCGCGGCCTCAGCCAGGGCCTGGCGCAGCACCTGGGTGAAACCAGGCTCGCGCAACTGCGCCTGGGAAACATTGATGGCCATGCTGAGCTCAAGGTGACCGGCCGCACGCAAGCGCGCCAGCTGGTTGCAGGCGGCATGCAGCACATAGGTGCCCAGGGCCACCATCAGCCCGGCCTTCTCCGCCAGCGGAATGAAGCGATCAGGCGGCACGAACTGCCCGTCCGGCCGGCGCCAACGCAGCAAGGCCTCGACGCCGCTGGCGCGCCCGTTGGCCAGGTGCAGCTTGGGTTGGTAGACCAGGAACAGGTGCTGGGCATCGAATGCGTCGCGCAAGCCGGCCAGCAGATGCATGCGCTCGCGCGCGTCCTGGCCCATCAGCGCTGAGAAGTAGACCGCGTTGCCGCGCTTGTGCAGCTTGGCCTGCTTCAGCGCGACATGCGCGTCCTTCAGCAGCTCGGTGCCGCTGCGTTGCCGCTCGGCCAGCTGGACCAGGCCACTGCTGGCACTGATGCGCAGACGCTGATGCTGGACCGCGAACACATCGCTGAACAGACGCTGCAGCCGCTCTGCGCAGACCTCGTCCGAAGGGCCGAGTACACCGAACACATCGCTGCCGACGCGAGCCAGCGTGGACTGCGGCAGCGCGGATGACAGTCGCGCGGCGACAGCGCGCAGCACGGCGTCTCCGAAGTCATGGCCCAGCGTGTCGTTGATGGCGGAGAACTCGTCGATGTCCAGCAGCGCAAGTGTCGTCGGGCGTGCGTGCGAGCTGGCCGCCGCCAGCAGTTCGATCAGGCGATTCAAATTGGGAATTCGCAGCAGCGGGTCCACATAGGCCTGATCCACCAGGCGCCCGTACAGCAGCACGTTCTGCAGCCCGACCGAGGTGCTGGCGCAAAACACGTCCAGCAGATGACAGTCCTGCGGCTCCAGCTCTCGACGCACATCGACGTAGGCGGCCATGCCACGGCCATCCTCGGTCGAGAAGTAGAGCAGCAGCGGCGATTCATGGCGGCTGCTGCGCTCGTTCAGGCACTGCTGCAGCGCCTGCTGCACGGCTGGCAGGTTCAAGTCGCTCAAGGGTTGCTGGATCAGGTGGCTGAACTGCCCCGAGGCCGCGATGACGCGCGCCGGCTCGCTGCCTTCCTCAAGCCCGGCCTGCGCGCAGATCAGGCCGTCAGGTTCAACATTCAGCAGTGCACTGAGCTGTCCGATGACACCCTGGGCAAACAGCTGCATGCCGTGCAGCTTGGTCAACGCGGTGCTGGCCTGGACGACGGTCTCCAGCCCGCGCCGCATCTCTTCGTGCGAACGCATCTGCCGGTAGGCGCGCACCGCCGACGTCAGGCTGGTGAACAGCCGCACGCGCGTCAGCTCGGACTTGGTCTTGTAGTCATTGATGTCGTAGTTGCGGATCGTGTCCAGCTCAGGCGCATAGCCCGGCTGACCGGTCCTCAGGATGATGCGCAAGGCGCTGCGCCGCAGCACGTCGCGCACATGCACTACCAGACGAAGGCCGGCGTCTTCCGCCTCCATCACCACGTCGAGCAGGATCACTGCCAGATCCTCGTTCGCTTCGACGATTTCGCGCGCCTGCGCACCAGAGAACGCATGCAGCAAGTGCAGCGGGCGCCCTTCCACCAGCAAGCCGCTCAGCGCGAGTTCGGTGGCGTTGTGTACATCGACGTCGTCGTCAACGATCAGCACGATCCACGGCTTCTCAGCACCGATCACTGGCGCGGCATGGGCGAGGTCTTCCTCGATCAAGAGCAACTCGTCGTCGTCGTCGAGCGTGTGAATCGGTTCGGACTGAATCATTGATGAGTCTCTGCGCCAAATGCCTCGCTAGCAAATGTATCATTTATACCGTTTTAGAGCGCAATGCAGACATCAAAGCCAGGTCAAGCGTGAAGGATCGCGCACTTGCCAGCCAGCCCCCCCCCTGCTTTGCCCCGTCAGTGCAAAACCCCTTCGAGCCTGGCCAAGCCTTGCTGCTGCCGCCGGCACCCAAGTCCGATCCTCCTGCTGATCTCCGCCGAGCAAGCGCAAACAATCGCCTTCGACGCGCTGGATCGGGTTCTGGTGAGCGGCGACCGAAACGGCTCCAGCCACATCGGCTTGCGAGGCACCGAGGATTCGGGCGGCAGAATGACGATCGAATCGGCCATTCCCAGGAACAGGCGCTGCATCGAGGGCTTCAACATCCCTGGCTGGACGTCGGCTTGAGGCAAAGTTGCCAAGTCCAGGCAAACAGAGAGCCGACGGCTACCAACTGGCGGCATTGGTGGCCGTGCCCCAGCCCAATTCAAATCAGGAGACTTGCGCGATGCTGACTCAAAGACTTTTGCCGCTGCTTGCAGCGGCCTTGCTGAGCGCCTGCGCGCATCAGGCCCAACCGCTGAATGAGGCCGCGCCACAGCTCACCGCCTGCCCGAACGGATTCAGTGCCGACATACGCTGCCTGGGCGGCCGCGACAGTGCTGGCGCCTTCTACCTGATTGCCATGCCCAAGGACTGGAACGGCCATCTGGTGCTGCATGCACATGGCGGGCCCCTGCTCGGCGCGCCCTCGGCAAAGCGCGTCGAGGAGGACTTGATTCGCTGGTCCATCATGCCGCGTGCCGGCTACGCGTGGGCGGCTTCAAGCTTCCGCCAAGGCGGCGTCGAGGTGCGTGCGGCGGCTGAAGACACCGAGCGTCTGCGCCGCATCTTTGTCCAGCATGTGGCGAAGCCGCAGCTGACTTTTCTGCACGGGCAATCATGGGGCGCGAGTGTCGCTGCCAAGGGTGGCGAGATGTTCACCCAGGGCAAGCCTTATGACGCGCTGCTGCTCAGCAACGGCGTGATCGGTGGCGGCACGCGGTCCTACGACTTCCGCCTCGATCTGCGCGTGGTCTACCAATACCTGTGCAACAACCACCCACGTCCCGACGAGCCGCAGTATCCCCTCTGGCAAGGTCTGCCTGAAGGCAGCACGCTGACCCGCGCCGACCTGGATCAGCGCAGCAAGGACTGCCTGGGGCTGGGCCTGCCCGCCGCCGAGCGCAGCGCCGAGCAAGCGCGCAAGTTGAAGACCATCGTCGATGTGATCCGGATCCCGGAGAGCAGCGTCGCGGGCCACCTGAACTGGGCGACTTTCCACTTCCAAGACATTTCCAGCAAGCGGACTCAGGGCCGCAATGTGTTCAGCAACATCGGCGTCGTCTACCGCGGATCCGGCAATAATGCGGCGCTCAATGCCGGCGTGCTTCGCTACGCCGCCGATCCGGCTGCAGTGGCCCGCTTCGGTGCCGACACCGATCCGAGCGGAAGTATTCCGGTACCGGTACTCGCCGTGCATGGCGTTGACGACCCAATCGCTTTTGTCGAGTTGGAGTCTGTGTGGGCGGGGACCATGGCTCGAGCGGGCCGCGCTGATGGCTTGGTTCAGGCCTTCACAGGCGACAACAACCACAGCTACCTGAGCGACGCCACCTATGTCAGCGCGCTGGCGGGCTTGACCGCCTGGGTGCAGCAGGGCCGCAAGCCGACACCGGTCACACTGGATGCGGGCTGCACACTGGCACAGGGCAAGTTCCCGTCCCCCTGCCGCTTCAAGCCCGACTACCGACCAGCAGCACTTGAAAGCCGGGTACCCGCGCGCCGCTGAGGCCGAGCGGATTCATCTGCGTCACGCAACGCATGCAGCGACTGAAGCTGTTAGCGCAGGGCCGACGCTGGCCGCGAGCCGCAGCAACTTGCACGACGGTGCAGCACAGCCAGGCTGGTGTTGGAAATCAACCCGCCCGGTTCGGCTACGCAGGGAAGAGCTTGGCGCTTTGGAAACAGTCAGCGGCGAGCGGCAAGGGCACGAGTTGCCGATCTACCAGCAAACAGACACTGTCGCCGATGCTGTTGCCAGAACACCGCGTCGGACCCAGAACGGAAAAACGGCCTAGACGCTTTCGCATCTAGGCCGTTGATTTCTCTTCTTATTCTTGGTCGGGGCGGCGGGATTCGAACTCGCGACCCCTTGCACCCCATGCAAGTGCGCTACCAGGCTGCGCTACGCCCCGACGAAGCCTTGCATTATAGGGCAAGAATCACGCTCTAAGCAAGCAAAGACTCACGTATCGACATCAATTCCTTGCGGACCTGATCCAGCGACAGCGAACCCGGGCCACCCATCACCGCCTCGGTGTCGGCCTCGATCTCAGATTCAGACTCCGCGAAAGACTCGCCATTGAACTCCCCCGCTGCCAGGGCTTCATCATGGAAAGCCTGAGCGGGATCCAGACGCTGGGAGCCAAGTTCCCCGAGTTGATTGCGCGCCCCAGAAATGGTGAAGCCCTGGTCGTACAAGAGATCACGGATCCGGCGAATCAACAGCACTTCATGGTGCTGGTAGTAGCGCCGATTGCCGCGCCGCTTCATCGGCTTGAGCTGTGTGAACTCCTGCTCCCAGTAGCGCAGCACATAGGGCTTCACGCCACACAACTCGCTGACTTCACCGATCGTGAAGTAGCGTTTGGCAGGAATAGCGGGAAGCGCTTTGTCCATTGAAATCAAGGGCTTCAGGTGGGGAGGTCAGACTCTACTCGAAGTCTTCAGCGGCAGGTGTATCACCTTGCACCTGTCCCTTGAGCTTGTGGCTGGCGTGGAAGGTGACGACGTTGCGCGCCTTGATCGGAATCGCCTCGCCGGTGCGTGGATTCCGTCCTGGGCGCGGCGCCTTGCGCCGGATATTGAAATTGCCATAGCCGGAGAGCTTCACGTCCCGCCCCGTCACCAAGCTGGCGTGGATGATGTCGAAGAAGGCTTCGACCATGTCCTTGGACTCGCGCTTGTTCAAGCCCAGCTTGTCAAACAGCAGCTCCGCCAGATCAGCCTTGGTCAGCGTCGGCGTCTCAAGGCTGGGGAGCAGCACGCGTGAAACTGCCTCGCGGATCTCGTCGTCATTGGTGCTCATCAGGTTCCCTCGTCAGCCACGCAGTTTCGCGCCGAGTTCGGCGGCAAGCAGCGCGATCACTGCGGCCATCGCTTCTTCGATGCGTTCATCGGTCAGCGTGGCTTCCTCGTCCAGCAGCTCAAGGCGCACCGCCAGGCTGCGCTCGCCAGCCTGCAGCTCGGCCGTAGGCTGTGCTGGCTTGAACACGTCGAACAGCTTGGCCGAACGGATCAGGCCACCCTGCGCCTTGGCGATCGTCGCCATCAAGGACTCGTGCGTCACCTTCTCGCCGACGATCACCGCGATGTCGCGCAGCACCGCCTGCTGGCGCGCCACACCCTGCCCCTTGGGCAAGGTACGCGCCATCGCCGCATCCAAGGCCAGTTCAAACACGACCGGTGCGCTGGGCAGCTCGTAGCCCTGGCGCCACTTCGGATGCAGCTCGCCAATCACGCCGATCTCGACGCCATCAAGCTCCACGCGCGCACTGCGACCGGGATGCAACGCCGGGTGCTCGGCAGCCACGAAGCGCAGCTGGCGCGGCGCGAACAGCGCTTCGACATCGCCCTTCACATCGAAAAAGTCGACCTGCCGCTCCTTGGCGCCCCACTGCTGCTGATCCACCGGGCCCCAGGCCAGGCCGGCCACGCGCATGGGCTGATCCACACCGGCAATGCTGCTGTCGCTCTCCTGCACCGACGCATCACGCAGGAAGACGCGGCCGATCTCGAACACCCGCACGCGCGGCGCCTTGCGCGTCAGGTTGTAGCGCAGCACGTTCACCAGGCTGCCCAACAGGCTGCTGCGCATCACGGCCAGCGGCGCGGCAATGGGGTTCAGCAACTGGATGGGCTTGTCATTGCCGGCCAGCTCGCGCTCCCAGCGCTCTTCGACGAAGCTGAAGTTGATGGTCTCGAAGTAGTCCCGGGCCGCCAATGCGTGGCGCAGCGCGTGCACCGAGCGGCGCGACTCCGAGCGCACCTTGCCGACCACCGGCGCCAGCGGCGGCGTGGCCGGAAGCTTGGGGTAGCCGAGCACGCGGATCACTTCCTCGATCAGGTCTTCCTCGATCTGGATGTCGAAACGCCAGCTCGGCGGCGTCACGGTGATCACGCCGGCGGTCTCGCTGAACTCCAGGCCCAGACGCTTGAACACGCCTGCGCAGTCAGCCTGCGTCACGGGCATGCCGATCACCTTGGCGGCGCGCTCCACGCGCAGCGCCACCGGCTTGCGCTCCGGCATCGCGACGACATGGTCGTCCATCGGACCCGCCTCGCCGCCGCAGATCTCCAGGATCAGTTGCGTGATGCGCTCGATGTGCTCTACGGTCTGCGCCGGATCGACGCCGCGCTCGAAGCGGTGGCCGGCGTCGGTCGAGAAGTTGTAGCGGCGCGAACGGCCGGCGACTGCCTTGGGCCACCAGAAGGCGGCTTCGACATAGACGTTCTTAGTGTCATCCGAGACGGCCGTGGCGTCGCCACCCATGATGCCGGCCAGCGACTCGACCTGCCGGCTGTCGGCGATCACGCCGACCTGCTCATCCACTCGATGGTGTTGCCGTTGAGCAGCTTGAGCTGCTCGCCCTTGCAGCCCCAACGCACCACCAAACCGTCGTGGATCTTGTCGAAATCGAAGATGTGCGAAGGACGGCCCAACTCGAACATCACATAGTTGGAGATGTCCACCAGCGGCGAGACCGAGCGCTGGCCGCAGCGCGCCAGACGCTCAACCATCCAGTCAGGTGTCTTCGACTTGGTATCGACGCCGCGCACGATGCGGCCCGAGAAACGCCCGCACAAGTCGGCAGCTTCGACGCGCACCGGCAGCTTGTCATGATGCTTGACCGGCACGGCCGGGAAGCTCGGCGCCTGAAGCGGCGTGCCCGTCAGCGCCGAGACTTCGCGCGCGATGCCATAGACGCTCAGGCAATGCGCCAGGTTGGGCGTCAGCTTCAGCGTGAACAGCATGTCGTCAAGCTTCAGATGCTCGCGGATGTCCTGGCCGATCAGTGCATCGGGCGCCAACTCCAGCAGGCCGCCATGGTCTTCGCTGAGCTTGAGCTCGCGCGCCGAGCACAGCATGCCGAAGCTCTCGACACCACGCAGCTTGCCCTTGCCGATCTTGAAGGGCTTGCCGTCCTCGCCCGGCGGCAGCTCAGCGCCGATGGTGGCCAGCGGAACCTTGATACCGGCCCGCGCGTTCGGCGCGCCGCAGACGATCTGCAGCGGCTCAGGACCACCGGCGTTGACCGTGCAGACGCGCAACTTATCGGCATTTGGGTGCTGCTCGGCCGTCAGGATCTCGGCCACGACGATGCCGCCAAAGGGCGGCGCCACCGGGCGCAGCTCTTCGACTTCCAGGCCGGACATGGTCAGCAGCTCGGCCAACTCTTGCGTGTTCAGGGTGGGGTTGCAGAAGCTCCGCAGCCAGGACTCGGGGAATTGCATGTTCTGTACTCTTCAGGCGTTCGATGGCGGGTATTCGTCAGCTACAGGCTCAGCTCACTTGAACTGGCTCAGGAAGCGCAGATCACCGTCGAAGAACAGGCGCAGGTCGTTCACGCCGTAGCGAAGCATGGCCAGGCGGTCGATGCCCGAGCCGAAGGCGAAGCCGATATAGCGTTCCGGGTCCAGCCCCATATTGCGGATCACCTGGGGGTGAACCTGGCCCGAGCCGGAGACCTCCAACCAGCGCCCTTTCAGCGGACCCGAGCCAAACATCATGTCGATCTCGGCACTGGGCTCGGTGAAGGGGAAGTAGCTGGGGCGGAAGCGGATCTCCATGTCCGTCGTCTCGAAGAACTGCTGCATGAAGTTCACGTAGACGGACTTGAGGTCCTTGAAGGAGATGTTCTCGCCCACCCACAAGCCCTCGACCTGATGGAACATCGGCGAGTGCGTCGCGTCGCTGTCCACGCGATAGGTGCGGCCCGGCGCAATCACGCGGATCTCGGGCATCGCCTGGCCGGCATCGATCAGCGCCTGATGCTTCTTCACATGCTGCACCGCATAGCGGATCTGCATCGGGCTGGTGTGCGTGCGCAGCACATGGCCACCTTCGATGTAGAAGGTGTCATGCATCGAGCGGGCCGGATGGTCTTCCGGCGTGTTCAGGGCCGTGAAGTTGAACCAGTCGTTCTCTATCTCCGGGCCGTCAGCCACATCGAAACCCATGGAGCCGAAGATGGCCTCAATGCGCTCCATCGCGCGCGTGATCGGGTGCAGGCCGCCGGTGCCACGCTGGCGACCCGGCAACGAGACATCGAGTGCCTCTGCCTTCAACTGCTTCTCCAGCTCGGCATCGGCCAAGGCCTGACGGCGTGCGTTCAGCGCAGCCTCGATGCCGGTCTTGAGCTGGTTGATCTGGGCGCCGCGGGTCTTCTTTTCCTCGACCGACAGGCTGGCCAGGCCCTTCATCAGCTCGGTCACCTGACCGCTCTTGCCGATAAATCGGGCCTTGGCGTTTTCCAGGTCGGCGGGCGTGGCGGCGGCGGCAAATTCGGCGGCCGCCGTCTGTAGCAGTTGATCGAGGTCGTTCATCGCGGGGCGACTCTGAGTATTCGGTGCGTAAGAATGAGAAAAGGCCGAGCACCAGGGTGTCGGCCTTTAAAGGCGCGCCTCGGCCAGAAGCCGAGGCAGCCGCAGCACCCCTGAGGGCGCTGGCAGCAATTAAGCGAGAGCGGCCTTCACCTTGGCAAAGATGCTGGCAAAACCAGCCGGATCGTTGACGGCGAGATCGGCCAGGACCTTGCGGTCGATGTCGATCTGGGCCTTCTTCAGGCCTGCAACGAACTTGCTGTAGCTCAGACCCAGGCCACGGCTTGCCGCGTTGATACGGGCAATCCACAGCGCACGGAACACGCGCTTCTTGGCACGGCGGTCACGGTAGGCGTATTGGCCTGCCTTCATCACCGCCTGTTTAGCAATGCGGAAGACATTCTTGCGACGACCACGGAAGCCCTTGGCCAGAGCCAGGACCTTCTTGTGACGGGCACGTGCGGTAACACCACGTTTAACGCGAGGCATATTAAATCTCCTTTAGTTAAATGGTGGAATTACAGGCCAGCAAAGGGCAGCATCTGAGCGATGTGACCCATGTTGGTTTCGTGCACAGTCGTCGTACCGCGCAGGTGACGCTTGTTCTTCGTGGTCTTCTTGGTCAGGATGTGGCGCTTGAACGCCTGACCGCGCTTGACGGTACCACCCGGACGCACGCGAAAACGCTTCTTCGCGCTGCTCTTGGTCTTCATTTTGGGCATGTTATTGCTCCTTTTAAGATGTCCCAGGGGCGGTTGCGGGACTCGCAACACTTGCTAGCCTCTGGAGACTAATAAGCCCGCCGACGACCAAATCGACGGGCTTGAAACCGCGAAGCGGTTCAGCGAAGACTCATATCGCGCAGCGATGTGAGGTCAAAGCTAAAACACCTCTCCTAATGTGCTCAGCGCTTCTTCGGCGCCAGCACCATGATCATCTGCCGGCCTTCCAGCTTGGGCATGTTCTCGACCACGGCCACATCAGACAACTCGTCTCGGATGCGCTCAAGCAACCGCATGCCGATGTCCTGGTGCGTGATCTCGCGACCGCGGTAACGCAGCGTGACCTTGCCCTTGTCGCCGTCTTCCGCGATGAAGCGACGCAGATTGCGCATCTTGATCTGGTAGTCGCCCTCGTCCGTACCCGGACGGAACTTGACTTCCTTGATCTCGATGACCTTCTGCTTGGACTTCGCCTCGGCTGCACGCTTCTGCTCGATGTACTTGAACTTCCCGTAGTCCATCAAACGACACACCGGTGGCGTCGCTGTGGCGGAAATCTCAACCAAGTCCACGTCCAGGTCGCCTGCCATACGCAGGGCTTCCTGGATGCTCACGATGCCCAGAGGCTCGTTTTCCGGCCCGTTCAGACGGACTTCGGGAGCAAGAATTTCACGGTTCAGCCGATGCTTGCGCTCGGGAATCGCACGACGGTCAGCAAAAGTAGCGATGGTGCATACCTTTCAATGGACCCCAAGGCGAGAGGCCCAAACACAAGCAAAAGCGCGCCCTGATCGAACCACTCAGGCCTTGGAGGCGATGCCAGCAGAGAGCTTCTCAACAAAGCTCTCCAGGGACATCACACCCAGGTCTTGGTTGCCTCGGGCGCGCACCGCGACGGCCCCGTTTGCCTTCTCCTTGTCGCCAACGACCAGGATGAACGGGACCTTCTGCAAAGAATGCTCGCGGATTTTATACGTGATTTTCTCGTTCCGCAAATCGCTCGCCACCCTAACTCCTTGTTTTTGCAGCGATTTCACAATTTCCGCAACGTAATCAGCCTGCGCATCGGTGATATTGGCCACCACCACCTGGGTCGGAGCCAGCCAAGTGGGCAGGGCGCCAGCATGCTGCTCGATCAGGATACCGATGAAGCGCTCAAGACTGCCCACGATGGCCCGGTGCAGCATCACCGGCGTCTTATGCTGGCCATCCTGGTCAACGAACTCGGCCCCCAGACGCCCCGGCATCGAGAAGTCCACCTGCATGGTGCCGCACTGCCACTGGCGACCCAGCGCATCCTTCAGCGTGTACTCGATCTTGGGGCCGTAGAAGGCGCCATCGCCCGGAGCGATGATGAAGTCCACACCCGACGCGCGCAGCGACTCCATCAGCGCGAACTCAGCCTTGTCCCAGACTTCGTCCGAGCCGATACGCGCCTCGGGGCGTGTCGCGACCTTGTAGATGATGTCGGTGAAGCCGAAGTCCGTGTAGACCTTCTGCAGCAGAGCCGTGTAGTTGACGCACTCCTGCAGGATCTGGTCCTCGGTGCAGAAGATGTGGCCATCGTCCTGCGTGAAGCCGCGCACTCGCATGATGCCGTGCAGGCCGCCGGTGGGCTCGTTGCGGTGGCACTGGCCGAACTCACCGAAGCGCAGCGGCAGGTCGCGGTAGCTCTTGATGCCGTGCTTGAAGATCAGGATGTGACCGGGGCAGTTCATCGGCTTGAGCGCGTAGTCGCGCTTCTCCGACTCTGTCGTGAACATATTGTCGCGGTACTTGTCCCAGTGGCCAGTCGCCTCCCACAGCGTCTTGTCCAGGATCTGCGGGCCTTTGACTTCCTGGTAGCCGTTGTCGCGGTAGACGCGGCGCATGTACTGCTCGACCTCCTGCCAGACCGTCCAGCCCTTGGGATGCCAGAACACCACGCCCGGTGCGTGCTCGTCGATATGGAACAGGTCCAGTTCCTTGCCCAGCTTGCGGTGGTCGCGCTTCTCGGCTTCCTCCAGCATGGTCAGGTACTTCTGCAGATCATCCTTGCTGGCCCAGGCCGTGCCATAGATGCGCTGCAGCTGCTCGTTGCGATGATCGCCGCGCCAGTAGGCGCCGGCCACCTTCATCAGCTTGAAGTGCTTGAGCTTGCCGGTGGACGGCACGTGCGGGCCGCGACACAGGTCCGTGAACTTGCCTTCGGCATAGAGCGACACGGCCTGATCAGCCGGGATGCTCTCGATGATCTCGGCCTTGTAGGCCTCACCGATACCCTTGAAGTAGCTCACTGCCTCGTCACGCGGCAGCACCGAGCGGACGACCTTTTCGTCTTTCTTGGCCAGTTCGCTCATCTTCGATTCGATGGCAGCCAGGTCCTCGGGCGTGAACGGACGCTTGTACGAGAAGTCGTAATAGAAGCCATGCTCGATCACCGGGCCGATGGTGACCTGAGCCTCAGGAAACAGCTCCTTGACGGCATAGGCCAGCAAGTGGGCCGTCGAATGGCGGATCACCTCCAGGCCGTCGGCATCCTTGTCGGTGATGATGGCCAGTTGCGTGTCAGCCTCGATGAGGTAGCTGGTGTCGACCAGTTGGGCGGCATCGCCCGCACCGACGCGGCCAGCCAGCGCCGCCTTGGCCAGGCCAGCGCCAATCGAAGCGGCGACATCAGCCACCGTCACTGCCTGCGCGAACTCGCGCTTGGAACCATCAGGCAATTGGATCGAGATCATCGAGAAACTCCATGAGCACCCGGGCATACGGATGCAGAAAACAAAAAAGCGCGGCCTGGTGCCGCGCTTCATTGGGGTGCTGCAAAACAGCTAAGGGGAAAGACGTGACGAGCCGCGGCCGACTAACAAACCTTTGCAGTGGAGGTCGTAGTTCGCGGTGTCATAACCATCGTGCCTTTCTCGCCCTTGTTGTTTGAAGATGGGCAATTGTAGGTCATCGGATCAGTAGCGCTGCACGCGGCCGTTGTCGATGCGGACGCGGTCGCCGATGCCAAGGCCGTCAAGCCGGTCCATCTCGAACTGCAAGTCACCGCCATGGCGTTCCAGCCGAATGGTCACACGGTAGAGTGGCCGGCCGCGGCCCTGTTTGTCGATCTCGCTGCCCAGCAACGCGCCACCCATGGCACCCAGCACCGTGGTCGCCACCCGGCCGTCGCCCTTGCCCATCTGGTTGCCGATCACGCCGCCAACCACCGCGCCGATCACGGCACCGCCGGCACCACTGTCGCGCCGACCGTCGGCCAACTGCTCGATGCTGCGCACATGCCCGTACTGGACGATGTTCTGCACCTGGCCTGAATAGGGGCCATAGCCGCCATAGCTTCCATACGGCGCCGGCTCGCGCGACTGGCGCTGGTGGGCACAACCGCCGAGCACCAGAACGAGGCTCAGCAGCGCCGAAGAAGCAAGGCGGGGGGATGACATGGGCATGGGGGCTCCCTGGTAACAGGTGATGCGTCGGTACTGATGCAACGCAGTACCCCCACCCCGCGTTGGCGGGGCCTTACCTCTGATTACATTCGGCCTGAACTCAGACGCTCACAGCGACAAGGCGTCAACCGAGCCCGCCTCGACCAGACGCGCGAACTCATCGCGCAAGCGCTGGCTTTCGGCGATGGCCTGCAGCCAGGCCTTGGCGCGGGCCGACACATCGTCGCCGTAGAAGGCGAAGTCAGACCGATCCGGCAGCTTGCCACGCGGCAGGCTGCGCCGCACCCAGTCCTCATCGGGCGCCAACACCACCACATTGTCGAGAAAAGCCGTCGCCCGGTGCCGGCCCTTGAGAGCCTTGTCGAGCCAGCCCGGCACCACTGTGCGCTGGAAGTGCGGATACAACACCAACCCGTCGCCCAGCATGGCGGCGTAGTTCAGATGCAGGTGGTAATCGGTGATGCCGCCGTCCCAGTAGGCGCCCTCGGGCGCGCCCGGGATGTCATGCACCGCCTGCAGCCAGAAGGGAATCGAGCAGCTCGCCAGCAAGGCGGGCTGAAAGTTGTCGGCCGTCAGTGCCACCTGCCGGCTGCGGAAGTCCGTGACCGGCATCGGCAGAGCGGCGCGCGGATCGGAGAACACCACCCGCTCCAGCCATCCCCCCAAGGCACGACGCTGCACAAGATTGGCGGCAAAGGCGGCGCCATAGCCGAGCGGCGTGCGCCAGCGCCCTTCGCGTGCCAGCAGATGGCGTCCGCGCGAGGTGAAGACATGCAGCCGCAGGCGCGGATGCGCGAGCAGGGCCGCCTCGCGGCCACCGAAGCAATCCGCCAGGCCCGCCGCAAAACCGCGGCTGACGGTTTGTGCCGTTGGCCGGCGCCCCGGCGCGCTGTCGTAGCGCTGGTTCACATAGTCCTGCGCCAGACGCTCGAACTCCTGCTCCGCCTGCGTCTCGTCGTTCACCAGGCAGGCCGTGGCCATGCGCCAGGCGCCGATCGAGGCGCCGAGCAGATGGATCTCGCCCGCGCCGCGCGGCAACCAGCGGCCGAACAGGAAGCGGTCCAGCGGATTGAGGATCAGACCCTTGGGGCCGCCCGCTGCGGCCGGAACCACGCGCACATCTGAGGGTTGCAGGCCGCGCTCGCGCAGGCGCTCACGCGCTCGCGCTCCGGCGTAGACCCGCAGCGCCTGCATCAGAGCTTGTGCTCCAGCATCACGCCCCACCAGGTGCGGCCCTTGCGCTGCACATCGGTGTAGTAGCCACCGTCCAGCAGCGTGCGCGACTGGTTGTCCACCGGTGCGAAGTTGTTGGCCATCACACGCACCGAGGTCTGCCGGCTCAGGATGAGCTGCGCGAACAGATCGATGCCGCGCGCATGGCTCTGCTCCAGCCACTGATTGGAAAGCTGGCGCGTGGTGTAGCCCGGTGTGTAGGCGAAGTTCGCGCCCGTGATGACCGGCATCGGCAGGCTGGTCAGGCGGTAATCAAAGCCCAGATTCGCCGACCAGGGCTGCTGCCCGTCCAGTCGGTTGTTCGGCCCCTGCAGCGCCTGCACACGGGAGCGATAGATGTTCAGCGAGCTGCGCAGATTCAGCGCCAGCTTGGGGTCGAACACCGAGGGCAGCAACTCGCCGGCCCGGCCCTTCAGCTCAAGCTCCAGGCCGCTGGTCGTCGCCTTGGAGAAGTTGGTCGGACGCGAGACCCAGCGCTGCACGCCAGACCAGGGCACGGTTTCCAGCGTGATCTGGTTGCGGATCAGGTCCGTCACCTGGCGATGGAAGACGCCGATGCTGAACATGCCGCCGCCCGCCATGTACTTCTCGAAAGCCAGATCCAGGCCGGTCGCGAGTTCAGGCTTGAGCAGCGGATTGCCGCTGCGGTCCGGCGCAATCTGGCTGTTGGGCTTGCTCGCGTCCGGATACAGGCTGTTGAGGGCCGGACGGCTCAGCAGCGCATTCAGCTCGGGCGCCTTGTAGCTGCGCGTCAGGCTGCCGCGGATCAGGTCGCGGCCCTTGGGGTCGAGCTTGTAATTCAGGTGCCACAGCGGCGTCACCACCTGGCTGGTGTTGCGCAGCGTCTCGCTCAGGCCGCGGCTCTCGGTGACGATGCGCTCGCCACGCAGGCCCAGATAGGTGGACCACTGCGGCGACAGCTCCCATTCGTCCTGCACGAACAGCGCCTGGCGCTCGATGCGTGCACCGAAAGGCTGGCCATCGAACTCGGGCAGCTGCGGCAGACCCAGCTCGGTGGTCTCGCGCTTTTCGTCGCGGCGGCGCCATTCAAGATCCCAGCCCACCGTCAGGCTGTGGCTGTCGCCGATCAGCTGGGCGAACTTGCCGCCCTGGGTGAAGTTGCTGTCCTTGTTGTCGCCAAAGCTGCGGCGGCGCACGGCCCCGTCGCGGTAGGTCTGCACGTCGAAGCCCCCCTTGGACTCCTGCAGGCCAGCCTTCAGCTCCAGCCGCTGGTTCTCATTCAGCCGGTTCGCATACTGGACATTGCCTCGCGCCATGCGCCAGCTGCCCTTGCCCAGGTTGTCATCCTCCAGCAGCGGCTTGCCCGACAGCACTTCATTGCTGAAGCTGGTCTTGTTGTTCCAGCGGCCGTCCTGGAAGAAGCTCTGCAGCGTCAGTGTCTCGTCATCCCCGATCTTCCAGTTCACGCGCGGGCTGGCGTTGAAGCCATGCCCCCAGAAGGGCTGGGTCGCCGACTGCACCGAAGCGGCCGGCAGCGCATTGCTGCCCGGCGCCAGCTTCTCGGTACGGATCTCATTGCGACCGCGCCAGGTGAACAGCGACACCGGCACGGAAACGGCCACGCCGCCCAGCACCCGCTCACCCCAGGTGAAATTCAAGCCACCCACCGGACGATCGGCGTTGTAGCCCAGGCGCACGCCGAGATCGCGCTGGCTGACGCGCGGAGCGTCCTTCAGGATGATGTTGATCGCGCCGGCCACCGCCTGCGCGCTCTGGTCGGCGGTCGGGCCCTTGGTGACCTCGATGCGCTCCACCTGCTTGGGGTCCAGCTGGTCCAGCTGAAAGCCCGGGGGCGCGGGGTCGCCGTTGATCAGGATCAGCGTGTAGCCCGCCCCCAGGCCGCGCATGCGCGGCGCATTGCCTTGCACGCTGACGCCGGGCAGGCGCTTGAGCACATCCGCCACATTGCTGTCACCGTACTTGTCCAGCTCTTCGCGACCGTAGATCTGCTTGGCCACCGGCGCGCGACGGCGCAGATCGGTGTCCGACAAGGCGCGCGAGCTGATCTCCACCCGCTCCAGCTTGGTGCCCGGCTGGCGTGGCTGGGCATCGCCAGGGCCGCCAGGCGCCTCTTGCGCCAAAGCGGCCGGTGCTGCGGCATAGGACAGCACGAGCAAGGCGCAAGCCAGGCTGCGCGGATGAAGTTGATGCGACAAGTCAGTCTCCAGATACACGATATTGGCGGGCCAGAGAATAGCCGTCGACACCTGAGAGGACCGCCCTCATGCGACGAATCGCCAGAAGCGGGCCGCCGATGGCGTCTGGCGCCCGGCGGCCGTCCGCCTCAGCGCTTGGTCTGCAGTTTCGCAAACGCCGCCGCCATCGCGTTGCCGGCCGGTGCCGCAGCCCCGCGCGGCGCAGCGCCTTGTCCGGCAATGCGCTCGTTGCGGGCCGCCGGACGGAAGCTGTTGTCGGCCTTGGCAGCGCCTCGCGGTGCCTGGGCATCCAGCTTCATCGTCAGCGAGATGCGCTTGCGCGCCAGGTCCACCTCCAGCACCTTGACCTTGACGATGTCGCCGGTCTTGACCACCTCGCGCGCATCGCTGACGAACTTGTTGGCCAGCTGGCTCACATGCACCAGACCGTCCTGATGCACGCCCAGGTCCACGAAGGCGCCGAACTGCGCCACATTGGACACGGTGCCTTCGAGAATCATGCCCTCGGCCAGGTCCTTGATGTCTTCCACGCCCTCGTTGAAGCGCGCCACCTTGAAGTCGGGGCGCGGATCGCGGCCCGGCTTTTCCAGCTCAGCCAGGATGTCCTTCACCGTGATGGCGCCGAACTTCTCGTCGGCGAAAGCCTCTGGTTTCAGCGCGCGGATCACATCGCTCTTGCCCATCACCTCGCTGACGGGACGCGCCACCTTGTCAAGGATGCGCTGCACCACCACATAGGTCTCCGGGTGCACGCCCGACAGGTCCAGCGGGTTGTCGCCATCGCGGATGCGCAGGAAGCCCGCCGCCTGCTCAAAGGTCTTGGGGCCCAGGCCCGTCACATCCAGCAACTGCTTGCGATTCTTGAACGCGCCGTTGGCATCGCGCCAGCGCACGATGGAGCCCGCCACCGCAGCCGAAAGGCCCGAGACGCGCGACAGCAGCGGCGCCGAGGCCGTGTTCAGGTCCACGCCCACAGAGTTCACGCAGTCTTCCACCACCGCGTCCAGTGTCTTGGCCAGCTCGCTCTGGTTGACGTCGTGCTGGTACTGGCCCACGCCGATGCTCTTGGGGTCGATCTTCACCAGCTCGGCCAGCGGATCCTGCAGACGGCGGGCGATCGAAACCGCGCCGCGTAGCGACACGTCCAGCTCGGGCAGCTCCTTGGAAGCGAATTCGGAGGCCGAATACACCGAGGCGCCGGCCTCGCTGACCACCACCTTCTCGATCACCGTACCCGGTGCCAGCTGCTGGATGCGCTTGATCAGGTCAGCCGCAAGCTTGTCGGTCTCGCGCGAGGCCGTGCCGTTGCCGATCGCGATCAGGTTCACGCCATGCGTGGCTACCAGGCGGCCCAGCGTGTGCAGCGAGCCTTCCCAGTCCTTGCGCGGCTCGTGCGGGTAGACAGTGTGCGTGTCCAGCACGCGGCCCGTGTCGGAGACTACGGCCACCTTGACGCCGGTGCGAATGCCCGGGTCCAGGCCCATCACCACGCGCTTGCCGGCGGGCGCGGCCAGCAGCAGATCGCGCAAGTTCTCGGCAAAGACCTTGATCGCCACCTTCTCAGCCTCGTCGCGCAGGCGGGCGAACAGGTCGCGCTCCAGGCTCATGCTGAGCTTGACCTTCCAGGTCCAGGCGATGGTCTTGCGGATCAATTCGTCGGCTGCGCGCTTGCCGTGGCTCCAGCCCAGGTGGCGGGCGATACGGCCTTCGGCCAGACCAGGCTGCCCGGTGACGATCTCTTCATCGAGCACCAGCTTGGCATCCAGGAATTCCTGCGTGCGGCCGCGGAACACCGCCAGCGCGCGGTGCGAGGGCACGGTCCTGATGGCTTCCGCATAGTCAAAGTAGTCGCGGAACTTGGAGATGTCGGGGTTGTTCTCGTCCTTGCCCGCCATCAGCGTGGACTTGAACAGGCCCTCATCCCACAGCCACTCGCGCAGCTTGCCGATCAGCGCGGCATCCTCGGCCCAGCGCTCGGACAGCAGGTCGCGCACGCCATCCAGCACCGCGAAAGCATCGGCAAAACCAGCGTCAGGGTTGAGGAAGGCCGCCGCTTCGCTCATCGGCTCCAGCGTCGGGTCGGCAAACAGCTTGTCGGCCAGCGGCTCCAACCCCGCCTCGCGAGCGATCATGCCCTTGGTGCGGCGCTTTTGCTTGTAGGGCAGGTAGAGGTCTTCCAGCTCCTGCTTGGTGGGCGCAGCCTCGATGGCAGCGCGCAGCTCGGGTGTGAGCTTGCCCTGCTCCTCGATGCTCTTGAGCACCGCGGCGCGGCGTTCTTCCAGCTCGCGCAGATAGCCCAGGCGCGACTCGAGCTCGCGCAGCTGGATGTCATCCAACCCCTCGGTCACTTCCTTGCGATAACGGGCGATGAAGGGCACGGTGGCGCCGCCATCGAGCAGCTGCACGGCTGCGTTGATCTGCGCCGGGCGAACCTTCAGCTCGGCAGCAATTTGAAGCAGGATCTTGTCCAAGACTCAGTGACCGGGAAATGCGAAGCGCGCGAGTTTGCCATAGGGCGGGAATAGGCAGCTGCGGTGCCAGGGCCGGGTCCGCCGGCTGACGGGCACTCGATGAGGTCGGAGCTGGGCCTGCCCCACCCGCTGCCGGGCGGAGCAGGCCCTTTGCGCCGCTGCTGCAGGAACGAAAAAGGCCACGGCTCTCACCGTGGCCCTTCATCCATGCAGCCAGCGCTGCCGCGGGTTTACTTGCCGCTCGGCACCTTGCCTTCGACGCCCTTGATGTAGAAGTTCACGCCGGAGAGGAACTTGTCGTCGGCGACCTCGTCCTTCTTCAGGATTTCCTTGCCGTCCTGGCCGACGATGGGGCCCTTCCAGATCGAGAAGCTGCCGTCCTTCAGGCCGGCCTTGATGGTGTCGACCTTGGCCTTGATGTCGGCCGGCACGAACTCGGCGACCGAGACCATGTCGATCGCGCCTTCCTTGACGCCCCACCAGCTGTTCTTGCCAGCGCCGGCGGTCCACTTGCCGTCCAGCACTTCACGCACGGTGGCGATGTAGTACGGGCCCCAGTTGATGATGGCCGAACCGAGGTGGGCCTTGGGGCCGTAGGCGGTCATGTCCGAGTCCCAGCCGAAGGCGTACTTGCCGTTCTTCTCGGCAGTCTGCAGCACGGCCGACGAATCGGTGTTCTGCATCAGCACATCGGCGCCGCCGTTGATCAGGCTTTGCGCAGCCTCGGTTTCCTTTGGCGGGTTGAACCACTCGTTGACCCACACCACCTTGACCTTGATCTTCGGGTTGGTGCTCTGCGCACCCATCGTGAAGCTGTTGATGTTGCGGATCACCTCGGGGATGGGGATCGAGCCCACCACGCCCAGCGTGTTGCTCTTGGTCATCGCGCCAGCAATCACGCCGGCCATATAGGCGCCTTCATAGGTGCGCGAGTCGTAGGTGCGCAGGTTGTCGGCCTGCTTGTAGCCGGTGCCATGCTCAAACTTCACGTCCTTGGCATCGGGCGCCACCTTCAGCATCGGCTCCATGTAGCCAAAGGTCGTGCCGAAGATCAGCTTGTTGCCCTGGCCCACCATGTCGCGGAACACGCGCTCGGCGTCAGCCGCCTCGGGCACTTTCTCGACGAAGCTGGTGACGACCTTGTCGCCGAATTCCTTCTCGACCGCCTTGCGGCCGTTGTCGTGCGCGAAAGTCCAGCCGCCGTCGCCCACGGGGCCGACATAGGCAAAGGCGATCTTCAGCGGCTCAGGCTTGGGCGCAGCGGCCGAAGCCGGCGCCGAGGCTGCGGCGGGCGCAGCGGCCTCTTCCTTTTTGCCGCAGCCCACCAGGGCGGCGGTGGCGGCCAGGGTGCTCCAGCCGGCCAACTTCAACAGATCGCGTTTGCTCTTCAGACTCATGAAGGTCTCCGTAGTGAGGGAGGGATAAGGGCTCAATTATGGTGCGCTGCCAGCACGGCGGACGCACCGCTTCAGGAACCCGGGAAGAAGGGTTTGCCCAACGACGCCGGCATATTCGCGCGAATGAAGCTGGCATTGCTGGAGATCAGCACCAGCACCACGATGGTGGCCAGATAGGGCAGCATCGAGAGGAACTGACTCGCGATCTGCACGCCCTGACCCTGCAGATGGAACTGCAACATGGTGACGAAGCCGAACAGGTAAGCACCCAGCAAGACGCGTGCCGGGCGCCAGGTAGCGAAGGTCGTCAGCGCCAGCGCGATCCAGCCCTTGCCGGCGATCATGCCCTCCACCCACAGCGGCGTGTAGATCACCGACACATAGGCGCCCGCCAGACCGCACAGCGCGCCGCCCGTCATCACGGCGGCCAGGCGGATGCGTCGCACCGGATAACCCAGCGCATGCGCGGACTCGGGTGACTCACCCACCGCGCGCAACACCAGGCCGGCGCGCGAGCGGTAGAGAAACCAGGCCAGGAAGACAGTCAGCGCAATCGCCAGATACACCATCGGATGCTGCCGGAACAGCGCCGGGCCGATGAGCGGAAGGTCGGCGAGCACCGGCACTGCAAAGCTCGGCCGCGCCTGCAGCTTGGCCTGCACATAGCTGATGCCGACAAAGGCCGAGAAGCCGGTGCCGAACAGGCTCAGCGCCAGGCCGGCGGCGTACTGGTTGGTGTTGAGCCAGATCACCAGGCCGCCGAACACCGCCGCCATCACCGCACCAGCCCCCATGCCGGCCGCAAACGCCAGCCAGTCGTTGCCGGTATGCACCGCCGTGGCGAAGCCGGCAATGGCCGCCACCAGCATCATGCCCTCGGCACCCAGGTTGACGATGCCGGCGCGCTCATTGATCAAGAGGCCCAAAGCGGCCAGCGCCAGCACGGTGCCGGCATTCAGCGCGGCAGCGATCAGCAATGCATAGCTTTCCATCGTGTCAGTGCTTCCGATGCCAGCGCAGGCGGTAGTTGATCAAGGTGTCGCAGGCCAGCAGCGAAAACAGCAGCAGGCCCTGGAACACGCCGGTGATCGATTTGGGCAGGCCCATGCGCGACTGCGCCAGTTCACCGCCGATATAGAACATGCTCATCAGCACGCCCGAGAAGATGATGCCGACCGGGTGCAGGCGCCCCACAAAGGCCACGATGATGGCCGCGAAGCCATAGCCCGCCGGCACATAGGGCGTGAGCTGGCCCAAGGGCCCGGCCGCTTCGAGTGCGCCCGCGAGTCCCGCCATGCCGCCCGAGATCAGCAGCGCGGTCCACAGCGCGCGCCGTGAGGAGAAGCCCGCATAGCGTGCCGCCGCCGGCGCCAGGCCGCCGACCTGCAAGGCAAAGCCGGCATAGGTGCGGAACAGCAGCACCCAGAAGGCCAACACCGAGGCCAGGGCAATCAAGACGCCGACATTGACCCGCAAGCCGTCGAACAGGCGCGGCACCTTGGTCGAGGCCAGGAAGCTGATCGTCTGCGGAAAGTTGTAGCCATTCGGGTCTTTCCATGGCCCATAGACCAGAAAGCCCAGCAGCATGTCGGCCACATAGACCAGCATCAGGCTGACCAGGATCTCATTGGCATTGAAGCGGTCGCGCAGCAAGGCGGTGATCGCCGCCCAGGCCATGCCGCCCGCAATGCCGGCCGCCAGGATCAGCACGACGATGCCGCGTCCGGTGTCTGGTGTTGCCTGCATCGCCACCCAGCCGCCGGCCAGCGCACCGACGATGAACTGGCCTTCGGCGCCGATGTTCCAGACGTTCGAACGGAAGCAGACCGCCAGGCCCAGCGCGATCAGCACCAGCGGCGTGGCCTTGATGCCCAGTTCGCTCCAGGCATAGGCGCTCTTGATCGGCTCCCAGAAGAACATCTGCAGGCCGCGCGCCGGGTCCTTGCCCAGCAGCATGAAGAGCGCAACACCCAGCACGGTGGTGATCGCCAGCGCCAGCAGCGGCGAGGCCAGCGACATCAGCTTGGAAGGCTGCGGCCGAGTCTCAAGCTTGAGCATGATGGCCCGCCCCTTCCTGTTCGGTCCACAGCCCGCTCATCCACTCTCCAATCTTCTCCACGGTCGCCTCGGCGATGGGCAGTGGCGGCGAGAGCCGGCCCTTGGCCATCACCAGCAGCCGGTCACTGATCTCGAACAACTCGTCCAGCTCCTCGCTGACCACCAGCACCGCGCAGCCTTCGTCGCGCAGCTTCAGCAGCTCGCCGCGGATCTGCGCGGCCGCGCCCACGTCCACGCCCCAGGTCGGCTGCGCGATCACCAGCACCTTCGGTCTCGCATCGATCTCGCGGCCGACGATGAATTTCTGCAGATTGCCGCCCGACAGGCTCTTGGCCGCCGCGCCCGCGCCGCCGGCCTTGACCTTGAAGCGTGCAATCAGCTCCTCGGCCAGCCTTTGCACCCGCCCCTGCTGAATCCAGCCGCCGGCCTTGACCGCCTCAGTGCGGGTCAGCAGCGTGTTCTGTGCCAGCGACAGCGTCGGCACCGCACCGCGGCCCAGCCGTTCCTCGGGCACGAAGTGCAGGCCCAGGCGCCGGCGTCTGTGCGCACCGGCCCGGGCAATGTCCTGGCCGAACAGGCTGACCGAGCCCTTGGGGGCGCGCCGATCCTCGCCCGACAGCGCCGCCATCAGCTCCTGCTGGCCGTTGCCCGAGACGCCCGCAATGCCCAGCACCTCACCAGCGCGCAGCTCGAAGCCCAGGCCCGCCAGATCGGTGCCGAAGGGCGAGGCCTTGCCCAGGCTCAGGCGCTCCACCTTCAGTGCCACCGCGCCGGCGCGCTGTTCGCGCGGCGCCAGCCGCGGCGGCTCGGCGCCGATCATCAGCCGCGACAGTTCGGCATTGCTCTGCGTGCGCGGGTCCACCTCGCCGCTGACCTTGCCCCCGCGCAGCACCGTGCAGTGCTGGCACAGCGCGCGGATCTCATCGAGCTTGTGGCTGATATACAGAATGGAGCAGCCGCCCGCGGCGAGCTGGCGCAGCGTGACGAAGAGCTTCTCCACCGCCTGAGGCGTCAGCACCGAAGTGGGCTCGTCAAGAATCAGCAGCTGCGGATTCGTCATCAGCGCACGCACGATCTCCACGCGCTGGCGTTCGCCGACCGAGAGCGTGTGCACCGGCCGCTCGGGGTCGACCTCCAGGCCGTAATTGCGCGAGACCTCGACGATGCGCGCCCGCACCTCGGCCAGGGAGAGGCTCTTGTCCAGGCCCAACCAGACGTTCTCGGCTGCGCTCAGCGTGTCGAACAGCGAGAAGTGCTGATAGACCATGCTGATGCCCAAAGCCCGCGCCTGCGCCGGGCTCTTGATCGTGACCGGCTGGCCGTTCCACAGCATCTGGCCGGCGTCGGGCTGCACCGCGCCGTAGATGATCTTCATCAGCGTGGATTTGCCGGCGCCGTTCTCTCCCAGCACCGCGTGGATCTGCCCCGGCTCGACAGCGAGATTCACGCTGTCGTTGGCCTTGACTGCCGGGTATTGCTTGCTGATGCCGGTGAGTTGCAGTCGGTAGCTCATGGGGCGCTTGCGGTCATCGTTGCAGGGCGGCGGTAGCGGGCCTCGCCGGCCACAAAGGTGGCGGCCAGATTGCGTTCGTCGGACAGGGTCATCCAGGCGAACACTCTCTCATGCAACTCCCGGGCCACCTCGAAGCGAGCCTGCGCCACCGGGCCGACCGCCCAGTCCCAGACACAGACATCAGCCAGTGTACCGGCGTCGAAACTGCCCAGCTCGCGCGCCAGATCCAGCGCCTCGGCTGCACCGCGCGTGGCCGCATGCAGCGCCACCCAGGCGCTCAGGCGTTCGCCGCGCAAGGCCTGGATCTTGTAGGCGTCCTGCAGATTGCGCTGCATCGACAAGGAGGTTCCGCCGCCCACATCGCTGGCCGCGCTGACCGCAACGCCCGCCGCCCGCAGGCCCGGCCAATCCATCAGCCCGCTGCCCAGGAACAGGTTGGACGAGGGGCTGTGCGCAATCTGCGCGCCAGTCTCAGCCAGCACGCGGCGGTCGGTCTCGTCCAGCCAGATGCCATGGGCCAGCACCGCGCGCGGGTGCAGCAAACCTTCGCGGGCGTAGACATCCAGATAGCTGCGCGCATCGGGGAAGAGCTTGGCCACCCAGTCGACCTCGCTGCGGTTCTCGGCCACATGGGTCTGCATATAGAGCGAGGCATCGGCACGGCAAAGCGCGCCGGCCATCGCCAGCTGCTCGGGCGTGCTGGTCGGCGCAAAGCGCACCGTCACCGCGTAGGCCAGGCGCTCCCTGGCGTGAAAGCGATGGATCAGGTCCACGCAGTCGCGCTCGGCCTGCGCTACATCGTCGCGCAGGCCGTCAGGCGCATGGCGGTCCATCAGCACCTTGCCGGTGATCAGGCGCATGCCGCGCGCAGCGGCGGCCTCGAACAAGGCCTCGGCCGAGACTTTGTGCACGGTGGGGAAGACCACGGCCGCCGTCGTGCCATGGGCCAGCAGCGCATCCAGAAAGCGCTCGGCGCCGGCGCGGGCCACGGCCGGGTCGGCATAGCGGCGCTCGGCCGGGAAGGTGTAGGTATGCAGCCAGTCCAGCAGCTCCGTGCCATAGCTGGCAATCACGTCCAGCTGCGGGCAGTGCACATGGGTGTCGATGAAGCCCGGCAGGATCAGGCGGCCGCTGTGGTCTTCACGCTGCCAGCTCTCGTCCGGCGCCTCGGCCTGCACGCCGGCAATGCGGCCCTGCTCGTCGATCAGCAGCCAGTGGTCGGGACGAAAACGCGGCGCCGGGCTGTCGAGCTCGGCCCAAGCAGGTGCCGACGCGAAGTCGAGCAGGTCGCCGCGCAAGGCGCGGCGGGGAAGTCGTGCAGGTGTCGGGGGCTGGGACATGGGGGCAGGATTGTCTCTCACGGACGGGGTGATTCAGCGCGTGCCCGCGGACTCGCTGCGGCACGCGGCACCAGCGAGCGCGCCACATCACGCACCTGCTCGCGCAGCCAGCGCAGGGCGGCGCTGGCATGGCCGACGTCGTGCCAGAGCTGGTAATAGGCGAGCGGCGGAAATGCCACCGGGCAACGCAGGATGCGCACCGGCAGCTGGCCCACATAGCGCGAGCAGAACAGCCGCCCGGTGGTCAGCACCAGCAGGCTGCGCGCCACCATCTGGGGCAGCTGGCTGAAGTGCGCGCTGCGCACCGCCAGTTCGCGCTTGAGCCCCTGAGAAGCCAGATGCTGATCGATCACGCCGGGCTGGCCGGCCGACAGCGGCATCGGCGCCACATGCTGGCTGGCCAGATAGCGCTCCACGCTCCAGGCACGGGCGTTGAGCCGCGCCGCCGGGTGGTCTTCAGCCACCAGGCACACCACCTCATCGCTGAACAGGCGCGCCAGATGCAGCTCTTCGGGCGGCTGCAGCCAGTTGCCGATCACCAGATCGACCTCGCCCTGCGCGAGCGCGCGCCGGTAGTCGAAATCAGCCGACAGCGGCTGCAGATCGAGCTGCACGCCCGGCGCGCTGCGCTGCAGATGGGCCACCAGCTCGGGCAGGAACAGCGGGTCCAGGTAGTCGCTGGCCGCAATGCGAAAGCGCAAGCAGGCCGTGGCCGGGTCGAAACCAGCGCCGCGACCGCTGCGGTGGCGGGATGCGAACAGCGTATCCGCCTCCTGCAGCAGGCGTGCCGCCGGCTCCAGCAGCGCTAGCGCGGTGGCGGTCGGCGTCATGCCGGTACCGCTGCGCACCAGCAAGGCGTCACCGGTGAGCGCGCGCAGCCGCCGCAGCTGGGCGCTGACGGCGGGCTGGCTGCTGTTGAGCCGCAAGGCGGCCTTGGAAACGCTGCGTTCAGTGATCACGGTGTGCAGGACCCGCACGAGTTGCAGCTCGATCTTGTCGAAGTCGGCGCGCACCGTCATACGCTTGCAAGCATAGAGTTCATGCTCGTCATCGTATAAGCTCTGTGAGCGTTCGCGGTACCGTTCGGGTATGTCCCGAGGACCTGCGGCGCCGGCGCATTCACCCTGCCCGCCGGTCTTCCGCCTTTCCCTTCTGGCACCCGCGCCTGAGACACACTGATGAGCACCCGCCCGATCCGCTTCTATCACCGCGGCCAGATCCATGAGCTGAGCCAGGCCGCGCCCACCATGACCACGCTGCAGTGGCTGCGTGAGCAGGCGCATGGCATGGGCACCAAGGAAGGCTGCGCCGAGGGCGATTGCGGCGCCTGCACCGTGCTGGTGGGCGAGCTCGACCCGCAGGGCGAGTTGCAGCTGCGCAATATCAACGCCTGCATCCAGTTCCTGCCGGCCCTGGACGGGCGCGCGCTGCTGACGGTGGAAGACCTCGGCAGCTCCGCCCAGCTCAACCCGGTGCAGCAGGCCCTGGTGGACTGCCATGGCTCGCAATGCGGCTTCTGTACCCCCGGCTTTGCGATGACGCTGCAAGCCATCTACGAGCGCCACCAGGCCGACGGCAGCCGCCCCAGCCGGCAAAGGCTGGCCGACGACCTGTCCGGCAATCTGTGCCGCTGCACCGGCTACAAGCCCATCCTGGATGCGGGCGAGCGCATGTTCAAGCTCAAGCCCGCCACGCTGGACCGCGCGCCCATCGTGGCCGCACTGAAGTCCTTGCAGACTGACACCGCCCTGCACTACCAGGCGCTCAACCCCGTCACCGGCCAGGCTCAGCAATTGCATGCGCCGCGCACCCTGCCCGAACTGGCGGCGCTGCGCGAGGCGAAGCCCGACGCCCGCCTGGTGGCAGGCGCCACCGATGTGGGCCTGTGGGTCAACAAGCAGCACCGCGAGCTGGGCGATGTGATCCTGCTGGGCTCGGTGGCCGAGCTGCGCGAGATCCGCCCGCAGCCCTTCGAGGGTCGGCCCGGCCTGTGGATCGGCGCCGCGGCCTCGCTGGAAGACGCCTGGTCGGCGCTCAGCGATGCGGTGCCGGCGCTGCGTGAGCTGTGGCTGCGCTTCGCCTCGCCACCGGTGCGCCATGCCGGCACGCTGGGCGGCAATATCGCCAACGGCTCGCCGATCGGCGATGGGGCGCCGGCCTTGATCGCGCTGGGCGCCGACATCGTGCTGCGCCGCGGTGCCACGCAGCGCCGCCTGCCGCTGCAGGACTTCTATCTGGACTACATGAAGAACGCGCTGCAGCCCGGCGAGTTCGTCGAGGCCCTGCACCTGCCGCTTCCCGGCGCCGACGAGCGCATCGGCGCCTACAAGATCTCCAAGCGCCGCGACAGCGACATCTCCGCCGTCTGCGCAGTGATGAAGCTGCGCATGGCTGACGGCAGGGTGCAGGAGGCGCGCCTGGCTTTCGGCGGCATGGCCGCCATCGTCAAGCGCGCAGGGCAAGCAGAAGCCGCTTTGACAGGCCAGGCCTGGAGCGAGACCACGATGCAGGCCGCCGCCGCGGCCCTGCCCACTGACTTCAGCCCCTTGAGCGATATGCGTGCCAGCGCCGCCTACCGCATGCAGGTGGCACAGAACCTCTTGCGCCGCTTCTGGCTGGAAAGCCGAGACGAGGCGCCTCTGCCGGCCACGCAGACCTCGGTCTGGGCGGCGGCTGATTTCGACCGGAGGGCTGTCTGATGAGCCGCCGCGAAGCCCTGCCCGTGGTCGGCGCCAGCCACCGTCATGAGAGCGCCCATCTGCATGTCAGCGGCGAGGCCCGCTACACCGACGACATCCCCGAGGCCCAGGGTACGCTGCATGCGGCGCTTGGCCTGTCGCCGCTGGCGCATGGCCGGCTGCTGGGCATCGATGTCGAGCTGATCCGGCGCCAGCCCGGCGTGCTGGCCGTCTTCACGGCTGCCGACATTCCGGGCGAGAACAACTGCGGCCCGCTGATCCACGACGACCCCATCCTGGCCACGGATGAGCTGCGTTATCTGGGTCAGCCGGTGTTTCTGGTCATCGCCAGCGAGCGCAGCCTGGCCCGCCGCGCGGCCGCGCTGGCGCCGAAAGCCATCCAGGCCGAGGCGCTGCCGGCCCTGCTGACCGCTCGGCAGGCGCATGCGGCCGGCCAATATGTCGTGCCACCGATGCACCTGAACCGCGGCGATGCCGCGGCCGCGCTGGCGGCCGCACCGCATTGCTTCGAGGGCGAATGGTCGGTCGGCGGCCAGGAGCAGTTCTATCTGGAAGGCCAGATCTCCTACGCGCTGCCGCAGGAAGACCGCAGCCTGCTGGTCCACTGCTCGACCCAGCATCCGTCCGAGATGCAGCAGCTGGTGGCGCATGCGCTGGGCTGGGCCTCGCACCAGGTGCAGGTGCAATGTCGACGCATGGGCGGCGGCTTCGGCGGCAAGGAATCGCAGTCGGCCCAGTTCGCCTGCCTGAGCGCGCTGGCCGCCCACAGGCTGGGCCGCCCGGTAAAGCTGCGCCTGGACCGCGACGACGATTTCATGATCACCGGACGGCGCCATGGCTTTGACTACCGCTGGCGCGTCGGGCATGACGATGAAGGCCGCATCCTCGGCGCCGAGATCGATCTGATCGCCAACTGCGGCCACTCGGCCGATCTGTCGGCGCCGGTGATGACGCGCGCGCTGTGCCACTTCGACAATGCCTATTGGCTGCCCAATGTGGCCATGCATGGCTACTGCGCCAAGACGAACACGCAGAGCAACACCGCCTTCCGCGGTTTCGGCGGCCCGCAGGGCGCGCTGGCGATCGAGATGATCCTGGACTCGGTGGCGCGCCGCCTGGGGCTGGACCCGCTGCTGGTGCGCCAGCGCAATTTCTACGACCCCGATCCGGTCCAGGGGCATGACCTGACCCCCTACGGCCAGAAGGTCGAGGACAACATTCTGCAGCCACTGACGGACCAGCTGCTGGCCAGCAGCGGCTATCACGCGCGCCGCCGCGAGATCGCCGCCTGGAACGCCGCCAGCCCGGTGCTCAAGCGCGGCCTGGCGCTGACGCCGGTGAAGTTCGGCATCTCCTTCAACGTCGTGCACCTGAACCAGGCCGGCGCGCTGGTGCATGTCTACACCGACGGCAGCGTGCTGGTGAACCATGGCGGCACCGAGATGGGCCAGGGGCTCAACACCAAGGTGGCCCAGGTGGTGGCGCAGGAGCTGGGGCTGAGCCTGGACCAGGTGCGTGCCACCGCCACCGACACGCAGAAGATCGCCAACACCTCGGCCACAGCCGCCTCCACCGGCAGCGATCTCAACGGCAAGGCCGCGCAGGATGCCGCTGCCCGCATCAAGGCGCGGCTGCTGCCGCTGGCTGCCGAGCTGCTGGGCGCCGCGCCGGAGTCACTGCAGTTTTCCGAAGGTCAGGTCAGTGCCGGTGCTGGCAGCGCCAGCCTCAGCTTCAAGGAGTTGGTGGCCAAGGCCTATCTGCGCCGCATCCAGCTCTGGAGCGAGGGCTTCTATGCCACGCCCGGCCTGCACTGGGACCGTGCCAGATTGCAGGGCAAGCCTTTCTTCTATTACGCCTACGGCGCCGCGGTGGCCGAAGTGATCGTCGACACGCTGAGCGGCGAGAGCCGCATCCTGCGCGCCGATGTGCTGCATGACGCCGGGCAGTCGCTGAACCCGGCGCTGGACATCGGGCAGGTGGAAGGCGCTTTCGTGCAGGGCGCCGGCTGGCTGACCACCGAAGAGCTGGTCTGGCACCCGAGCAGCGGCAAGCTCAGCACGCATGCGCCCAGCACCTACAAGATTCCCACGGCCAACGACAGCCCGCTGGACATGCGCGTAGCCCTGTTCGACGCACCGAACCGCGCCGACAGCATCCACCGTTCCAAGGCGGTGGGCGAGCCGCCGCTGTTGCTGGGCTTTGCGGCCCTGCTGGCGATCAAGGATGCGGTGGCCGCCTGCGGCCCCGAGCGACACGATCCGCTGCTGCTGGCGCCGGCCACCGCCGAGGCGGTGCTGAAGGCGCTGGGCTGAGCCCCTGCGCTGAACGGCCCGCCTCAGCCGTGGGCTGGCGCGCTCAGCGGCAGCACGATCTCGAAGCAGGCGCCCATGCCCGCCGGGCTGCTGACCGAGATGCGACCACCAAGCACCGAGTCCACGATGTTGTAGCTCAGGTGCAGGCCCAGGCCGCTGCCACCCTGTCCCAGGCGGGTGGTGAAGAAGGGATCGAACACCCGGTCAATGTTCTCCGGCGCAATGCCGCGGCCGTTGTCCGAGAAGCTCAGGCGCAGGCTGTCCTGTCCAACCCTGCAGGCCTGGATGCACATCTGGCCACCGGTGCGCTCTTCAAAGGCGTGGGTCATCGCGTTCAGCAACAGATTGCTCAGCACCTGGCCCAAGGGGCCGGGATAGCTGTCCAGCACCAGATCATCGGGCACGTCGATCTTCAGCTCATGCCCGGCCTGGCGGACCTGGTTGGACAGCGAGAGCAGCACTTCCTCGCACAGCTCAAGCAGCGCGAAGCTGCGGCGCATCTCGGAGGCGCGGTCCACCGCCAGCTGCTTGAAGCCGCGGATCAGATGCGAGGCCTTGTCCAGATTACGCAGCAGCAGCTGATCGCCCTGCCCGGCGCGCAGGCAGAACTGCTCCAGATCAGACTTGCGCAGGCGCCCGTCCTGCATGCGCTCGCGCAGCGCTTCGATTTCAGCGCTCAGGCTGCTGGCCACCAGCACCGCGTTGCCAATCGGCGTGTTCAGCTCATGGGCCACGCCCGCCACCAGCGCACCCAGCGACGCCAGCTTCTCCTGGCGCGTCAACTCCTCATGCGCATACTGCAGGGCTTCCAATGTGTGGGCATTGCCCAGCGCGATCGCGCCATACGCGCCCAGGGCGCGGACGATGGCCAGCTCGCGCTCGCCATAGGCGTCCGGGCGCGGCGACTGCACCGACATCACCCCCAGCAGCCGCTCGCCTGCCAGCAGCGGCATGTAGACCATGCTGCGCGGCACCAGCGTGCCGGGCACCACGCCGAGCGCCAGGCTGGCCTCATCGGCACAGGCAAGGATCTCGCGATGCTCGCGTGCGCATTGAGCCGCCAGCGAATCCCCATCATCCAGCGCAATGGCCCGTGCCGGCAGCGCTGTCCCGGCCTCGCGGCCGAAGGCCAGATGCAAGGCACGGCCGTCAGCCTCCAGCAGCAGCACCAGAAATACCGTGGCATCGAGCAGCTCGCCGACATGACGATGCAGGCTGCACAGGATGGCATCGCCGTCCAGCTGGGCCGTCAGCTCGCGGCCGATCACCGCCAGGGTCTCCAGGCCGGCATTGGCCTCGCGCAGGTTCTGCGCCGTGCTGCGGTGCGCCTCGGCCTCGGCCTGAGCCCGCTCCAGCTCGAATCTGTCCTGCATCGCCTCGGCGCGCCGCTGCGCCTGCGCTGACATGGCTTGGCGCTGGGTCTCGTTGGCTGACTGCAGATAGTCGTAAGCCTGGCGAAATTCACCACTGTCAGCCAAGGCGCGGGCATAGTCGAACAGCAGATCAGCGCCGCACACATAGCCCGCAGACGCCTGCGCATGCGCAATGCGCACCGCCTCGCCCAGATGATGCAGCGCCGGACTTCCCGCCTCGCCAGCAAGGCCGGCCTGATGGGTGGCCGGCAGGCGCGCGAGCAGCCGCAAGGCCTGCACCTGCGCATCCGTCATGCCATGTTCGCGGGCCAGTTCGAGTGCGGCGCGCGCCTGGCTGGCGCCTTCATCGAAGCGGCCCAGCTGGATGAAGGCATCCGCCTGCCCGCGCAAGGCCTCGCCGAGCAGATCGGCCTCCAGCGGCCTGCGCGCCAGCATGGCCAGCTGCTCCAGCGGGGCCAGGGCATCGGCCGGGTGGCCAGACTCCAGCTCGTTCGCCGCCAGCTGGGACAGGCAGATCTTGTAGTTCCGCGAGCCCGGCAGCCGCTGCAGCTGCTGCAAGGCCTCGCGCAGATGCTGGCGTGCATCGCCATGGCGGGCCAGCCGGCGCAGCGCCGTGCCCGAACGCGCCAGGCTCAGCCCGACGATGCAGGGCCAGCCGGTCGCCCGGGCTTCCTGCAAGGAGCGCTCGCACCAGACCAGGCTGGCGCTCAAATCACCCAGGCGGCCGTAGGCCTCGGCCGCGTTGCTCATCGAGATGGCGGCCTGGCGGATCTGCCCGCTGTCCATCGAGGCCTGGTAGGAGGCCATGAAGTGGCGCAAGGCCGCCGGCTTGTCGTCCAGCACTTCAGCCACGCAAGCGTAGGCCGCCTGCACCCACGCGGCCACCAGGGCCGGATAGTCCTGATCGAGCGGGAAGGATTGCAACAGGCGCCGCTCGGTGGCCTCGGGCTGCCGGAAGGCATTCCACATCTCGCGCCGTGCGAGCACCATCTGCTGACGCAGCGGCTCGCCAGCCTCGCGGTACAGCTGCTCGGCCTGGTTCAGGCTGGCGTCGAACAGCGCGGGCTGGCCGCCGTCTATCCCCAGGCTGCAACGCGCCCAGCAGACATCGCCCTGCCCGAGCAGATCGCCCTGCTGGATGAAGCCCTGTTCTGCCGCATCGAGCTGGGCCGCCGCCGCCGCCAGCTGGCCCCGGTTCAATTCGACTTCGGCACGCAGCAGCTGCAGGCGCGCACGCAGACGCGCGGCCCTGCGCCCGGGCGGCAGTGCCAGCAACTGCGGCTCGATCTCATCGGCCAGGCGCAGCGCGGCGCGTTCATCGCGCTGGCGCAGCTGCCAGGCCAGCGCCGTGCGCTGCTCGACGCTTGGCGCAGCCGCGCCGGGGTCAAGCGCCTGACGCAGGCCGCTCAACGCTTCATTGGAAAGATACAGGTCCATCGCGTCACTTCAGGCGGGGTACAGTCCCCCGCTCAGGCCGATGGTAGCGGCAGCCGCAGCCTGCGGCGGCCACGGCCGGCTTCAGTGCAGCAAGTTATCGACATCGCCGCCCAGATCACCAGCCGCTTCGATCTTGGCTCGCAGGAAGTCGAGGTCCAGATGCAGGTGTTCCAGCAACTCCGGCACGGCGACCTGCATGGCCTCCACCGGGTCATCGTGGTGCTCGGCCGCATCCGCCAGCACCTCGGCCAGATGCAGCACCGCGGCCATCAGCGAGAAGGGCTTGATCTCCAGCGGCGTGTTGGCGTCCTTGAAGGCCTCGACCATCTTGTCGGGGAAATGCCAGCGCTGCGCCAGCGCCGCTGTCACATCGGCATGGGTGCAGCCGAAGCGATGCATCTCCAAGGAGAAGCGGCTGCCGGGTTCGGCCGCATGGGCCTCGACATCGGCCACCAGGGCGGGCTCGCTCATCGCCATCAGCAACTGGCCGGTGCGCAGCATCAGGCCAGCCAGGTAGGCGGTGTCGGCATCCAGCTGAAGCACACGGCCCAGCACGCGCGCATAGCCGGCGGTGACGATGCTGTGGCGCCAGAAGCGCGAACGATCCAGGCCGGCCACGGCCGGAAACGCGCCCGAGATGCAGGCCGCCAGCGCCAGATTGCGCAGCTTGTCCATGCCCAGCGTGTGGGCCGCATCCTGCAGCGTCGCCACATTGTGCGAAGGGCTGTAATGGGCCGAGTTGGCCAGGCGCAGGACCTTGGCCGACAGCGTCGAGTCCTTGCCCACCAGTTCGGCGATCGCCGTCAGGCTGATGTTCTCGTCGTCAAAGCTCCTCAGCAGACGGCTGGCCACCTCAGGCATGGTGGGCAGGGTGTTCTGGTTCTTGATGAAAAACTGTTCGGCCACGGTGCTCACGAGGGTCTCCTTTGTTTTACGGGGCGACATCGGTACAGCTGCCCGCTTGCGGTGTTCGGCTGCGGGTCCAGTCTAGGCATGGGCCCGGGTCGGCGGAAGCGGCTGGTGTCCCCGATTTCCCGGCCACATCGGCGCTTTGCGAAGCAGGCAGCGGCCCCGGTGTGACAATCTCCACATGCGACGCGCCTTCCCTGCGGCCTGGTGGCCAGCCAGCCTTGTCCTGAGCGCTTGGCTGACGGGTTGCGCCCACATCGCCGCGCCGCCGGCCATGCCAGCTTTGATCGAGGTGCCGGCCTGGGGCGGTGCGCCACTGCTCAGCGAAACCCCGCCGCAACGCATCCAGCGCATCACGCTGCATCACCAGGGCGAGCACTGGGAGCCCGGCAAGGATGTGGAGGCCTATCTGCGGCGCCTGCAGCAATGGTCGCGCCTGTCCAAGCGCTGGGCCGACATCCCCTACCACTACGTCATCGCGCCCGATGGCCGGATCTACGCCGCCCGCCCGCTGGCGGTGGCGGGCGACACCAACACCGACTACCAGCCGCAGGGCCATGCGCTGATCATGGTGCTGGGGAATTTTGAGAACGTGCAGCCGAATGAACGCCAGCTGCAGGCCGTGGTCGACTTGATGGCCGGACTGGCGGCGCAGCATGGCCTGGGGGCCGAGGCCATCGCCTCGCACAAGGATTTCAGCGCCCAGACCGTGTGCCCGGGCCGGCATCTTTATGCCTATATCGAGAACGGCTGGATCCAGCGCGAGGTCGCCAAGCGCCTGGCCCGGCCTTGAGCGGCGGACGCGTGGTACTGCTTTGCTTCGCTCTTTGAGCGTTCGGCAGTGATCCTTCGGCGGAGCCTTTGAATTCATGGGCGCGGATCGGGCGGCGCCGAGCTGCGGCGGCGTGCGCTTGCTCCGTGCCCCCCGGGCCGCAAGCGGCCCTCCTCCTTTTACCTACGCAAGCGCACG
>JACDQM010000069.1 GCA_015657635.1 Roseateles sp.
AAGTCGGCGTTCTCGCTGAGGAAGCCGTAGCCGGGATGGATGGCTTCCGCGTCGGTCACTTCGGCCGTCGCGATGATGGCGGGCATGCTCAGATAGCTCTGCGCCGAAGGAGCCGGGCCGATGCAAACGGCCTCATCGGCCAGCTTCACGTACTTGGCGTCACGGTCGGCTTCCGAATAGACCACGACGGACTTGATGCCCATTTCGCGGCAGGCGCGCTGGATCCGCAAAGCGATCTCGCCTCGGTTGGCGATGAGAATCTTCTTGAACATGGCCCGGCCTTATTCGATGACGAACAAGGGCTGGCCGAACTCCACCGGCTGGCCGTTCTCACACAGGATCTTGGTGATGGTGCCGCTCTTGTCGGCATCGATCTCGTTCATGATCTTCATCGCCTCGATGATGCAGATCGCCTCGCCTTCCTTGACCTGCTGGCCCAGTTCGACGAAGGACTTGGCGTTGGGGCTGGAGGCGCGGTAGAAGGTGCCCACCATCGGCGACTTCACCACATGGCCGGTTTCCGCCGCCGGTGCCGGGGCAACCGGCAGGGCCGCTGCGACCGGGGCCGCCACAGCAGCCGCGACCGGAGCAAGCTGGGCCGGCACGGCCTGCATCACCACGCCGGCAGGGGCGGCTTCAGACTTGACGATGCGCACCTTGCCATCGGCTTCGGTGATTTCAAGTTCGGAAATGTTCGACTCGGACACCAGGTCGATCAGGGTCTTCAGCTTGCGCAGATCCATAGTCTTCTCCAACGGAAAGTTTGTTTTCTAGCCCGATACGGCTCGGCTGCAAGGCCGCGCCGGGGCGCTATTGCTTCTGGCCGGCCTGCAGCTTGGCGACCGCATACTGCAGCGCCAGCAGATAGCCTTGAGGCCCAAGGCCGCAGATCACGCCCTCGGCGAGCTCGGAAAAGAAGCTGTGATGCCGGAACGCTTCGCGCTTGTGAATATTGGACAGATGGACTTCGACGAAAGGCAGTCCCACCGCCGCCAGCGCGTCGCGCATCGCGACGCTGGTGTGCGTGTAGGCGGCCGGATTGATGATGACGAAGGCCGTGCCGTCGCGGCCGGCGGCCTGAATCCGGTCCACCAAGGCGCCCTCATGGTTGCTTTGGAAGGATTCCAGCTTGGCTCCGGCATCGGCAGCCATTTTCGTCAAATCGGCGTCGATCTGCGCCAAAGTTCGCGAGCCATATACCCCAGGCTCCCGGCTGCCCAGGAGGTTGAGGTTGGGTCCGTGAATCACAAGAATCTGCATCTGTGCTGCGTCCAGCTGATTAGAGCTTGGACACTAGAAGCGATAAAGGCTGGACTTTACGCTTTTTAGGCGCTGATCCCGGCAGGCGCCAGAAAATTTATCGCTTGACCCGGCCGCGCATTTGCGGCTGAGCCCAATCAGGGCTGGCTGCTGCCCAGCAGCCTCAGTTCGGCCAGATTCGTCGCACCCAGCTTGCGCCAGACGATCTCGCCGCTGGGATCGAAGGCGACGCTGAAGGGCAGGCCGCCTTGCAGATTGCCCAGGCTGCGGGCCAGCTCGGTGCCGGTCAGCCCAGCCATGCCGATCGGAAAACTGACCGGCGTCTTCTTCAGGAACTCGCGCACCGGGGTGGGCGCATCCACCGCCAGGCCCAGCACTTCCCAGCCCTTGGCCTGGTGCTCGGTGCGGAACTGGTCGAGCTCGGGCATCTCCTTGACACAAGGCGGACACCAGGTGGCCCAGAAATTCAGCAGCAGCGGGCGACCCAGCAGACTGCGGGTATGCAACTGGCCGCCCTGGGGTTGTTCGAAGCTGGCGGCCCAGAAGGCCTGGGCTTCGGCTGACAAGGGTTTGGGCGCATGCCGGCGCCATGAGTACGCCAGGCCCAGCGCTGCCGCGCCGAGGCCGGCGCCGACATAAAGCAGTTGGCGCCGCCGGCGTGCTGGAGCGGTGGTGTCCGTCATGAAGAGCTGTCCTGTTCCTGTTGCATCAGCAGTTTGCGCAAAGCCGTCAGATCGCCGCGCTCGCTGCGGCCGCGCGCGTCCGGCTTCAGCGCGCCGCGCAGATCGTCGTGGTCGAGGATGGTCAGGGCGATCGTCACGCTCTCGCCCAGTTCGCGGCAGGGGGCGGCCAGCACCAGCATGTCGGCCGGCTGGCCGCGCGGGCCATTGGCCTGCCCGACGTCATAGTCCACCCCCGCATTCAGCAGCGCAATCTCGGCCGCCTTGGAGTCATCGCAGAACAGCTGCAGGTGGATATTGGACAGGCGTGTGGCTGTGCCACGCCAGACCGCCCCGCCGAGATGGGGGCGAAACTCGGCCAGCCGCTCCATCCACTGCGCGGCCAACTGGCGCAGCGCGGCCAGCTCAGCAGGCTGCGTGTCGGCGCAGAAGAGCGCCAGGTACTCGCGCACCTCGTCTTCCAGCAATTCGTTGTCGGGCAGCGCGGAGCGCTTGGGCAGACCCAGCGCTTTCAGCGCCCGATGCTTGGCGGGGCCGTACTCCAGGCCTTCCTCCACCACCAGGCGGGCGGCGGTGGCGGCAATTTCTCGGATCAGATCGTCAGATGCCATGACTTCAAGGCAGATCAACCGCGCCCATGCGCGCTTCGATGGTGGCGGCACGCGAGAGCAGATAGGGCGAGGCCGGCCGCTTCTCGAAGCGCTTGGGCGCCGGCAGCATCACCGCCAGCCTTGCGGCCTGGTTGGGCGACAGGCGCGCGGCATCGACACGGAAGTAGTAGCGCGCCGCCGCCTGCGCGCCGAACACGCCTTCGCCCCATTCCACATTGTTCAGATAGATCTCCAGCAGGCGTTGCTTGCTCAGCAGCGCTTCCAGCATCAGGGTCAGCGCCAGCTCCTGGCCTTTGCGTATGAAGTTGCGTTCGCCGCTGAGGAAGAGATTCTTGGCCAGTTGCTGGGTGATGGTGGAGCCACCGACGATCTTGGCGGGCGGCACCGGCCGGCCTGCTGGCGCGCGAGCTGCTTGCCGCGCCAGCTGGGCTTCGGCCTTCTGGTTGCGCTCCCAGGCTTTTTCCATCGCATCCCAGTCGACGCCGGCATGCTCGGCAAAGCTGGCGTCCTCGCTGGCGATCACCGCGCGCTGCAGCTGCTTGGAGATGGCCGGCAAGTCCACCCATTGCTGTGCCCACAAGACCTGCTGCTTTTCAGTGGCCAGGCGCCAGATTTCCGAGCGCTGGAAGCTGGTGGACTGCGGGTCCAGCAGATTCATCAGCGCGATGCGCCCGGCGAAGTAGAGCTGCAGCGCCACAAGGCCCAGCAGCAGCAGGGCCAGCAGGCGCAGCAGGGCCTGGGTCACGGCTTTCATGGCAGCGCGTCGACCTCGGTGCGCAGGTCCGCCAGCACCGGCGCGGTATGCGGCCGCACGCCGCGCCACAGCTCGAAAGCCTCGGCTGCCTGCTCGACCAGCATGCCCAGGCCGTCGCGCGCCTCGGCGCCCTGGGCACGCGCCCAGTCCAGGAAGGGCCGGGCGGCCGGGCCGTACATCATGTCCAGCGCCAGCGCGCCGGGCGCCAGCGCCGCGCCGGCCACCGGCACGCCGGCGCCGGCCAGGCTGGCGCTGGTGCCGTTGATCAGCACGTCGTAAGCCGTACCGCAGTGGTCCAGCGCGCAGGCCGCAAGGCCGACGCCCTGCTGTTCGGCCAGTGCGCGGTGGCTGTCCGCCAGCAGCTGCGCCTTGTCGACGCTGCGGTTGGCGATCACCAGCTCGGCCGGACGCGCCGCAATCAGGCTGCCCAGCACGCCGGCCGAGGCGCCGCCGGCGCCCAGCAGCAGCACCCGCCTGCCCGCCAGCGGCCGGGCGGCGTTGTGCTCGATATCGCGCACCAGGCCAGCGCCGTCGGTGTTGTCGCCGAACCAGCCCTCGGCATCGAAGCGCAGCGTGTTGACCGCGCCAGCCAGCGCCGCGCGCGGACTCAGGCTTGCGGCCAGCGCATGGGCCTCGAACTTGAAGGGCACGGTGACATTGCAGCCGCGCCCGCCTTCCGCGGCAAAGCGGCGAATGCTGGCTGCGAAGCCATCCAGCGGGCACAGCAGGCGCTCATAGACCAGGGACTGCCCGGTCTGGGCAGCGAAGCGCGCGTGGATCTCAGGCGAGCGGCTGTGCGCCACCGGGTTACCCGCCACCGCATAGCGATCGGTCATGTCTGCCCCTCGGCCAAGGTGTAACTTGGCCGATCCCCCAAGGGAATCCGGGCCGGCTTGGGAGCGGCCCGGCGCTCGGCCCGGGCATAGCAGCGATCTGCGAGGCTCATGGGGCTTGTCCAGACAAAGTGGTCTCCAGCCCGTCCTCGCGGGTGAATCGGAAGCGCGAGGTGATCACCAGCACCTCGGCGCCGCGCAGCATGGCCGGCGTGAAGTTGCCGAAGGGGCCGGCCGCTGCCACGATGGCCACCGCGCGCCGGTCCAGCACCTTGTTGCCCGAGGAGGCCACGATATCGGTCTCGATCACGCGACCGCGCGCGTCGACATGGATGTTCAGCACCAGCTCGCCATATAGCTTGCGCCCCCGGTAGGACGGAAAGTCGCGCGTGCCGCGCTCCTCGATGCGCCGGCGCAGGCCGTCGTAATACTGGGCATAGACCACCTCGCGCGTGGCCGGGCTGATGTAGCGCTTGCGGGGCCGGGCGTTCTCGTCGTTGACGCGCTTCTCGATCTCGGCCAGCAGCTGCACCAGGCGGCGGCGCTTCTCGGCCTGTTCGACGGCCTCGGGCGTGCCCCGGTCACGTAGCGGGTCCGGTGCCGGCAGCAGGGCCAGCTCACGCCGCACCGTGGCCAGCAGCTGTTGCTGCTGCTCCTGCAGCTTGGCGATCTGCGCGCGCTGCACCTCGCTGGATTCCCCTGAATCCAGCAGCGGCGAGGGCGGCAGCGGCGAGGTGGCGCGGCCCTTCTCAGCCTCGCCGCCGCCAGCCAGATTGGCCTGGGCCAGCGCCTGCGCCTTGGTCGGCGCCTCGTTGCCCTTGGTGTTGACCAGCACCACCTCCAGCGGCGTGTCCTGGAAGATGCGGTTGAAGCGTTCCGGGTCCACGATGCGCAGCGTCAGCAAACCGCCATGCAGGGCCAGCGAGGCCAGCAAGGCAATCTGCAGCGTGGAGAACCGGCCCAGCATCGTCAGGTCGTCGTGGCCGCCGCACCCGGCTCGGCGTCAGCGTCGCCTGTCAGGTCGATGGCCAAGGTCAGCGCGCCGGCCGGGCCTCGCCGGCCTCGTCTTCTTCGGCTTCGATCGCGGCCTCGTCGGCCACCACATCATCCAGACGCGTCACCAGGCTGGCATGCACGTCCAGCGTCATCTCGTCGATGCCGGTGATGCGGACCTTCACATGCGTGCCGCGCTCCAGGCTCTCGCAGCCCAGGGCCTTGAAGACCAGGGGCAGGGTGTCGGCGCGCACCAGGCCTTCTTTCATCACCGCAGCGGTGAGCTCGGTCACACCGTTCTGCTGCAGCCAGCGCAGGGTCCAGAAGCGCTCGATGCCGCTCTGGAAGCCGTTGTAGGCGCTGTAGGCGGCGTCGAAGCCCGAGATGATGGAGAACAGCTGCGCGTCCTTGGGCTTGAAGGGCGCCACCAGCGCTGCCGTCTTGCCATGGCGCGCGCAGGCAATGATCTGCCACTGGTTGACCAGGTCCACATAGCGGCGCAGCGGCGAGGTGGCCCAGGTGTACTGCGCCACGCCCATGCCGGCATGCGGCTGGGCCTTGGTGCCCATGCGCACCTTGACGCCCGGCGCCAGGCTGGCCTGGCTGCGGTAGATGCCGGGCAGGCCCAGCTGTGCCAGCCAGCCGCCCCAGCTGCTATTGGCCAGGATCATCGCCTCGGCCACGATCAGGTCCAGCGGCGCACCGCGCTGGCGCGTGCTGATGCTCACCTGCTCGCTGCCGGTGGGCTCGGTCAGGCCGCCGCTGTCGAGGCGGAAGTTGTAGTCTGGCCGGTTGAAGTTCTCCGGCTTGCCGCGCACCACCTCGCGCTTGGCCTTCAGATCCTTGGCCAGGCGGAAGGCAAAAGCCAGCTCGGCGGCGAATGCGTAGTCGGCCGGCGCCACGCCGGTCAGCGAGGCCTCGGTGATGACGGCGTCCAGCTTGTCGTGGCGCAGATTGGCCGCGATCGGCACGCGCTCCAGCTTGGTCTCGCTGCTCTTGATCGCCAGCGTCGCTTCATCCAGCGTGAAGTAGATCGACACCGCCGGGCAGTCGCGGCCCTCGGTCAGCGTGTAGGCCTGCACCACCTCGTCGGGCAGCATGGTCAGCTTCCAGCCCGGCATGTAGACGGTGGAGAGGCGCTCGCGCGCCACCTTGTCCACGGCCGAATCGGGCTGGATCGCCAGACCAGGCGCGGCAATGTGCACGCCAAAGATCACCTCGCCGCTGCCCAGGCCCTGGAAGGAGAGGGCGTCGTCGATCTCGGTGGTGTGCGAGTCGTCCACCGAGAAGGCACGCACCGGCGCCAGCGGCAGTTCGTCGGTGATGGCCGGCGCGCTGAGCGCCGGGAAGCCGGCGCCCTTGGGGAAGTTCTCGAACAGGAAGCGCTTCCAGTGGAACTGGTAGGGGCTGGACAGCGCACCCGCAGCCTTCAGCAGATCCAGCGGCGCCTTCTGCGCGCGCTTGGTCGCCTCGACCACGGCCTTGTACTCGGGCGCGTTCTTGTCGGGCTTGAACAGGATCTTGTAGATCTGGTCACGCACCGCGTCCGGGCACTGGCCGGCCACCAGTTCATCGGCCCAGGCCTCGACCTGCAGCGCCTGCTGGCGCTTGCGCTCGATGCCCAGCAGGGCGGCCTTGACGATCTCTTCCGGCGCCTTCTTGAACTGGCCCTTGCCGGCGCGGCGGAAGTAATGCGGCGCCTCGAACAGGCGGAACAGCGCCGCCACCTGGTGGGTGACGCCGGCCTTGGCATCGAAGTAGTCGCGCGCCAGATCGGCAAAGCCGAACTCGGTGTCGGGCGCGAACTCCCAGGCCAGGTCGAGGTCGATCTCCTGGGCCAGACGCTGGCCTTCGGCGATCAGCTCGGCTGGCGCAGGTTTTTCGAACTTGAGCAGCACATTGGCTGCCTTCACTTTGACGCGCTTGCCTGAGTCGAGTTCGATCTGCATCGAACTATCGGCTTCGGACATCACGCGGCCGGCGAGGAATTTTCCGGCGTCATCGAACAGGGCGAACATATGGGGCCGGATTGTCGCTGAAGCCGCCCGACTCGCCGGCGGCACGGCCTTGGTGGCTGCTGCAAATTTGTGCAGCGCAGGCTTTCTGCAAGGGATTCAAGCACTTGCGTTGCCCGGCCTCAGCTTGTCCCGCGACTTGTCCACAGGCGCGGTGGGCAAGTCGGCAGGTGCGTCAGACCGTCATGCCGCCCGACACCTCCAGCACCGCGCCGTTCACATAACTGGCTTCATCGCTGGCCAGGAAGGCGTAGACGTTGGCGATTTCCTCAGGCTTGCCCAGGCGCTTGAGCGGCACATGCTCCTGCATCTGCTCGATCACCTTGGCCGGGATGGTGGCCAGGATGGGCGTCTCGATGAAGCCTGGTGCCACCGCGTTGACGCGCACGCCCTTGGGGCCCAGCTCGCGGCTCCAGGTCTTGGTGAAGCCGATCACGCCGAACTTGGTGGCGGCGTAATTGGTCTGGCCGAAGTTGCCGTAGATGCCCACCACCGAGCTGGCATTGAGGATCACGCCGGCGCCTTGCGCCACCATGGTGTCGGCCACCGCCTGCGCGCAGTGGAAGACGCCACGCAGATTGACATCGATCACCGCGTCGAACTGCTCCAGCGTCATCTTCTGCAGGCGGGCATCCTTGGTGATGCCGGCGTTGTTGACCAGCACATCGATGCGGCCGTACTTGGCCTTGACCGCAGCCACCACCGCGTCGACCTGCTCGCGCGAGGTCACATCCAGCACATGGCCTTCGGCCTGCGCGCCGGCGGCGCGGCATTGCGCCGCCGCGTCCTCGACGGCCTGCGGCTTGATGTCGCAGACGATCACGATGGCGCCTTCGCGCGCGAATTTCAGCGCCGTGGCCAGGCCGATGCCCTGGGCGCCGCCGGTGATGATGGAAACCTTGTTCTGCAGTCGTTGGGTCGTCATAGCTGGAGAAAGTCAGTCAGTTCAGAGAGGTAATCGTCGAAATCGGACAGGCCGTGGTCGCTGCCTTCCAGCAGCTTGATGCGGCCACAGGCGTAGCGGGCCTGCATCTCGCGCCAGTCCAGCACCTCGTCGCCTTTGGCGATCACGGCCAGCAGGCGCTCGGGATGGGCCAGCGTGCCGGGCTGTAGCGCGCGCAGTTCATCGACGAATTCGGGGCGGAAGAAGAAACGCTCATCCGGGTGCTGCCAGCAGCTGTGCTCGCCGATGTGCCTGGCCAGGTCGCGGGCCGGGTCGACTGCCGGATTGAGCAGCACGGCGCGGCAGTCCATCGAGTTGGCCAGCACGGTGGCATAGAAGCCTCCCAGCGAACTGCCCATCAGGGCCATGCGCTCGCGTGGCCAGTCGGCCACCAACTCGCGGGCCAACTCGATCGCTGCGCGCGGCGAGGGCGGCAGTTGCGGGCAGGCGAACACCAGATCCGGCCGGTGCTCGGCCACCCAGCGCGCCATGCGCCGCGCCTTGGCCGAGCTCGGCGAGGAGCGAAAGCCGTGCAGATAGAGCAGGTGGGTGGCGTTCTCGGGTTTGGACATGGCCCGCCAGTCTAGCGACAGCGGCTGACCTGCCGCTGTCGGGCGGGCGACGCAGCTAGGCACTTGGGGGGGGCTCGGCCCACCTAGGGTCTTCCATTAGGCCAGCGCGCTGATGCGACGAATTGCGGTTTTCTGTCTGCGGGCGGGGCGTCGCCGCATTGACGCGGCCCGGGCCTGAAGCGACAGTCGGCGCCTTTGCTGTCCCCATTCCGTGCCGGAGGGCGCCACGAGCGCCTGCCGGCCTGCGTCACTTTGATTGATAAGAGCTGCATGACTGAAGATCAAATCCAGATGGGCCGCTCCGGCCTGAGCCTGTCGGCCATCGCGACCGCCATCGTCTTGCTGAGTGGCTGCGCCGTCAGTGTCAACACCGCGCCGGCCACGGATGCTGCAGCGGCCAAGCCCGCTGACGCTGCTGCCGCCAAGCCTGCGGCCAGCGCGCCTGCAGCCGTTCCCGGTGCCGCCGTGGCCAAGCCGGTGGCAGCCGCCCCGGCGGCTTCGGGCACCGCGCCAGCCGCTGCCCCGGCCGCCGCCAGGCCGCCCGTTGACCCGACAGCGCCCAAGCCCTTTGCCGAGATCATCAAGGACGCCAAGCAGCAGGATGGTCTGTTCCCGATCTGGCGCAAGGACGAGAAGGTCTGGATCGAGATCCCCAAGGCCATGATCGGCAAGCCCTTCATGTTTACCGTGAACATCGCCAACTCGGTGGGCGAGCGCGGCCTGTATGCCAGCCAGATGGGCCAGGACTGGATGGCCGAGTTCCGCGTGGTCGGCAAGCAGGTCCAGCTGATGGCGCTGAACACCAAGTTCCGCGCCGTGGCCGACCAGGGCAGCAAGGTTGCGATCGACCAGGCCTTCTCGCCCAGCCTGCTGGGCTCCGGTGCGGTGGCCAGCGCCGAGCATCCGGAGCGCAAGTCCATCCTGATCGATGCCGGCTTCCTGTTCTCCGACATCCCGGGCTATTCGACCCGCCTGGAGTACGCCTACCGCCTGCCGTTCGCGCTGGACCGCGCCAACTCCTCGTTCGAGCGCGCCCGCGCCGAGCCCAAGTTGTCGACGCTGACGGCCCGCATGCACTTCGCCACGCCGCGCATCCCAGCCCCGCCGATGATGCCGTCGCCGGTGCCCATGCCGACGCCGCCGCAGGCCACGCCGGATCCGCGCAGCCTGTTCGTGGACTATGTCTACAGCTTCCTGGCCCTGCCCGAGCAGCCGATGGCACCGCGCCTGGCAGATCCGCGCCTGGGCCACTTCATGGAGTCGTTCTCGGATTTGGGCGGTGACATGAAGGCCAATCCGCGCGTGCACTATGTGCAGCGCTGGCGCCTGGAGAAGAAGGATGCAGCGGCGGCCCTGTCCGAGCCGGTGACGCCGATCACCTACTGGATGGACAAGAACATCCCCGTCAAGTACCGCGCTGCCGTCGAGGCCGGCATCGTGGAGTGGAACAAGGCCTTCGAGAAGATCGGCTTCAAGAATGCCGTGGTTGCCAAGCAGCAGCCTGACGACGCCGATTGGGACAATATGGACGCCGGCCACGCGTCGATCCGCTGGTTCGTCGGTGCCGACGTGGGCTTTGCCATCGGCCCCAGCCATACCGATCCCCGTACCGGCGAGATCATCGATGCCGACATCGGCATGAGCGATGTGTTCGCGCGCGGCTCGCGCCGCTTCATTGCCGAAGATGTGGGCATGAGCGCCGAGCAGCGTCTGGCCAAGCTGAGCCTGGGCTGGAAGGACGGCAAGGGCGTGGCGCAGTGCAACTATGCGCAGGAAGCTGCGGCCGAGATGCACTTCGCGATGGACATCCTGGAAGCCCGTGGCGACCTCGCCCCGGACAGCCCGGAAGCTGAAGCCTTCGTGTTCTCGGTGATCCGCGACACGGTGGCGCACGAAGTCGGCCACACGCTGGGCTTCAAGCACAACTTCAAGGCCTCGACCACCGTCACGCAGGCGCAGCTGAAGGACAAGGCCTTCACCGAGGCCAACAGCATCTCCGGCTCGGTGATGGACTACAACGCCTACAACCTGCCGCTGAAGGGTGAGGCCAAGACTTCGATCAACCCGACCACGCTGGGTGCCTACGACTATTGGGCGGTCGAATACGCCTACAAGCCGATCCCGGCCGACCAGGAGAAGGCCGAGCTGGCGCGCATCGCCGGCAAAAGCACCGATCCCAAGCTGGCCTATGCCGACGACGCCGATGCTGGTGGCTTCGGCCCCTACGACGGCCTGGACCCGCTGGCCAATCGCTTCGACCTGGGCGATGACCCGCTGGCCTATTACAAGAAGCGCCTGAAGCTGTCGCAGGAACTGTGGGCCCGTGTGCAGGAGCGCAAGCCGCAACTGGGCGACGACCCGCTGCGTCAGCGCCGCCAGATCATGGCGGGCTTCCGTCAGCTGGGCGGTGCGGCCGAGCTGGTTGGCAAGTACGTCGGCGGCATGCATGCGCTGCGCGACCTGCCTGGCACCACCGGCCGTCCGAGCTTCCGCCCGGTCGAGCCCGCCAAGCAGCGCGAGGCCCTGCAGTTCATCGCCAGCGGCCTGTTCAGCGCCGACAGCTTTCGCTTCAAGCCGGAGCTGCTGTCCTCGCTGACGCTGGACTACAACGAGTGGGAGCGTGGCACGCCGCTGAGCATCCCGGCCGTGGTGGGCGGCATCCAGCGCGTGGCACTGGACCGCATGCTGAGCACCGGCACCGCGTCGCGCCTGCTGGACCTGCCGTCCTACGTGGCACCCGAACAGCGCAAGGGCATGATCTCGCTCAACGAGGTCTATGCCACGCTGCAGGGCGCGGTCTGGAGCGAGCTCAAGAGCGGCAGCGAGATCGACCGCCTGCGCCGCAATCTGCAGCGCGAGCACATGAAGCGCCTGCAGACCCTGCTGACCAAGGGCTCGCCGACGCTGCCGGCTGACGCGCAAAGCCTGCTGCGCTACAACGCGACGCAGCTGCAGAGCGATCTGCGTGCCGCGGTGGCCAAGGGCGGCCAGTCGGTGGAGACGCGCGCGCATCTGGCCGAGAGCCTGAGCACGCTGACCGAGGCGCTGCGCGCCACGATGAGCCGCAGCTGATCGAGTCCACCCAGCAGCAAAAAAGAAGAGCAAGGCACCATGCCCATTCAATCTCCGATGATGACGGGCGGTGCCTGGCGCCGCCACGCGCTGACCACCGCGATGCTGGCCCTGAGCGCCGGCGCCACGCTGGCCCAGCCCGCGCCGCCGGCCACGCCGGCGGCTGCTGGTGGCGGCACGAACGGCCCGGCCGCGGCGGCGCCCGCGCGCCCGCCGGCCGATCCTGCGGCGCTGAAGCCCTTCGACGAAGTGGTCAAGGGCGCCAAGGTCAGCGAGGGCCTGTTTCCGATCTGGCGCCTGGATGAGAAGGCCTGGATCGAGGTGCCGGTTGCGGCGCTGGGCAAGCCCTTCCTGTTCACGGTCAACTTTGCCAACTCGATTGGCGAGCGCGGCCTCTACGCCAGCCAGATGGGGCCGGCCTGGCTGGCGACCTTCCGCCGCGTCGGGCGCCAGGTGCAGCTGATGGCGCTGAACGAGAAGTTCCGCGCCGTGGCCGACCAGGGCAGCAAGACCGCGATCACGCAGGCCTTCTCGCCCAGCCTGCTGGCCGCCGGTGTCCAGGCCAGCGCCGAGCACCCCACCCGCAAGTCCATCCTGCTGGATGCCAGCCTGCTGCTGGCCGACATTCCCGGCATGTCCACGCGCCTGGAGTCGGCCTTCCGTCTGCCCTATGCGCTGGACCGCGCCAACTCAAGCTTTGCCGCCAGCCGCGCCGATGCCCAGCTCTCCACGCTGACGGCGCGCCTGCATTTCGCCACGCCGCGCATTCCCGCGCCGCCGCTCACGCCCACGCCGATGCCGGCCGCGCAGCTGCCGCAAGCGGTGCCCGATCCGCGCAGCTTCTTCCTCGACTATGTCTACAGCTTCGCGGCCTTGCCCGAGACGCCGATGACGCCGCGCGAGGCCGATCCGCGCCTGGGCCATTTCACCGAGTCCTTCACCGACCTGGGTGGCGACCTGAAGGCCAACCCGCGCGTGCACTATGTGAAGCGCTGGCGCCTGGAGAAGAAGGATGCGACGGCGGCCTTGTCCGAGCCGGTCAAGCCGATCACCTTCTGGCTCGACAAGAACATCCCGCTCAAGTACCGCCCGGTGGTGGAAGAGGCGGTGCTGGAGTGGAACAAGGCCTTCGAGAAGATCGGCTTCAAGAACGCGCTGGTGGTCAAGCAGCAGCCCGACGATGCCACTTGGGACAATATGGACGCCGGCCACGCCTCGGTGCGCTGGTTTCTGGGCGCCGACGTGGGCTTCAATATCGGCCCCAGCCGCGCCGATCCGCGCAGCGGCGAGATCATCGATGCCGACATCGGGCTGAGCGATGCCTTCGGCCGCGGCGCTCGGCGCATGCGCGTCGAGGATCTGGGCAAGAGCAGCGAGCAGCGCCTGGCCGAACTGACCGGCGCCTGGCGCGGCGAGGCCGAGGCTGCTTACTGCGACGATGCGCGTCTGAGTGCCATGGAGACCGAGTTCGCGCTGGAGCTGCTGGAAGCGCGTGAGGAACTGGCGCCGGACAGCCCCGAGGTCGAGGCCTTTGTGCGCTCCACCATCAAGGGCACGATGATGCATGAGGTGGGCCACACGCTGGGCCTGAAGCACAACTTCAAGGCCTCCACCGCCCTGAAGCTGGAGCAGCTGTCGGACAAGGCCTTCACCGACGCCAACAGCATCGCCAACTCGGTGATGGAGTATGTGCCCATCAATATCGCGCTGAAGGGTGAGCGCCAGGGCGGCTACCACCGCTCGTCGCTGGGGCCGTATGACTACTGGGCCATCGAGTACGCCTACAAGCCAGTCGAGCCCGGGCAGGAGAAGGCCGAACTGGCCAAGATCGCGGCCCGCAGCGTCGAGCCGGCCCTGGTCTACGGCGACGATCTGGACGCGGGCGGGGGCGGCATCTATGACGGCATGGATCCGCTGGTCAACCGCTTCGACCTCGGCGACAAGCCGTTGGCCTATTACAAGAAGCGCCTGAAGCTGTCGCAGGAGCTGTGGGAGCGGGTGCAGGCCCGCAAGCCGCAGGCCGGCGACGATCCGCTGCGCGCGCGCCGTTCGCTGCTGGCAGGCTTCGGCCAGCTGGCCACGATCTCGGAACTCACGGCCAAGTATGTCGGCGGCATGCATGCACTGCGCGACCTGCCCGGCACGACCGGCCGGCCGGCCTTCAAGCCGGTGGACCCGGCCGAGCAGCGTGAGGCGCTGCAGTTCCTGGCCGCCGGCCTGTTCAGCAGCGGCAGCTTCAAGTTCAAGCCCGAGTTCCTCAGCGCGCTGACGCTGGACTACAACGAGTGGGAGCGCGGTGTGCCCTTGAGCATCCCCGCTGCGGTCGGTCGCGTGCAGTTGGTGGCGTTGGACCGTCTGTTGAGCCCGGGCACGGCCACGCGCCTGCTCGATCTGCCCAGCTATGTCGATCCGGCGCAGCGCCGCGGCCTGATCTCGCTGGCCGAGGTCTACGGCACGCTGCAGTCCTCCATCTGGAGCGAGCTGAAATCGGGTGCCGAGGTTGACCGCATGCGCCGCACGCTGCAGCGCGAGCATGTCAAGCGTTTGCAGTCGCTGTTGACGCGCGGCTCGGCGGCCCTGCCGCCGGACGCCATGAGCCTGCTGCGCCTGCATGCCACCCAGCTGCAAGCCGAGTTGCGCTCGGCAGCGGGCAAGAGCGCCGGCCGCTCGGTGGAGACCCGCGCGCATCTGGCCGAGAGCCTGGGCACGCTCAGCGAGGCCCTGAAGGCCACGATGCAGCGCAGCTGATCCCGCCCAGACCTTCTGTAGCCAAAGGCCCCGGCGCGAGCGCGGGGCCTTTCTCATGGCTTGCGCCTATTTTGCGGCGCGCGTTGCGCCGGCCTGCCCATGTGCGCCGTGGACATGGCCCTGCGATGGCCGCCGCTTGTCGGCAGGGGCTGCTGCGGCGGCCTGGCTGATGCCGCTGAGGATGCCGCAGGCCGCGCTCTCGGCCTCGCCCTCGCAGCAATCACGCAGCTGCCGGAGCTGTTTTTCCAGCTGTTTGAGCTCACGAATGCGCGTGGCGACATGGTCGATGTGGCGGTCTAGCAGCGCATTGACATCGGCGCAGGCCGCGTGCGGCTCGTCCTTGAAGCGCAGCAGCTCACGGATCTCGGCCAGCGACATGTCCAGTGAACGGCAGTGCCGGATAAAGCCCAGGCGCTGCACATGCTCAGACCCGTAGAGCCGGTAGTTGCCCCCGCTGCGCGACGCGGGTGCCAGCAACTGCTCGCGTTCGTAATAGCGGATGGTCTCCACCGGCGTTTGCGTGGCATGGGCGAGCTCGCCGATCTTCATCGTGTGATTTCCTCTGATCGTCCATCGAGTGCCCGAGAGCGCGGGCCCGTGAAAAAAGCGTTTGACTCTGAAGTGGCATCAGGGTTTCCAATCGTCGCACGAACCGAAAGAAGGGCAGATTTCATGAGCAGTTCCTGCAAGGAGCACGGCTGTGCCAGCAGCACAGGCCCCATCAGCCCACGCTACCGACGCGTGCTCTGGGCCGCGCTGGCCATCAATGCGGCCATGTTCGGACTCGAGTTGCTGGCTGGGCTGCAGGCGGGCTCGGTGGCCCTGCTGGCGGATGCGGTCGATTTCATGGCCGACGCCGCTAACTACGGCGTGTCGCTTTTCGTGCTGGGCATGGCGCTTCAGGCGCGTGCCAAGGCGGCGTTGCTGAAGGGCTTGTCGATGGGTGCACTGGGGCTCTTCGTGTTGGCCCGAGCGGTCTGGAGTGCGGCCGAAGGCGTGGTGCCGGAGCCGACCACGATGGGCATCGTCGGCGCCATCGCGCTGGTGGCCAATGTCTCGGTGGCCTGGATGCTGTTCGCCTGGCGCGAAGGCGATGCCAATATGCGCTCGGTCTGGCTGTGCAGCCGTAACGACGCCATCGGCAATGTGGCGGTGATGCTGGCGGCCCTCGGGGTGTTCGGCACCGGCAGCGCCCTGCCGGACTTGGCGGTCGCCTGCGTGATGGCGGTGCTGGCGCTGAGCGCGGCGAAGTCGGTGATTGCGCAGGCACTCAGCGAGTTGCGCGCCGAACACCGGCCGGCATGATCCGGTGCGCGGTGCTACGTGCGGGCAGATTCACTCGCCGTGCCAGTTGCGCCTGCGTGGCTGCTGCCGTGGATGAAACGCGTCAGCCTGCTGCTGTCAGGGCCGCCCGCTGTCACTCATCGGCTGGCGGCGGCTTGGTGCCAGGCAAGCGCTCGCTGGCGACGATGTCCCACACGGCGATGAACATGGCGGCAATCAGCGGACCGACCACGAAGCCGTTGATGCCGAACACCGCCATGCCGCCCAGCGTGGAGATCAGCACCAGGTAATCCGGCATCTTGATGTCCTTGCCCACCAGCAGGGGACGCAGCAGGTTGTCCACCAGGCCGATCACCAGCACGCCATAGGCGATCAGGCCCAGGCCGGCGCCAATGTCGCCGGTGGCCAGCAGGTACAGCGCCAGCGGCAGCCAGATCAGGCCGGCCCCCACCGCCGGCAGCAGCGAAAGAAAGGCCATCACCACGGCCCACAGCACCGGCGCATGCACATCCAGCACCCAGAAGGCCACGCCGCCGAGCGCACCTTGCAGCGCCGCCACGGCGATATTGCCCTTGACCGTCGCGCGGATCACGGCGCGGAACTTCTCGCCCAGCTGGTCTTGTAGGCCTCGGGCATGGGCAGCGCATTGCGCAGCAAGGTCGAGAGCCGATCGCCGTCACGCAGCAGGAAGAACAGCAGGTAGAGCATCACGAAGAAGCCCACCACCACATCGAAGGTGTCCTGCCCGATGCCGAGGGCCTTGCCGGCCACCGCCTGGCCAAGCTGGCTCAGCGTGCCGGCCAGGCGCTGCTGCAGCAGCGCGGGATCGGCGACGCCCAGGCGATCCAGGATCTGCAGCATCCAGCTGGGCAGCACCGCATAGATCTGCTGCAGATACTGCGTCAGACTGAACTCACCTGACTTGATCATGCCGAACAGCGCTGCCGCTTCTTGTGTCAACGACACGCTCACCACTGCCAGCGGCAGCATCACCAGCAGCAGGATCACCAGCACCGTGGCGAGCGCGGCCAAGTTGGCGCGCTGGCGAAAGCGCCGCAGCAGCTGGCGGTGCAGCGGCTTGAAGACGATGGCGGTGGCCGTGCCCCATAGCACCGCACCGTAGAAAGGCCACAGGATCCAGCCGAAGGCCAGTGTGACCAGGGCCAGCATCAGCAGGAAGCTTTTGTCGCGCAGGGCCGGGCGGTGGGGTTCGTGAAGTGGCGGCATGTTCGGCAGTCGCGGTTGTTGCGGATGCTGTGAGGACCCGAGGCGGCAAGATCCGGAGTCGCAGCGCGCTGGGGCCAGCCGCATGGTAGCGGCTGGGCGCGCTCAGCCCCGCGCGGCGAGCGCTTCCAGCAGCTGGGAGTGGATGCCGCCAAAACCGCCATTGCTCATGCACAGCACATGGTCGCCCGGTTTGGCGGCCTTGAGCACGGCTGCCACCAGTGCGTCCACGCCGTCGCAGACCTGAGCCTGCGCGCCCATCGGAATCAGCGCTTCCTTGGCGTCCCAGGCCAGGCCGGCCTGGTTGCAGAAGGAGAGGTCGGCTTCCTCAAGCGCCCAGGGCAGCTGGGCCTTCATCGTGCCCAGCTTCATGGTGTTGGAGCGCGGCTCGAACACGGCCAGGATGCGCTCGGCCGGTGCGATGCGGCGGCGCAGGCCGTTGACCGTGGTGCGCATCGCCGTCGGGTGGTGGGCGAAGTCGTCGTAGACCTTGACGCCAGCGGCCTCGCCGCGCAGCTCCAGCCGGCGGCGCACATTCTGGAAGCTGCCCAGCGCCGTGCAGGCGGCCTCGGGCGCCACGCCCAGATGCTCGGCAGCGGCGATCGAGGCCAGTGCGTTGAGCTGGTTGTGCTCGCCGGACAGGCTCCACTCGACGCGGCCCACTTTCAGCGCGCCGCGCAGCACGTCGAAGGCCTGCGGCTCGCCGCGCGAGCGCAGTGCGCCGGGTTCTTCCTTGCGGGCACCGAAGCGCTGCACCTCGCTCCAGCAGCCGCGCGAGAGCACGCGCTGCAGCGCGTCCTCGCGGGCATTGACGACGATGCGGCCCTTGGCCGGCACGGTGCGCACCAGGTGGTGGAACTGGGTCTCGATCGCGGCCAGGTCCGGGAAGATGTCGGCGTGGTCGTGTTCGAGGTTGTTCAGGATCGCGGTGCGCGGGCGGTAATGCACGAACTTGCTGCGCTTGTCGAAGAAGGCGGTGTCGTACTCATCCGCTTCAATAACGAAGGGACTGCCTGGCTGTCCCAGCCGCGCCGAAATGCCGAAGTTCAGCGGCACGCCGCCGACCAGGAAGCCCGGTGCGAGGCCGGCCTGATCGAGGATCCAGGCCAGCATCGAGGTGGTGGTCGTCTTGCCATGCGTGCCGGCGACGGCCAGCACATGGCGGCCCTGCAGGATGTGCTCGGCCAGCCATTGCGGGCCGCTGGTGTAGGGCAGACCGGCGTCCAGGATGGCTTCCATCAGCGGGAAGCGGCCTTCGCTGGAGCGCGTCACGACATTGCCGATCACGAACAGGTCCGGCTTGAGCGCGAGCTGCTCGGCGCCGAAGCCCTGGATCAGTTCGATCCCCAGCGCTTCGAGCTGGTCGGACATGGGCGGGTAGACATTGGCATCGCAGCCGGTGACTTTGTGGCCAGCCTCGCGCGCGAGGGCAGCCAGGCCGCCCATGAAGGTGCCGCAGATGCCAAGAATGTGGATGTGCATAGGGTGCTCGGCGCCCGCGGTGGAGCTGGGCGCCCGCCGCGAGCTCAAGAAAGGGGTTAGCGCAAGGCGACTCGGGCGGCGGCCAGCGTCGTCTCGATGTGGGCGTCGCTGTGCGCTGCGCTGACGAACCGGCTTCGTACAGCGCCGGTGCCAGGTAGACGCGCGTCCAGCATGCCGTGGAAGAAGCGATTGAAACGCTCCTTGTCGGTCGTCATCACGGTCGTGTAGTTCTGCGGCAGCTCGGGCATCAGGAAGAAGCCGAACATGCCGCCCTGGCTGTCGACACTGAAGGGCACGCCGTTGGCATCGGCCACGGCCTTCAGACCGGCGACCAGCTTCTGCGTCTTGGCCGACAGCGCCTCGAAGAAGCCGGGCTTCTGGATCTCGCGCAGCGTCGCCAGGCCGCAGGCGGTGGCGACCGGGTTGCCCGACAAGGTGCCGGCCTGATAGACGCCGCCCAGCGGTGCCAGATGGGCCATGATGTCGCGGCTGGCGCCGAAGGCCGCCAGTGGCATGCCGCCGCCGATGACCTTGCCGAACACGCTCATATCGGGCTTGAAGCCGGGGATCAACTGCGCGTAGTGGGCCTGGGCGCTGCCCAGAGCGACCCGGAAGCCCGTCATCACCTCATCGAACACCAGCAGCGCACCGTACTGCGTGCACAGCTCGCGCAGCTTCGTCATGAAAGGCAGGCTGGCGCGCACGAAGTTCATATTGCCGGCGATCGGCTCGATGATCACGCAGGCCAGCTCCTTGCCGTGCAGCGCAAAGGCTTCTTCCAGTTGAGCAACGTTGTTGTACTCCAGCACCAGGGTGTGCTGTGCCACCTCGGCCGGCACGCCGGCGCTGGTGGGGTTGCCGAAGGTGGCAAGACCCGAACCCGCCTTGACCAGCAGCGCGTCGGTATGGCCGTGGTAGCAGCCCTCGAACTTGATGAACTTGCTGCGGCCGGTGGCGCCGCGCGCCAGGCGGATCGCGCTCATCGTCGCTTCGGTGCCGGAAGACACCAGGCGCACCTGCTCCATGCTGGGCACGAGCTTGAGGATCTCCTCGGCCAGTTCCAGCTCGCGCTCGGTCGGCGCGCCGAAGGAGAAACCCTCACGCGCCGCACTCAGCACCGCCTCCAGAACGGCCGGGTGGCCGTGGCCCAGGATCATCGGACCCCAGGAGCCGATGTAATCGATGTAACGCTTTCCTTCAGCGTCGATGATGTAGGCGCCTTCGCCCTTCTTGATAAAGCGGGGTGTGCCGCCGACGGCGCGGAAGGCGCGCACCGGCGAGTTGACGCCGCCGGGAATGACGCGCTGCGAGCGCTCGAACAGGTCTTGATTGGTGCTCATGGGAGGCAAGTCGGGGGTGTGTTCAGTGAGTCAGTGCATGCGCCGCGGCGGGCGGCTGATCGGCTCGGGCTCCGACTCAGACTCAGCCTCGATGGCGGGCGGCTCAAGGCCGGCCATGCCGGGCACGCTCGGCATGGCTTCGAGCTCGCCTTCTTCACCAGGCGGCAGCGCCCAGAAGAAGCGGTCCGGCAGCACATTGCCCATGCCGGGGCGGAAGCCCGCATCCAGCGCCTGGTCCAGAAAGGCCAGCGCCTCGGCCACCGCGTCATGCACCTCGGCGCCGACCGACAGCAGTGCTGCCAGCGCGGCCGACAAGGTGTCACCGGCGCCGACGAAATTGGTTTCGAAGCGCTCGAACTTCTCGCCGGTGATCGGGCCCTGGGCATTGGCCAGCACGTTGTCGACAAACTGGTTGGGCAGGCTGATGCCGGTCACCAGCACATGGGCGGTGCCATGCTCGGCGGCAGCCACCGCCAGTTCGCGCGGCGATGCGGGGCGGTCGGCATCCCAGTCGGGCAGCAGGAAGTCGGTCAGGGTCTTGTGGTTGCCTACCAGCACATGGGTCTGCGGCAGCACCAGTTCGCGGAAGGCGTCCAGATAGCTCTGCTGCTGCTCCTCATCCAGCCAGGAGATGGCGGGCATATAGGACACCAGCGGCGTGTCCGGATAGTCGCTCAGCACCTCGGCCACCGCGCTGACGCCTTCGGCGCTGCCGAGGAAGCCGACCTTCCATGCGGTGATGGTGATGTCTTCCAGAATGGTACGGGCCTGCTCGACGACGATGTCGCTGTCCAGCACCTGCTGGTCGAACACTTCGGCAGTGTCGCGCAGCACGATGGCGGTGACCACCGGCAGGGCATGGGCACCCATCGCGGCAATGGTGGCCACGTCACCAGCCAGGCCGCGGCGCCGGTGGGGTCGCTCGCGTTGAAGCTCAGCACGCAAGCGGGCGGGGGCGACTCCTGCTGATCGTCCAGGAGTAGGTCGGAGTTGCTGGGGGTGTCGGCTGTGCTCATGTTGGGTTGGCGCGACTGGCAAGCGCTGGGCTGGCCGGCCGGATTGCCTCGTTCGCGTGACTAAGCACCGCTTTGGCTAAGCAAGAAACTGGCTGTTGCATCCGTGCCTACTTCGGCCCTGGGGCTCCATAGGGGGCTGGCTACAATCTTTTCCATTGTAGTGAGCAATGCGGGAGCGCCGTGAGCGAAGCGAGTAGTACCTGGATGTGTCTGATCTGCGGTTGGATCTACGATGAAGCCACTGGCGATCCGGAGCACGGTATTGCGCCGGGCACCCGCTGGGCCGATGTCGACATGAACTGGACCTGCCCGGAGTGCGGTGCTCGCAAGGAAGACTTCGAGATGGTGCAGATCTGAGGGCAACAAGCCCCCAGCCCCGTTTTGTCCGTGCTGAAGGAGTTGAGTTTTGGACTTGCAAGCTCCGTCTGGTTCGGCGTCCGGACCCGGTGCGTCGACCAAGGTGCTGGTCATCGACGACAGCAACACCATCCGTCGCAGTGCCGAGATTTTCCTGAAGCAGGGTGGCCACGAAGTCGTGCTGGCCGAGGACGGCTTCGATGCGCTGGCCAAGCTCAGCGACTACAAGCCCGACCTGGTGTTCTGCGACATCCTGATGCCGCGCCTGGATGGCTACCAGACCTGCGCCATCATCAAGCGCAATCCGGTCTTCGCCTCGGTGCCCGTCATCATGCTGTCCTCCAAGGACGGCTTGTTCGACAAGGCGCGTGGCCGCATGGTCGGTTCGCAGGACTATCTGACAAAACCTTTTACAAAGGACCAGCTGCTGCAGGCGGTACAACAGCACCGGCGCGGCGGCTGACCTCAGTCGTCATCAAGAACCCAGGGAAGCCCCGACAACAACAGGCGGCGCGAGGAGCACGAGATGCCAATCCAAAAAATTCTGCTGGTTGACGATTCCAAGACCGAGTTGCATCACCTCAGCGAGATCCTGGTGAAGCGCGGCTATTCGGTGCGCACGGCCGAGAACGGCGAGGAGGCGATGAAGCGCCTGGCCGAAGAGAAGCCCGATCTGATCCTGATGGATGTGGTGATGCCGGGCCAGAACGGATTCCAGCTGACCCGCTCGATTACTCGCGACGAGCGCTTCGCTGATGTGCCGGTCATCATGTGCACCAGCAAGAATCAGGAGACCGACAAGGTCTGGGGCATGCGCCAGGGCGCGCGCGACTATGTCGTCAAGCCGGTCATGGCTGACGAACTGCTCGCCAAGATCAAGGCGCTGGGCTGATCACATGGCGACCAGCTGCCCGCTGACCATCGACCTGGACTTGCGGGCCGTGCGCCGGGCCGCTCTGCAGCCGGCCCGCCGTGCCAGCCGCCGGCTTTCCGTCCCCGTGGCGGGGCAGCCGGCGTCCTTGCTGCACGAGGTGCAGGCATGAGCAACAAGCAAGCCCTGCGCGAACTCCAGCAACGTCTCGCGCAGCGCATGCAGGCGGCGCGCGAACAGCCGCAGACGGCCAGCTGGCTGGCGGTCGAGGCTGCCGGCGTGCCGCTGCTGCTGTCGCTGCGCCAGGCTTCCGAAATCTTCACGCCGGTGCCGCTCAAGCCCGTGCCTTACGGCCAGCCCTGGATGCTGGGTGTGGCCAATCTGCGCGGCGGTCTGCACACGGTGGTGGATCTGGCCGGATTTCTCGGCCTGCGTGAGCCCGGCACGGCGCCGCGCGTCGACGGCGGTCAGACCCGCCTGGTGGCGCTCAATCCCGAGCTGAACGTGAACTGCGCGCTGCTGGTGGATCGCCTGCTGGGCTTGCGCGGCGACGAACAGCTGCAGCCCGAAGCCGCCAGCGCAACGATGGCGCGACCGCGCTTTGCCGGCGACCGGCTGCGCGATCCTGAAGGACGTGTCTGGCAGGTGCTGGACCTCGAGGCGCTGGCGCGCCATCCGCAGTTTCTGCGCATCGTCATTTGATCGAAGGCAGGCGACCTAAAGCCTTTGCCGAATCTTAGCTACACGAGGGTGAGATGAGCTTCCTGGACAAGATCAAGAACCTGGGCAAGCGCGATGCGGATGACGCTGGTGCGCCGCACCATGCGCCCGCGCCGACCGTCTCCGGACTGGACACCGAGCGTGCCGAATCCTCCATCATTGCCGAGGCGCATCCGACCGAGTTCGCGGGCGGCAGCTTCTCCGAAAGCACTGGACAGTTCGCGAGCACGACCGCCGTGGCTGACAGTGACACCACCGCTGTGGCCAAGCCCGCTGGTGCTTCGAGTCAGGGGCTGCTGACCGGCCTGGTGGTGGTGGGCCTGCTCGGCACAGTGGCCACGGTGAGCCTGAGTCTGCTCGATGCCAACCGCAGTGCCGCCCAGGTGCGCGCCACGGGCCAGGCCTTGATGCAGTCGCAGCGCTTGGCCAAGTCGGTGTCGTCGGCGCTGGTGGGCAATGCGAGTGCCTTCGCCGAACTGCGCGAATCGATGGGCGTGCTGACCGGTCTGGTGCCGTCCTTGCGCGAAGGCGCGAGTGGCATCGATGCGGTGCAGCAGGGGCTGGATGTGGTGGAGCCGCTGGTCAACAAGGCGGACGCCAGTGGCAAGCTGGTGCTGGCGCAGGAGAAGGTGCTGACCCAGGTCGGCCAGGCGCTGAAGACCATCAACCGGCAGAGCTCCGAACTGCTGGACAGCGCCGAGGCCGTGTCGGCCCAGGCGCTGAGCTACAACAACGCGACCGCCGAGATCGCGGCGGCCAGCCAGCTGGTGATGCTGACCCAACGGATCGGCAAGAGCGCGAACGAGTTCCTCACGCAGGAAGGCGTCAGCCCCGAAGCAGTGTTCCTGCTGGGCAAGGACTTGAACACCTTCAAGCAGACCGCGGAAGGCCTGCTCAAGGGCAATGCCGATCTGCGCCTGCCGCCGGCGCGCGACGCGCAGATGCGCGAGCGTCTGACCTTGCTGCTCAAGCAATTCGAGGACACCCGCTCGCAGGCGGCAGCCATCCTGTCGAACCTGCAAGGCCTGGTGTCGGCGCGTGAAGCGCAGACCAGCATCCTGGCTGATAGCGAACCGCTGCGCAAAGGCCTGGAGCAGGTGGCCGACGGACTTGAATCCTCCGGTGGCATTGGCGCCATCCGTGGCCTGTTGATGGCAGCCTCGCTGGCGGCACTGGCGATTGGCGCCATCGGGTTCCTGCGCCTGTATGTGGCAGACCAGGCCCAGCGTGCGGCACTGGCTGAGGCGCAAAAGCGCGAAGCTGAAGCCCAGGAGCAGGAGGCCAAGCGCGTCAATGACGCCAACCAGGCCGCCATTCTGCGTCTGATGAACGAACTGCAGGCGGTGGCCGAAGGCGACCTGACGCAGCAGGCCACCGTGACCGAGGACATCACCGGCGCGATTGCCGACTCGGTGAACTACACGGTGGAAGAGCTGCGCACCCTGGTGGGCCAGGTGCAGACCACGGCCAACCGCGTGACCGACACGACCGGCCAGGTCGACCAGACCTCGACCGAGCTGCTGGCGGCATCGACCGAGCAGCTGCACGAGATCCGCGCCACCGGCGAGGCCGTGCTGCAGATGGCGGGACGAATCAACGAGGTGTCGGCCCAGGCCCAGCACACCGCCGATGTGGCGCGTCTGTCGCGTCAAGCCGCTGAAACCGGCCGTCAGGCAGTGCAGAACAATATCGGCGGCATGGTGCAGATCCGCGAGTCGATCCAGGAGACCTCCAAGCGCATCAAGCGCCTGGGCGAAAGCTCGCAGGAGATCGGCGAGATCACCGAGCTGATTTCCGACATTACCGAACAGACCAATGTGCTGGCGCTGAACGCCGCCATCCAGGCGGCCTCGGCCGGCGAGGCCGGTCGCGGCTTCTCGGTGGTGGCGGAAGAGGTGCAGCGTCTGGCCGAACGTTCGGGCGACGCGACGCGCCGGATTGCGGCCCTGGTCAAGACCATTCAGACCGACACGCAGGACGCGGTGGCCGCCATGGAGCGTTCCACGGTCGGTGTGGTGCAGGGCACGAAGCTGTCCGATGCGGCCGGTAGTGCGCTGGAGGAAATCGACCGGGTCTCGCGCCAGCTCGACCAGTTGATCGCCGGCATCTCGGCGCAGGCGCTCAGCGAAGCCGAGTCTGCCAACGAGGTGGCATCGAATATCCAGCACATCTTTGCGGTGACCGAGCAGACGTCGGAGGGCACACGCTCCACCGCGCAGATGGTGCATGAGTTGTCGCGCTCCGCCGAGGCCCTGCGCCAATCGGTGGCCCGATTCAAGGTCGGCTGAGCCGCGAACACAGACGAACAGGAAGGCACATGGACCTGCCGCGCGATTCCGAGTTTCCCGCCGACCTCAGTCCGCTGGCCTGGGTGCAGGAGGAACTGCGCCGCTCGCTGGAGTCGGTGCACAAGACCTTGAGGCGCTTCCTGCGCGACGGCGACAGCCGGCTGGGCAGTCTGGGCGGCGAAGTGCAGCCCAGCCAGGCCCTGCTGGGTGCGGCCGCGCAGTTGCACCAAGTCGCGGGCGTGGTGGCCCTGGTCGGCCTGTCCGGCGGTGCCACCGTGCTGCGCGCGGCTGAGGCGGCCGTCGCCCGGCTGGCACGTCAGCCGCTGAGTGTGGATCTGCCGGCGGTCGAGACCATCGAGCGTGCCGACTTCGCACTGCTGGCCTATATCGCCCGGCTGCTGGCCGGCAGCAAGACGTCCAGCCTGGCGCTGTTCGCGCCTTACCGTGAGTTGCAGCAGCTCAATGATGCCGAGCGCATCCATCCGGCCGATCTGTGGAGCCAGGAGTTTGCCTGGCGCGAACTGCCGGCTGAGCCGGCGGTGCAGCCGCTGGCGCCAAGCGCTGCCCGCGCTGCCTTTGAGGCACTGCTGCTGAGGCAGATGCGCGGCCCGCGGCCTGAATATGCCGCCGGCCTCAGCGACCTGTGTGCCGGCTTGGCCGCCGGTCTGGCGCAGCCGCAGGCCCGCACGCTGTGGCAGCTGGCTGCCGCTCAGTTCCAGGCCCAGGCACTCGGCCTGCTGAATCAGGATCTCTATGTGAAGCGCCTGGGCTCGCGCCTGCTGGCGCAGCTGCGCGCCGGTGGCGATGCCGGCACTTCGCAGCGCCTCGCTCAAGACCTGCTGTTCTTCTGTGCGCAAAGCCGTGCCGGCGCTGATGCGCCGCGCCTGGCTGCGGTGCGCGAGGTCTATCACCTCGGTGATGAAAGCGCCGGCGACTATGAAGACCAGTCGCTCGGCCGCATCGACCCGAGCTGGGTGGCGCAGGCGCGGCGCCGCGTCGGCCTGGCCAAGGACAGCTGGTCGGCCGCCGCCGAGGGCGAGACCGCCCGCATGGCCGGGCTGGACGAGCAGTTTGCCGGGGTGGCCGAATCGCTGGGCCGCTTGTTCCCCAGCGGCGAGGTGCTGGGCGAGACCCTGCAGCGCGCCGTCGTGGCGACACTGCGCTCGAACCGGCCGCCCAAGCCTGATCTGGCGATGGAAGTGGCGACGTGCCTGCTCTACGTCGAGGCTGCGCTGGACGATGCCGCCTTCGACAAACCAGAACAGGCCGAGCGCGTGCGCGAACTGGCGCGCCGCGTCGAATCCGTGGCGCACGGCGAGCCGCCCAAGCCGCTGGACGACTGGATGGAGGAGCTGTATCGCCGCGTCTCCGACCGGCAGACGCTGGGCAGCGTGGTGCATGAGCTGCGCGCCAGCCTGTCCGAGATCGAGCGCCAGGTCGACCTCTATTTCCGCGAGCCCGACAAGCGCGAACTGCTGATTCCGGTGCCGGGCCAGTTGCAGGCCATGCGCGGCGTGCTGTCCGTGCTGGGCCTGGACCAGGCCGCGCTGGCCAGCCTGCGCATGCGCGACGAGGTGGACCGCCTCGCCAACACCGAGGTGGACCCCGAGCGCGAAGGGCCGCGCGAGCTGTTCGAGCGCCTGGCCAACAACCTGGGCGCGATGGGCTTCATGATCGACATGCTCAGCGTCCAGCCCGCGCTGGCCAAGCGCATGTTCCGCTTTGACAACGAGACCGGCCGTCTGGACGCCTTGATGGGCCGCCGCAGCGGTGCCACCCAGGTGCCGGCGCCGAGCAGCCGCCTGGGTGATCTGGATGAGCCCAGCCTCACGCATCAGATGCAGGCGGCGGTGCAGGCCGCCGCCGATGGCGAGCGCGATGCGGGCGAGCTGGCTCGTGACCTGGAACGCTTGTCGCTGGAGGCCCGTGCGGCTGACGAGACCGGGCTGGCGCAGGCCGCGCAATCGGCCCAGCGCCTGCTGGAGAGCGCGCCGGCCGAGCCTGAGGCCTTGTCCCAGGCGACGCAATCGCTGCAGGACTTCATCGAGGCGCGCGCGCCTGCGCCTGAGCCTGCGTACGTGGCCGCGCCGATCGCGCCCTCGGTGCCCGCTGATATCGACGAAGAGATGCTGGGCATCTTCTTGGAGGAAGCCGAGGAGGTGCTGGCTGCCGCGCGTGCCGGCTTGGTGGCGCTGGAGCGTGATCCTCAGGACCTGTCCGCGATGACCGATGTCAGGCGTGCCTTCCACACGCTCAAGGGCAGCTCGCGCATGGTCGGGCTGAACGCCTTCGGCGAGGGCGCCTGGGCCTGCGAACAGCTCTACAACGCCCGTCTGGGCGAACAAGCCGGAGCTGACCCGGCACTGCTGGCCTTCACGGCCGAAGCCCTGGACTATCTGGCCGACTGGCGTCACATCATCCTGGCGCGTGAGAGCAGCCCGCACAACCCCGATGGGCTGCGCCACAGCGCCGATGCATTGCGTCTGGAAGGCCGCTTGCTGCCGCTGGATTGGCCGGCGCCGACGCAGTTGGTCGCGGTCGAGAGCGAGCCCGCCAGCGAGACGCCGCTCGTCCCTGAGTCTGAACTGCCGCTGGCTGAATTGCCCGAGGTGCTTGAGGCAGCGGCCGCGCTGCCGGATGTCCCCGAGTCCGTACCCGAGCTGGTCGCTGAGCTGGAGTTGGATGCCTCGCTCGCGGCTGAGTCCCTGGACGCAGCGCATGAGCCGACCGAGATGATGGCGCTGGAGCCGGCCTTCGATCTGCTGGCGACGCCAGCGACGCCGGCACAGGACGTGGCTGCGCCGCTGAGCGATGCGGAACTGCCCAGCTTCGAGCTGCATCTGGACCTGGGCGAACTGGTCGAGCCGTCACCGGTTGACGAGCCGCTCATCGAAGCCGAGTTGGCGCCGGTGGAGCCGCCGATCAGCGCGCTGCCCGCCTTGACGCTGGTGTCCGACACCACGGCGGAACGCCTGGCCGAGCCTGAGCTCGCGCCGGACGAGAGCGAGGAAGATGTCAAGGTCATCGGGCCGCTGCGCATCAGCATCACCCTCTTCAACATCTTCCTCAATGAGGCCGATGAGCTGTCGCGTCGCCTCAGCACCAGCCTGGCTGAATGGGCGCTGGAACTGAGCGTTCCGGTGCCGGCAAGCTGCGAGGTGCAGGCCCATGCCTTGGCCGGCAATGCCGCCACCGTCGGCTATGAGGACTTGTCGGCTTTGGCGCGCGCGCTCGAGCATGCGTTGGAACGCGCGCAGCGCGCCGGCGGCTACAGCAGCGACGAGGCGCAGCTCTTTGTTGACTCGGCCGATGAATTGCGCCGCTTGCTGCATCAGTTTGCCGCCGGCTTCCTGAAGCCGGTCGATGTCAGCTTGGTGGAGCGTCTGCAGGCCTATGTGCCGCAGCCTGCCCCCGAGATCCTAGATAGCGGCCCCTTGGGCTTGGAGCAGCTGATCGCGGCTGAAGCAGCGGACGATGCCGACTTCATCACCGGCCAGCCGGATCAGATCGACGCCGAGCTGTTTCCGATTTTTGAACAGGAAGCGAGCGATCTGCTGGATCAGCTGCACGCCAGCCTGCGTGACTGGGCTGCGCAGCCGCAGGACCGCGGCCGTGCTGCGGCCACCATGCGCGCGCTGCACACCTTCAAGGGTGGCGCACGCCTGAGTGGTGCGATGCGTCTGGGCGAGCAGGCCCATGTGCTGGAATCAGCCGTCGAGGACCTGTTGCGTCAGGACAGTCCGGCAGCCGGCGATGTGCAGCAGCTGCAGGCCGCGGCCGATGCACTGGAACATGGCTTCGACGAACTGCGCCGCAGTTTGATGGCCGCTCCGGCGGTGGCTGTCGAGGCCATGCCGGAGCCCGTCTTCGAACTGCCGGCAGTGCCTGCCGCGGCGTCCGTGCCCGCGCCATTGCTTGAGACCCTGGATGTGCCCGCAGCGGAACCTGCGTTCGCGCCCTTGCCTGAGTCTGAGGCGGCGACGCTGGTCGAGCCCGGCTCGCCGGACGTCGACTTGCTTGCGGCTGAAGCGCCGCCCGCCGTACCCCAAGGCGCGCAGATTGACTGGTCGCGCTTCATGCAAGGCGCCGAGCCTGAGGGTGGCGGCGAAGACAGCGGCAGCGTGGTCGCGTCGCAGGCGCTGGTGCGCGTGCGCGGGGCCTTGATCGAACGCATGGCCTCGCAGGCCGGCGAGGTGTCGATCCGCCGCTCGCGGCTGGAATCCGAGCTCTCGCAGATGAAGAGCGCGCTGATCGATCTGGACGACAACCTGGAGCGACTGCGCACCCAGATGCGCGAGCTGGAGCTGCAGGCTGAAGCGCAGATGGGCGCTAGCCAGGATGCGGCCAAGCAGGCCGGACGTGACTTCGATCCGCTGGAGTTCGACCGGTTCACGCGCTTCCAGGAGTTGACGCGCATGCTGGCCGAGTCGGTCGGCGACGTGGCCACGGTGCAGCGCTCCTTGCAGCGCAATGTGCAGCTCGGTGAAGACGAGCTGGCGGCGCAGTCGCGCCTGACGCGCGAGCTGCAGGACGACCTGCTGCGCACCCGCATGGTCGAATTCGACAGCCTGGCCGAGCGGCTGCACCGTGTGGTGCGCCAGGCCGCGCGCGATGCCGGCAAGCAGGTGCAGCTGGAGATTGTCGGCGGCCATATCGACATGGACCGCAGCGTGCTGGAGCGTCTGACGGGTGCGTTCGAGCACGTGCTGCGCAACAGCGTCAGCCACGGCATCGAGGCGCCGGAAGCGCGTCAGGCTGCCGGCAAGTCGCCGCAGGGCACGATCAAGCTGCAGCTGGCGCAGGAAGGCAACGAAATCGTGCTGACCTTCGCCGATGACGGCGCAGGCTTGAATCTGGTCGCCATCCGCGAGCGCGGCGAGAAGCTGGGCCTGGTGGCGCAGGGCGCGCCGCTGAGCGAACGCGAGTTGATGGAACTGGTCTTCACGCCGGGCTTTTCGACCGCCAGCCAGGTGACCGAGCTGGCGGGACGCGGCGTCGGCATGGACGTGGTGCGCTCGGAGGTCGACACGCTGGGTGGCTTCGTGAGCATCGAGTCTGTCGCCGGCCAGGGCGCGCGCTTCGAGCTGCACGTGCCGCTGACCACAGCACTGACGCAGATCGTGCAGCTGCGTTACGGCGACGCCTCGGTGGCCGTGCCGGCCAGCCTGATGGAATCGGTGCAGCGCATGCCGTTGGAGCAGGTCGAGCAGGCTTATGCCAGCGGGCAGCTGCAGGTCGGTGACTCGTCCGTGCCCTTCTATTGGCTGGGCGGGCTGTTGCGGCATAGTGGCCGCGGCATGCTGCTGGGGCGCAATCTGCCGGTGGTGCTGATCCGCAGTGCGCAGCAACGTCTGGCCGTGCATGTGGACGAGGTGCTGGGCAACCAGGAAGTGGTGGTCAAGAACCTCGGGCCGCAGCTCAGCGGGGTGCCCGGACTTGCCGGCATCAGCCTGCTGGCTTCCGGCGATGTGGCGCTGATCTACAACCCGGTGGCCCTGGCACACTGGTACGGCGCGGCTGCGCAGATGCATGCCCAGCATGGGACTGAGGAAGCGGTCAGCGCCGAGGAGGCTCCAGAGGTGCTGGCGCCGCTGGTGCTGGTGGTCGATGACTCGTTGACGGTGCGGCGTGTCACGCAGCGCCTGCTGGAGCGGGAGGGCTATCGCGTCGAACTGGCCAAGGACGGCCTCGACGCGATGGAGAAGCTGGGCGCCGACGAGCTGCCGGACGTGGTGCTTTCCGACATCGAGATGCCGCGCATGGACGGCTTCGATCTGGTCCGCAATATGCGCGCCGATGCTCGGCTGGCACCGCTGCCGGTGATCATGATCACCTCGCGGATTGCGCAGAAGCACCGTGACTATGCGCAGGAATTGGGGGTCGATCACTACCTGGGCAAGCCCTATGACGAAGACCTGCTCCTGAGTCTGATTGGCAAGTACACTTCGGCCGCTTCCACATCCACGCTGGGGGCGCTATAGGCTGGGTGGGTCTGGCAGTTCGACCCTTCAATATTGACGATGGACGCGCTCAGGCCGCAGTCCGCGCAGGGTGGGAACAATGTCGGAAGTCGTTGATCATCTGGCTGAGCTGACGGGTTTCAGGGACCGTGACGTGATGGACGTCACGCTGGTTTCAGTCCTGCGAGACCTGCTGGAACCGCTGTCGGTCGCCATCTATCGGCTGGTCGGAGAGGCTGGACAGGAGCACTGGCTGACCCGGGCTCGCCTGAAACTGGCTGATGCGGTGGCGACTGCAGACCCGCTGTCCTTCGATCAAAGCCACCTGCCTGTCGCTGCTTCAGAGCCCGAACGGCTGGAATGCATGCGCGGCCGGGTCGTGATGGATCGCCACGAAGGCGATCACTGGATCACGCTGTTCCCGATCGCCACTGAGCGTGAAGTGGTGGGCGTGCTCGAAATCGCCTCGCCGGCCAAGCTGGAAGCGGCGGCACAGCGCACCGTCGGCAGCATCCTGAAGATTTATCACAACTTTCTCGGCTTGCTCGATTACAGCGAGCGCGACACGCTGACGGGCCTGCTGAATCGCAAGACCTTCGACGAGAGCTTTCTCAAGGCTGTGGGCGATCTGGTGCAGCGCGACCCTGCGGCACAGTCGGTGACCGAGCGGCGGCATGAAGTCCGCGATGCCGGCTACTGGCTGGGCGTGATCGATATCGACCACTTCAAGCGCGTCAACGACAGCTTCGGCCACCTCATCGGCGATGAGGTGCTGTTGCTGCTGTCGCGCCTGATGCGCAGCAGTTTTCGATTCCATGACCTGCTGTACCGCTTCGGCGGCGAGGAATTCGTCGTGCTGATGCGCTGCCAGGATGAGGCGTCGGCGCTGCAGGCGTTCGAGCGCCTGCGCCACAACACGCGCCAGTATGTGTTCCCGCAGGCTGGCCGTATCACGATCAGCATCGGCTTCACCCGTGTGCGCGGCGGCGACACACCAGCCAGCGCCTTCGAGCGCGCAGACCGGGCGGTCTATCACGCCAAGGGGGCCGGGCGCGATCAGGTGCAGAGCCATGCCCAGCTGCTCGCCCAGGGCCTGATCGAGGAGCACGCGCAGACCAGCGCGATGGAGCTGTTCTGAGCCCTCTGGGGTGACGACCGGCAGACTCGGTAGAAACCCTTTAAGCTCGCGACTCCTCTGCAGGAGTTGCCCTATGCCGACCCTTTCGCGTTCCCTGAGTCGCTGGCTCGCCGCCGTGGCCCTGGCGTGGCCGCTGCTGCCTGTGCAGGCCGACACCGCGCTGGCGCTGGCGGGCGAATCGCGCGAGGTGGACACGCAGGCCGGCGCGGCAGGCTTCGAGGCCCACGACCTGGATCTGCGCGATGCCGGCCGACAGCGCGATGTGCCGATGCGTCTGTACTGGCCGGCCCGCGCGGCGGCAGGCGCCAAGGTGCCGCTGGTGGTGTTCTCGCACGGCCTGGGCGGCTCGCGCCGCGGCTACAGCTATCTGGGCCAGTACTGGGCCAGCCAGGGTTACGCCAGCTTGCATGTGCAGCATGTGGGCAGCGACCGGCAGGTCTGGATGGGCAATCCCTTTGGCCTGGTCTCTCGGCTGCAGGATGCTGCCCAGGAGCGCGAAGCCGAGGCGCGCGTGCTGGATGTGCGTTTCGCGCTGGACCAGTTGCTGGCAAGTGAACGCGGCATGCGCATCGATGCCGACCGCATCGTCGCGGCCGGCCACTCTTATGGCGCCAACACCACCTTGCTGCTGGCCGGCGCGCGCGTGGCGCGCAGCGGCCAGGACGGTGCGCTGATGGATCTGCGCGACCCGCGCATCAAGGCGGCCATCCTGATCTCGGCGCCGCCTTTCCACGGCCGGGGCGATAGCGCTGCGATCCTGAAGCCGGTCAGCATCCCGACACTGCACATCACCGCCACCGAGGACATCATCCGCATCCCGGGCTTCTACTCCGAAGCCAAGGACCGCGTGGCCCTGTACGAGGCCACTGGCAGCAGCGCCAAGGAACTGGTGGTGTTTGCCGGCGGCTCGCACAGCATCTTCACCGACCGCGCCGGCACCGGCGGCGCGGTGCTGAATCCGCGCGTCAAGACCGCCACCAAGGAATTGACGCTGGCCTTCCTGGCCCGCATGTTCGAGGGCCGCGAGGAGGGCCTGCTGCGCTGGGCCGAGCGCCATGCCGACCTGATTGCGAGCAAGCTGCGTTCGTGACGATGTCAGCTGCCGCTGCGCAAGCGCGCCGCACTGATCCCGATGCGCCGGGACCAAACAGTTCCGGCCCATCGCTGCCCCGCGCCACCCTGGGCATGAGGTGACTCAGCCGGTCGCTGTCTTCACCACCGCATAGCGCGCCAGCGTGCGCTCGCGTGCCAGCGGGTGCGAGACGATTGGCGCCGGGTAGTCGCGGCCCAGCGACACGCCCGCGGCCTGCAGCAGGGCCGGTGCGGCTTCCCAAGGGGCGTGGATGGACTTGGCGTCCAGGCCGGCGAGCTGCGGCAGGTAGCGCTTGATGAAGCGACCCTCGGCGTCGAACTTCTGGCTCTGCGTGATCGGGTTGAAGATGCGGAAGTAGGGCTGCGCATCGCACCCGCTTGATGCAGCCCATTGCCAGCCGCCGTTATTGGCCGCCAGGTCGAAGTCCAGCAGTTTCTCGGCGAAATAGGCTTCGCCGCGGCGCCAGTCGATGCCCAGATCCTTGACCAGAAAGCTGGCCGTCACCATGCGCAGGCGGTTGTGCATATAGCCGCTCTGATTGAGCTGATGCATCGCGGCGTCCACCAGCGGATAACCGGTACGGCCCTCGCACCAGGCCTGGAATAAGGCGTCGGCCTCGGGGCCGCTGTCCCAGCGGATGGCGTCGTACTCGGGCTTGAAGGCATGCGTCATCGCGCGCGGGCGGTGATGCATCACCTGGTGGTAGAAGTCGCGCCAGATCAGCTCGGACAGCCAGATCTCGGCGCCATGGTCACCGGCCTGCATGCGCTGCCAGGCCTCGCTCGCCAGCCGGCGTATCGACAGCGTGCCGAAGCGCAGGTGCACGCTCAGATAGCTGGGGCCCTTGATGGCCGGGAAGTCGCGCGTCTGGTCGTAGCGGTCGATGCGGTCCAGAAAGTCGGCCAGCATGGGCTCGGCCTGCTCGGCCCGCAGATGGGCATCCAGCCCGGCCGGCTCGAAGCCGATCTCGGCCAGCGAGGGCACGCCGCGGGCCAGGTCGCTGGGCTTCAGCACATGCGCCGCATGGCGGCGTACCGGATAGGCGCGCAGGTAGAAAGCATCGACCTTCTTCAGCCAGGCGTTCTTGTAGGGCGTGAACACGGTGTAAGGCTTGCCACCGCCGGTCAGCAGCTCGCTGCGCTCGAACACCACATGGTCCTTGAAGCTGTGCAGTGCGCAGCCGAAGCTGGCCAGGCCGCGCGCCACGGCCGCATCGCGCGCCAGCGCTTGCGGCTCGTCGTCGTGGTTGATGTAGACCGCATCGGCGCCCAGTTCGGCCGCCAGCTCCGGCAGCAGCTCGGTGGCGCGGCCATGGCGCACGATCAAGGCGCCGCCCAGCGCCTGCAGCTGCGCGTCCAGCTGCTGCAGCGCCTGCAGGATGAACTCGACCCGGCGGTCGCGGCGCGGCAGCGCAGCCAGGATTTCTTCGTCCAGGATGAAGGCGCAGTGCACCTCGCGGGCGTGCTTCAGGGCATGGTAGAGCGCGGCCTGATCGTCGACGCGCAGATCGCGCCGGAACCAGACCAGCGCCACTCGAATTGGCTTGTCCATCGCGGCAGTTTCGCCGACGAATAAAATGCCTGCATGCTCAAGCACCAGATGGCCCTCTCCAACCAGTTCCTGATCGCCATGCCGGGCATGGCAGACGACGCGTTCTCGGGGGCCGTGATCTATCTGTGCGAGCACAACGACAAGGGCGCGCTGGGCCTGGTGATCAACAAGCCGATCTCGCTGACGCTGGGCAATCTGTTCCAGAAGGTCGAGCTGAGCCTGCCGGACGACGAGCTGGCGGCGCGCCCGGTGTTCTACGGCGGACCGGTGCAGACCGAGCGTGGCTTTGTGCTGCACGAGCCGCTGGATGCCGAAGGCCAGCATTACAACGCCACGCTGGCGGTGCCGGGCGGCCTGGAGATGACCACCAGCCGTGATGTACTGGAGGCGCTGTCCAACGGCGCCGGCCCCAAGCGGGTGCTGGTGACTCTGGGCTACGCCGGCTGGGCCGCCGGCCAGCTGGAAGAAGAGATCGGCCGCAACGGCTGGCTGACGGTGGATGCCGAGCCGGGCATCATCTTCGATACCCCGGTCGAGCAGCGCTATGAGAAGGCGCTGGCGCTGCTGGGCATCGACCCTCGCATGCTGAGCCAGGACGCCGGCCACGCATGAGCGCGGCCCCTGCTTCCATCGCCAGCCAGGCGCCCCAGTCCTTTCTTGCTTTCGACTTTGGCATCAAGCGCGTCGGCGTCGCCACGGGCAGCCGCTTCAGCGGTGCGGCTGAGCCGCTGAAGAGCATCGCCGTCGAAGGCGAGGCGCGCTTTGTGGCGATCGAGAAGCTGGTGCGCGAATGGCAGCCCGATGCGCTGGTGATCGGCGTGCCCTTCCACCCCGATGGCGCCGAGCATGAGATCACCCAGCGCGCGCGCCGCTTCGGCCGCCAGCTCAAGAGCCGCCTGCGCTTGCCGGTGTTCGAGGTCGACGAGCGCTACACCAGCGTCGAGGCCGAGAGCCGTGGCGCGCGCGATGTGGACGCGGTCTCGGCGGCCTTGATACTTGAACAATTCTTGCGGGAACAACAAGCATGAGCACCTTACTTCTCGACGCCGAGGCGCTGTACCTCGACCTGCTCAAGGGCGCGCAGCGCCTGATGGGCAAGGACACCGTGCTGGTGGGCATCTGGTCGGGCGGCGCCTGGCTGGCCGAGCGCCTGCAGCGCGATCTGGGCCTGGCTGGCGAGGCTGGCGTGATCTCCAGCTCGCTGCACCGCGACGACTTCGGCTCCAAGGGCATGAGCGCCAGCGCCGACCACACCAAGCTGCCTTTCGAAGTCGAGGGCCGCCACATTCTGCTGATCGACGACGTGCTCTACACCGGCCGCACCACGCGCGCGGTGATCAACGAGCTGTTCGACTTCGGCCGCCCGGCCAGCGTGCAGCTGGCGGTGCTGGTGGACCGCGGCGGACGCCAGCTGCCGATCGAGCCGGCCTTCTCGGCCGCGCGCGTGGCGCTGGGCGTCGAGCACAAGCTGCGCCTGGCGCGCGACGAGGCCGGCCGCTTCAGCTTCGATGTGAAGTGAGCGAAGGGAACCAGAAGATGTTGTCGAAACGAAATCCCCAGCTGAACAAGCATGGCGAGCTTGTGCACTTGCTCTCCATCGAAGGCCTGCCGCAGGCGGTGATTCACCAGATCCTGGATACCGCCGGCACCTTTCTGTCGGTCAACGACCGCGAGGTCAAGAAGGTGCCGCTGCTGCGCGGCAAGTCGGTGTTCAACCTGTTCTTCGAGAACAGCACGCGCACCCGCACCACCTTCGAGATCGCGGCCAAGCGCCTGTCGGCCGATGTGATCAATCTGGATATCGCCCGCTCCAGCACCGCCAAGGGCGAGACCCTGCTGGACACGGTGGCCAACCTCAGCGCGATGCACGCCGACATGTTCGTCGTGCGCCACAGCGAGAGCGGCGCGCCCTACCTGATCGCGCAGCACTGCGCGCCGCATGTGCATGTGGTCAACGCCGGTGACGGGCGCCATGCGCACCCGACGCAGGGCCTGCTCGACATGTACACGATCCGGCACTACAAGAAGGACTTCCGCAACCTGACCGTGGCCATCGTCGGCGACATCGTGCACTCGCGCGTGGCCCGCTCGGACATCCATGCGCTGAACATCCTGGGTGTGCCCGAGATCCGCGCGGTCGGCCCCAAGACTCTGGTGCCGGGTGATCTGCGCGAAATGGGCGTGCGTGTTTGCCACAGCATGGAAGAAGGCATCCGCGATGCCGACGTCATCATCATGCTGCGCCTGCAGAACGAGCGCATGAGCGGCGCGATGCTGCCCAGCGCCGGCGAGTTCTTCAAGAACTTCGGCCTCACGCCCGAGAAGCTGGCGCTGGCCAAGCCCGACGCCATCGTGATGCACCCGGGGCCGATCAACCGCGGCGTCGAGATCGATTCTTCGGTG
>JACDQM010000070.1 GCA_015657635.1 Roseateles sp.
GCCTCGGCGGGAATGTGCAGTTGCAGCGCATCGCCGCTGCGCACTCGGTCGTGGCCGTTGCGCCCCTCGAACTGGCAGGTCAGCGGCTCGTCGGTGCCGGGGAAGCTGCAGTAGGCAAAGGTGGCGCTGCCGAGGCATTCGACGAAGCTGACGCTGCTGCGCACCGTGTTGGCTTCGCCGCCGAGCCGGATGTGCTCGGGCCGCACGCCCAGCGTCAGCTTGTCGCCGACCTGCGCGCGCGAGGCGTCGACGCAGGCGCTCAGCGAGCTGCCGTCGCGCAGGCGCAGCAGCGCCTGCTGCGCCGAGCCCTCGGCCAGTTCGGCCTCGATGAAGTTCATCTTGGGGCTGCCGATGAAGCCGGCGACGAAGAGATTGGCCGGGTGTTCGTAGAGCTCCAGCGGCGTGCCGACCTGCTCGATGCGGCCGGCCTGCAGCACCACGATGCGGTCCGCCAGCGTCATCGCTTCCACCTGGTCGTGGGTGACGTAGACCATGGTGGTCTTCAGGTCCTCGTGCAGCTTGGCGAATTCATAGCGCATGCGCACGCGCAGGGCGGCGTCCAGGTTGGACAGCGGCTCGTCGAACAGAAAGACCTCGGGCTTGCGCACGATGGCGCGGCCGATGGCGACACGCTGGCGCTGGCCGCCCGACAAGTCCTTGGGCTTGCGCTCCAGCAGATGCTCGATGTGCAGGATGCGCGCCGCATGGCGCACGGCGGCGTCGATCTCGGCCGGCGGCACCTTGGCCAGCTTCAGGCCGAAGGCCATGTTGTCGTACAGATTCATATGCGGGTAGAGCGCATAGGACTGGAACACCATTGCGATGCCGCGCTCGGCCGGCGGCACCTCGTTGACGAGCACGCCGCCGATGCGCATCTCGCCGCCGGTGATGTCCTCCAGGCCGGCATGGTGCGCAGCAGGGTCGACTTGCCGCAGCCCGAGGGGCCGACGAACACCATGAATTCGCCGTCGCGGATCTCCAGGTCGATGCCATGCAGGATCCGGGTCTCGCCATAGGCCTTGCACACGCCTTGCAGCTTTACGTCCGCCACGTTCTTGTCCTTTGTGCAGCCAGCCGCTGGGCCGGGCCGCTTGTCTCTGTCCAGGGGTCTGCCCGCCAGGGCACGGGCCATTGCGGATGTAGACAATATACATTCCGATCCCTGGTTTGAACAACAGGGAAAACATCGAAGTAACTCGATTGATTCATTGAAAATCAACAGCTTGCGTGTTTTTGCGGGATAACCATATGTAGTTGAACTACAGTTATTGTTGTGGCTGAGCGATACTTTGGGCCTCGCTGCCGCGCTTGCGGCGTTTGTGATCCGGGCTGATGCAGCCCTTTGACGAGTCCACCATGACCGCCAACGCCCTCCATGCCCTCAAGGCCCGTTTCAAGAGTGTTGCCATGAAGCCCAGCCATCCGATGGAAGCCGCCTTCGAACAAGCGCTGCAGCGCGAGCTGAGCCAATCGGCCCGGCCGCTCAGCCGTGACGCCTTGCTGCGCGCGGCCGCGCTGGCCTGCCGCGCCGTGCTGGATGAGCGCTGGGCCGCCACGCAGGCCGCTGACGCGGTGCGTGGCACGCAGGCGCCGGTGCGCCGCGTCCACTATTTGTCGATGGAATTCCTGATGGGGCGCGCGCTCGGCAATGCCGTCGCTGCGCTGGGTCTGGAGCCGCAGCTGCGGGCCAGCTTTGCCGCCCAGGGCCAGTCCTTGCCTGATGTGCTGGAGCGCGAGAACGACGCCGCGCTCGGCAATGGCGGCCTGGGCCGCTTGGCGGCCTGTTTCCTCGACGCCTTCGCCGAACTGGGCCTGCCGTCCTTCGGCTACGGTCTGCGCTACCAGTACGGCATGTTTGCGCAAGGCATACAGGCCGGGCGTCAGGTCGAGGCGCCGGATGACTGGATGGCGCTGGGCAACCCCTGGGAAGTGCTGCGCCCGGAGGCGCGCTACACGGTGGGCTTTGGCGGACGCGTGGTGGTGGAGGCGGGCGGCGCGCGGCGCTGGCTGCCGGCCGAGCAAATGCTGGCGCAGGCCTGGGACTTCATCGTGCCGGCGCATCACAGCGAGCGCGTGTCGACGCTGCGCCAGTGGCAGGCCAGCGCGGCGGCGCCGATCGATTTCGCCGCCTTCAGCCGCGGCGACTATGCCGGCGCAGCGGCGCACCGCGTGGCTGCTGACGCGCTGAACTGGGTGCTCTATCCGGACGACAGCACCGAGGCCGGCCGCGAGCTGCGCCTGAAGCAGGAAGCCTTCCTGGTCAGCGCCTCGCTGCAGGACATGATCGCCCGCCACCTGCGCGAAGGCGGCACGCTGGATGGGCTGGGCCGTGCCAACGCGGTACACCTCAACGACACCCACCCGGCGCTGGCGCCGGCCGAGCTGATGCGCCTGCTGCTGGACGAGCATGGCCTGGCCTGGGAAGCTGCCTGGGCGATCACGCGCCAGGCGGTGTCCTACACCAACCACACGCTGATGCCCGAGGCGCTGGAAACCTGGCCGGTGCGCCTGTTCGAGGCCTTGCTGCCGCGCCATCTGGAAATCATCTATGAGGTCAACCACCGCTTCCTGCAGCAGGTGCGCGCGCGCTGCCCGGGCGACGATGCGCTGCTGGCGCGCGTCTCGCTGATCGACGAGGGCGGCACCCATGGCGGCGAGCGCCGCGTGCGCATGGCCGCGCTGGCCGTGGTGGCCTCGCACCGTGTCAACGGCGTGGCGGCGCTGCATTCCGAGCTGATGGTGCAGACCATCTTTGCCGACTATGCGCAGCTGTTCCCCGAGCGCTTCCACAACGTCACCAACGGCGTCACGCCGCGGCGCTGGCTGCAGCAGGCCAACCCGGCCCTGGGCAGCGTGCTGGATGCGCGCATCGGCAAGGGCTGGCGCCAGGACCTGGCGCAGCTCGCCCAGCTCAAGCCCCTGGCCGGCGATGCGATGTTGGCCGCCGAGTTCATGGCGGTGAAGCACGCCAACAAGCAGCGCCTGGCTGCGCTGATCCGCCGTGAGCTGGGTCTGGTGGTCAACACCGACAGCCTGTTCGATGTGCAGATCAAGCGCATCCATGAATACAAGCGCCAGCTGCTCAACATCCTGCATGTGATTGCGCGCTACCAGGCCATCGTCGCCGACCCGGGTGCCGACTGGGTGCCGCGCACTGTGATCCTGGCCGGCAAGGCGGCCTCGGCCTATGCGATGGCCAAGAGCATCATCCAGCTGGCGCACGATGTGGGCCGCGTGGTCAACAGCGATCCGCGTGTGGGTGACAAGCTCAAGCTCGTCTTCCTGCCCAATTACGGCGTCAGCCTGGCCGAGACCATCATCCCCGCGGCCGATCTGTCGGAGCAGATCTCCACCGCCGGCACCGAGGCCTCGGGTACCGGCAATATGAAGTTCGCCCTCAATGGCGCGCTGACCATTGGCACCTGGGACGGCGCCAATATCGAGATGGCCCAGGCCATGGGCGAGCAGAACATGTTCGTCTTCGGCCTGCGCACCGAGGAAGTGGCCCGCATCAAGTCGCTGGGCTATGACCCGCGCCTCTATGTCGAAGGCAATCGCCAGCTGCAGGCGGTGCTGGACGCGATCGCCCATGGCGATTTCAGCGGCGGCGATGCCGGCCGCTACCGCAGCCTGGTGGACAAGCTGCTGGGCAGCGACCCCTATCTGCTGATGGCGGACTTTGGCGCCTATGTCGAGGCGCAGCAGCAGGTCGACGCGCTCTACCGTGACACGGACGCCTGGGGACAGCGCGCGGTCGCCAACGTGGCCGGCATGGGCTGGTTCTCGGCCGACCGCACGGTGGCGGAATACGCTGAGCGCGTCTGGTCCGCCAAGAGCCTCGGCGATGTCGGCCTCGGCTGACAAGGCCTGACCCCGCAGCCATGCTGGACGACGCCCAGACCCAGGCCCTGCTGGAGGCCCGCCACGGCGATCCCTTCGCCGTGCTGGGCCTGCATCTCGATGCGGATGACGGCCGGCTATGGATGCGCGCGCTGCTGCCCACTGCAGCGGGCGTGATGCTGCTCGAGGCCGCCAGTGGCCGCCTGGTGGCCAGCCTGCCGCACCGTGCCGGCGGCTTGTTCGAGGCGCCGCTGCCGCGCCGCCGCAAGCGCTTCGACTACCGCCTGCAGGTGCGCTGGGATGACGGGCTGGAAGAGCGCTATGCCGATGCCTACGCCTTCGGCCCGCTGCTGGCGGACGCCGACCTGCAGCTGCTGGCGCGCGGCGAGCATCCGCACCCCTACACCGTGCTGGGCGCCCATCCGCTGCAGATCGGCGATGTAGCCGGGGTGCGCTTTGCCGTCTGGGCACCGCATGCGCGGCGGGTCAGCGTGGTCGGCAGCTTCAACAACTGGGACGGCCGGCGCCACGTGATGCGCCGGCATGCCGAGGCCGGGGTGTGGGAGCTCTTCATCCCGCATGTCGCCGCCGGCGACCGCTACAAGTACGAACTGCTCGGGCCCGACGGCCGCCTGCTGCCGCTGAAGGCCGATCCCTTTGCCTTTGCCGCCGAGCTGCGCCCCGATACGGCCAGCCTGGTGGCTGCGCTGCCGCCGCTGCAGACCTTGCCCGCCGCGCGTGCCGCAGCCAACCGGCGCGATGCGCCGATCGCCATCTACGAGGTGCATGCGGCCTCGTGGCGTCGGCCGGACGGCCGCTTCCCGACGTGGGATGAACTGGCTGCCAGCCTGCCGGCCTATGCCGCCGACTTGGGCTTCACCCATATCGAACTGCTGCCGATCAGCGAGCACCCCTTCGACGGCTCCTGGGGCTATCAGTGCCTGGGCCTTTACGCCCCATCGGCGCGCTTCGGGCCGCCCGAAGGCTTTGCGCGCTTCGTCGCCGCCTGCCATGCGGCCGGCCTGGGCCTGCTGCTGGACTGGGTGCCGGCGCATTTTCCGATGGATGCGCATGGGCTGGCGCAGTTCGACGGCAGGCCGCTGTACGAGTACGCCGACCCGCGCGAGGGCCTGCACCGCGACTGGAACACGCTGATCTACGACTTCGGCCGGCCGCAAGTGCGCCAGTTCCTGGTGGGCAGCGCGCTGTTTTGGGGCGAGCGCTGGGGCGTGGACGGTCTGCGCGTGGACGCGGTGGCGTCGATGCTGTATCGCGACTACTCGCGCCCGGCCGGCGAGTGGCTGCCCAATGCGCAAGGCGGGCGCGAGAACTTCGAGGCCATCGCCTTGCTGAGGCAGCTCAATCAGCGCCTGGGCGCCGAGCAGCCGGGCGTGATCAGCGTGGCCGAGGAATCGACCGCCTTTCCGCAGGTGTCGGCGCGTCGATGCCGGCGGCCTGGGCTTCCACTACAAATGGAATATGGGCTGGATGAACGACACGCTGGCCTATATGCGCGAGGACCCGATCCACCGCCGCTGGCATCACGACAAGCTGACGTTCGGCCTGGTCTACGCCTTCAGCGAGAACTTCGTGCTGCCGCTCTCGCACGACGAGGTGGTGCATGGCAAAGGCTCGCTGCTGGGCAAAATGCCGGGCGATCCAAATGACCCCGCGCAATGGCAGCGTTATGCCAATCTGCGCGCCTACTATGGCTTCATGTGGGGCCACCCGGGCAAGAAGCTGCTCTTCATGGGTCAGGAGTTCGCGCAGCCCGGCGAGTGGAACCACGACGCCGAGCTGCCCTGGGCGCTGCTGGACGATGCGCGCCACGCCGGTGTTCAGTGCCTGTTGCGTGACTTGAACCGGCTCTATCGCAGCCAGCCCGCGCTGCACCGGCTGGATTGCGAGCCGGCCGGCTTCCAGTGGCTGCAGGCCGAGGATCGCGAGCAGTCCGTGCTGGCCTGGGCGCGCCACGACGGGCAGGGCGGCTGCGTCATCGTCGTCTGCAATTTCACACCGGTGCCGCGACCCGGCTACCGCCTGCCGGCGCCGGTGGGAACGAGCGCCTGGCGCGAGGCTTTGAACACCGATTCGGCGCATTACGGCGGCAGCAACGCGGGCAATCTGGACGCAGTGCTGCCTGTCGCCGAGGGCCAGCTCACGCTGACGCTGCCGCCGCTGGCCACCTTGTTCCTGGTGCCGGCATGAGCTTGCAACTTGCCCGGTCGCTAAAGCCCGGCCGCCATGAGCCACTGGGCGCGCAGGCGCGCGATGGTGGCGTCAATTTCGCGGTGTTTTCCGAACATGCCACGCGCATCGAGCTCTGCGTCTTCGATGCGGCCGGCCAGCGCGAGCTGCGCCGCTATGCGCTGCAAGGGCCGGTGGATGGCGTCTTTCACGGCTTTCTGCCGGGCGCCGGTGCCGGCCTGGTCTACGGCCTGCGCGCGCACGGGCCCCATGCACCCCACGAGGGGCATCGCTTCAACGCGCACAAGCTGCTGCTCGATCCCTATGCCCGCGAGATCGTCGGCCGCTTCGCCTGGCGGGCCGAGCATCATGGCTACCCGCTCGGCCATCCCGATGGGCCGCAGGCGCTGGACGAGCGCGACAACGCGCTGCATGCGCTGAAGGCCCGGGTCGCCGCGCCTCTGGCTCGGCCGGGGCCGCGCGCCAGCGCACCGCGCCATGCGCTGCCGGAGGTGGTGCTGTACGAGGTGCATGTGAAGGGCTTCTCGATGCAGCATCCGGGCATGCCCGAGGCGCTGCGCGGCAGCTATGCGGCGCTGGGGCATCCGGCGGCGATTGCGCATTTCAAGGCGCTGGGCGTCACCACGCTGTCGCTGCTGCCGGTGCACTACGCGATCGACGAGCCGCATCTGGCCGATACCGGCCTGCGCAACTACTGGGGCTACAACACGCTGGGTTTCTTCTGCCCCGATCCACGCCTGGCGAGCGCCGCGCTGCGCAGCGACCCGGCCGCGGTGACAGCTGAGTTCCGCGGCATGGTGCAGGCCTTGCACGAGGCCGGGCTGGAGGTGGTGCTGGATGTGGTCTACAACCACACGCCCGAAGGCAACCAGTACGGCCCGACGCTGAGCCTGCGCGGCCTCGATCAGGCGAGCTACTACCGTCTGGCCGAGGACGATCCGGCGCGGCTGGAGAACCTCAGCGCCTGCGGCAACACGCTCAATGTGCGCCACCCGCGCGTGACGCAGCTGGTGCTGGACTCGCTGCGCTACTGGGTGGAAGAGCTGGGGGTCGATGGCTTCCGTTTCGATCTGGCGCCAGTGCTGGGCCGCACCCGCCATGGCTATGACCCGCAGGCGGCCTTCTTCACCGCGCTGCGCCAGGACCCGGTGCTGAACAGCGTGCACCTGATCGCCGAACCCTGGGACGCCGGCGACCATGGCTACCAGCTCGGGCGTCTTCCGGGCCGCTTCCTGGAGTGGAACGACAAGTTCCGCGACGCGGTGCGCGGCTACTGGCTGGCCGATCAGCTCGGTGGCGTGGCGCGTGTGGGCCGCGGCGAGTTCGCGCGGCGCTTCAGCGCCTCCAGCGACATGTTCCACCATGGCCAGCGGCCTCCGGGCGCCTCGGTCAACTTCATCGCGGTGCACGATGGCTACACGCTGAACGACCTGCTCAGCTACGCGCACAAGCACAACGAGGCGAACGGCGAGGACAATCGCGACGGCCGCGACGGCGAGCTCAGTGCCAACTTCGGTGCCGAGGGGCCGAGCGACGATGCCGCGGTGAGCCAGGCGCGCGAACGCGTGCGCCGTGCGATGCTGGCCACGCTGCTGCTGGCCCAAGGCACGCCCATGCTCAATGCCGGCGACGAGCTGGCCAACAGCCAGGGCGGCAACAACAACGCCTACTGCCAGGACGGGCCGATCGGCTGGCTGGACTGGTCGCAGCCGCAGCGCGAGCCGCTGTGCGCCTTCGTCGGCCGCCTGCTTGAGCTGCGCCGTGCCGAGCCGCTGCTGCGACATGCGCGCTGGTTCGTGCCGCCCGGGCAGGGCAGCGCGGGCGATGCCAGCATCCTGTGGCTGCGGCCCGACGGCCACGAGATGCAGCTGCATGACTGGCACGACGCCGGCCAGCGCGCCTTTGCCTGCCTGCTGCGCCCGGCCGGCGACGCTGGTGCGCCGCAGCTTGCGCTGCTCTTCAACCCCGAGCCGCAGGCGCTGGCCTTCTGCCTGGGCGACGCGTCGGCCTGGACCCTGCTGCTGGACAGCAGCGGCGAGCTGGCGTCGCCTGCGCAAGACCTGACCCCGGGCCAGCCCTTTGACGTTCCGGCGCGCAGCCTGCTGCTGCTGCGCGCTTCCTCCCTGAATCCGCGACACTGACGACGCCATGGACCTGCTGAAACAACGCACCGCCGGTGTGCTGCTGCACATCACCTCACTGCCCGGCCCGCATGGCATGGGCGACTTCGGCCCTGAGGCCTACCGCTTCGTCGACTGGCTGGCCAGCGCCGGCCAGCGCATCTGGCAGCTGCTGCCGACCACGCCGATCGGCCCCGGCGATAGCCCCTACCAGGGCGTCTCGGCCTTTGCCGGCAGCCCCTGGATGGTGGCGCTGGAGCCTCTGGTGGCCAAAGGCTGGCTGGCCGCGCCGGTGCTGCCTGACTTCGATGCCCTGCACGTGGACTATGGCCGTGTCACTCCCTGGCGCGAGCAGCAGCTGCGCGCCGCGGCGCAAGGTTTCTTCGCCGGCGCCGCAGCGGCAGACCGGGCTGAGTTCGCCGCCTGGTGTGTGGCCGAGCGCGACTGGCTGGAGGACTATGCGCTGTTCATGGCCATCCGCGCGCCGCTCGGCGGCCAGCCCTGGTGGACGTGGCAGCCGGCACTGGCACGCCGCGAGCCGGCGGCGCTGGCTGCGGCGCGCCAGCAGCACGCGGCCGAGATCGACTTCTGGCGCTTCGTGCAGTGGTGCTTCGACGTGCAGGCCCGCGCGCTGAAGGCCTATGCGAATGGCAAGGGCGTCGCGCTGATGGGCGATCTGCCGATCTTCGTGGCGCATGACAGCGCTGATTGCTGGTCGCGGCCCGATCTGTATTTTCTGGACGAACAGTTCCAGACCTCGGTGGTGGCGGGCGTTCCGCCTGATGCCTTGTCGGCCGAGGGCCAGCGCTGGGGCAATCCGCTCTACCGCTGGGACCGCATGGCGGCCGAGGACTATGGCTGGTGGACGGCACGGGTGCGGCGTGCGCTGGTGCAGGCCGATGTGTTCCGCATCGACCACTTCCGCGGCTTTGCCGGCTATTACGAGATTCCTGGCGACAGCCCGGACGCCAAGCGCGGGCGCTGGGTCACCGGTCCCGGCCAGGCCTTGTTCGATGCGATTGCCAAGGCGCTGGGTCAGCTGCCCATCGTGGCCGAGGATCTGGGCTTCATCACCGAGGATGTGCACCAGCTGAGGGACGGCTGCGGCTTCCCCGGCATGAAGATCCTGCAGTTCGGCTTCGGCGGCGACGGCATGCATGAGTTCCTGCCGCAGATGTGGCCGCGCGAAAGCGTGGCCTATACCGGCACGCACGACAACGACACGGTGCGCGGCTGGTGGGACAACGCCAGCCCGCGCGAGCGCGCCTTCGCCGGCAGCTACCTGGCCTGTGGCGCGCATGATGTGCATTGGGCGATGATCCGGGCCTGCTGCAACTCGGTGGCCAACACCGTGGTGTTCCCCTTGCAGGATGTGCTGGGCCTGCCCAGCAGCCACCGCATGAACATCCCGGGCGTGCTGGGCGGCAACTGGGGCTGGCGCTTCAGCTGGGACATGATGGGTGCTGAGTCGGCGCGCGTGCTGGGGCTGATCAGTGCCGCCAGCGGGCGGGCGCCGATCGACTTGCTGCAGCTGCCCGGATGATCCGCCGAATGCCATGACGACCGTCGAGATCTACCTGATTGCGCTGGCGCTGATCTTCAGCGTCCCTTACCTGATCTGGCGCCTGGCTGGCCTGGACCGGGTGGCGCCGCTGGCGGTGGTGCAGATCGTCGGCGGCATCCTGCTGGGCCCGGGTGTGCTTGGCAGCTGGTTTCCCGGCTACTACGAGTTCGTTTTCAGCGCGCCGGTGGTGCAGGCGCTCAATGGCATCGCCTGGTGGGCGGTGATGTTGTTCGTGTGGATCGCCGGCATTGAGCTCGATCTGAAGAAGGCCTGGGAGAACCGCGTGGACAGCGGCATCACTGCCGGGCTGGCGCTGGGCGTGCCGCTGTTGCTGGGCGCAGGGGCGGCACTGCTGATGCTGCTGTATTCCTCAGACTGGATGGGTGCGCGGGCGACATCTTGGCAGTTTGTCCTGGGTGTGGGGATGGCCTGCGCCGTGACGGCCTTGCCCATCCTGATCCTGCTGATGGAGAAGCTGCAGATCCTGCGGGAGCCGCTGGGGCAGCGCATCCTGCGCTATGCCAGCCTGGATGACGTCGTGATCTGGGCGGTGCTGGCGCTGATCCTGATGGACTGGGGACGGGTGGGGCGGCAGCTGGCTTTTCTGCTGCTGTTCACCCTTGCGACCTGGGCCCTGCGACGGCTGATGCGCTGGCTGCGGCCCGCAGACCGCTGGCCTGTGAGCCTGGTCTGGCTGATTCTGGCGGCGCTGGGCGCAGACTGGGCGGGTCTTCACTTCATGGTGGGCGCTTTCCTGGCCGGCGTCGTGCTGGATGCGGACTGGTTCGATCAGGCCCAGCTGGACCTGCTGCGCCACCATGTGCTGCTGACGCTGATGCCGGTGTTCTTCCTCAGCACCGGGCTGCGCACCACCTGGGAGATGGGCGGCATCGCCGTCTTTGTCGCCGCCGCGCTGCTGTTGGCGGTGTCGGTGGCGGGCAAGCTGGCCGGCGTGCATCTGGCGGGCCGCCTGCTGGGCTGGCCGCGTGGCGAGGCCTCGGTGATCGGCTGGCTGCTGCAGACCAAGGCGTTGATCATGATCATTTTCGCCAATGTGCTGCTGGACCGGCAGGTGATCAGCAGCGCCAGCTTCACCGCCTTGCTGCTGATGGCGGTGGGCTCGACCGTGCTGACCACGCCGGTGGTGACGCCGCTGCTGAAGCGCGGCGAAGGCCTGCTGGGGCCGCGGGCATGAGCGGGCTCAGCTGGTCGGTTTGCGCCCACCGCAGCGCCGGCGAGCTTGTGATCTTGTTCACGCCGGCGCGGCCCCGCGTTCGCGGGGGAATTGGGGTCCATCGGGGTTGGTCGGTGGCACTTTGGGGCTTAAGCTGCTGCCATTGATTCACTGCACGCACCGATTCCCTCTCAGGAGAGCTCTGATGACCAAATTCGCGCTGATTTCCCTGCTGGCCGCCGCCATGCCTTCTCTCGCCCTGGCCAGTGGTGATGCGGCTTTGCGCGCCGAATGTGCCAGCAAGCACACGGTGGACGTGAAGCCGGCTGCCGCCAACGAATATGTGTTCGTCTACCACCAGGGCAAGCTGCGTGGTGAGGCTCAGCCGGGCCAGTCCCTGCCGTGCAGCGAAGGCCAGTACAGCGCCTATCTCGCGCGCCTGGACCCGGCCCGCGTGCTGGCCGCCAACCCGACGGCTGCTGGCAAGCCGGCGGTCGAGGAGCATGTCTTCACCTACAAAAAGGGCGTGCTGAAGCAGGGCCAGTAAGTCTTGCTGCTTTGCCCCCAGGAGCCGGCGAATCGCAAGATTCGCCGGCTCCTTGTTTCTGGCGCCCCCGTTCTTCAGTCCAGTTGCAGCAGCAAGACTGAGCGTGCGGGCACGCGGAAGTCAGCGTCCAGGCGATGGCGTTGCCCGTTCGGCACCTCGCTGGCGCCGGTGCCGGGCTTCAGCATTTCGCTGAAGCGTTCGAGCGGCAGCGCACGGGCCTGCGGGTTCTTGTTGAGTACCAGCATCAGCGTGCGTTCGCCCGGCATGTGGCGGAACAGCAGATACAGACCCTGCTCGGGTGCGTAGTGCGTCAGCGCGCCGCTGTGCACGACGCGTGCGCTCTTGCGCCAGTTCAGCAGGGCGCGCAGCCAGGCCTGGGCCTCGCGCTGCGCGGGCTCGAGCCCGGCACCGCTGAATCCATCGGCCGCGTCGCCGGCCCAGCCGCCGGGGAAGTCGGCACGCACCGCGCCGTCGTCGCGCTGGCGCGGGCTGCGCAGCAGCAATTCGCTGCCGTAGAAGAACTGCGGAATGCGCCGCACCACGGCCAGATAGGCCCAGGCCATCTTGGTCAGCGCGACATCCTCGTTGAGGGCTGTAAACACGCGCGGCGTGTCGTGGTTGCCTTCGAACAGCACCAGCTTGGCCGGGTCCGGGTAGACAAAGTCGTGCGCCAGCGCCTCGTACAGCCGCATCAGCCCGCCGTCGTGGCTGTCGGGCTCGGCCAGGCCGGCCAGCAGCGCGCCGTGCAGCGGGAAGTCCATCAGGCTCGGTGTGTGTGAGACATAGCCATCATGGTTCTTCTTGCCGCGCTGCCAGTAGGACACGATGGCCGGGTGCGGGCTCCATTCCTCGCCGACGATGTTCAGCCGTGGGTACTCCAGCATCAGGCGTTCACTCCAGCGCGCCAGGAAGTCGCGGTCGGAGTAGGAGTAGGTGTCGGTGCGGATGCCTGAGAGGCCGGCGTATTCGATCCACCAGAGGCTCATCTGCGTCAGGTAGTTGGCCAGCAGCGGATTGCGCTGGTTCAGGTCGGGCATGCCGGGCGTGAACCAGCCGTCGGTGAAGCGGCGCCGGTCACTGGGCGCGGCATAGGGGTCCTGCAGCGTGACACGGGCGTGATGGGTCTCGGTGTAGCGCGGCCATTGGTTCAGCCAGTCGGCAGCGGGCAGATCCTGCATCCACCAGTGCCCGCTGCCGATGTGGTTGAGCACGATGTCCTGGATCACGCCCAGGCCCTTGGCGCGCGCCTCGCGCACCAGCGCGCGATAGTCCTCGTTGCTGCCGAAGCGCGGGTCGATGCGGTAGAAGTCGGTGGCCGCGTAGCCGTGATAGCTGGTGTCGGGCGCGTCGTTCTCGATCAGCGGCGTGGGCCAGATCTGCGTGAAGCCCATGCCGGCGATGTAGTCCAGGCGCTGGCGCAGCCCGGCCAGATCGCCGCCGTGGCGTGCGCCCGGCTGCTGGCGGTCGGTGCCGCGTTCGCGCAGCTGCACCCGGGCCGGCAGCGTGGGATCGCCCTGGGCAAAGCGGTCCGGCACCACCAGATAGATCGCATCGCTGGGGCCGAAGCCCTGGCGCTCGGCCGAGCCGGGTTCGCGGGCCTGCAGCGGGTAGGCGTGCTGGATCACGCTGCGGCCGCCCGCCATGAGCTTGAGCGGCAGCAGGCCGGGCTGGGCGCTCGCGGCGATGTGCAGATCGATGAACAGATAGTTCGGGTTGTCGACGCGGGTGACGCCGCGGATCTGCACGCCAGGGTGATCGAGTTGCGGGCTCAGCGCGGCGATGCCGGGCCCGTGCAGCATCAGCTGCAGCTCGGGCTGGTGCATGCCGACCCACCAGGAGGCGGGCTCGATGCGCGAGAGGGTCTGGCTCATGGTGGGGGCGGGCAGGGCAAGGCAGAGGAGGCTGGCCAGCATCAGGCGGCACAAGAGCAGCAGGGCAAGCTGGGCACTCATGGCGCGACCTTCAGGACGGTGACCGATTGGCGCGGCAGCTTGAGCTGCAGGCGGCCACGGCTGTCAGCGCGCAGCGCGGGCTGCGCTGCGGGGTAGGCACTCAGCCACCGGCTGCGGCTGGGCAGACCAGGCACCGGGTGCTCGACGGCCTCGCCGTAATTGATCAGCACCAGCACGCGCTCGCGGCCCAGCTGGCGCTGGAAGCGCAAGACCTCACCCTGTGCCTGGGCTTGCCGGTAGCTGCCTCGGGCGATGGCGGGCAGCTCGCGGCGCAAGCTCAGCATGGCTTTGTAGAAGTTCAGCAGCGATTGCGGATCCGCCGCCTGCGCGGCCGCATTGTGGGTGGCGGCATTGGGCGAGAGCGGCCGGAACGGGGTGTTGGCAGTGGTGAAGCCGCGGATGTCTGCACTCCAGCTCATCGGGGCGCGCAGCGGCTCGTCACCGGGCAGGCCTTTGACGCCGGCCATGCCGATCTCCTCGCCGTAGTAGATGAAGGGCGTGCCCGGCATCAGCAGATAGCTGGCAGCGGCCAGCTTGTAGCGGGCCTCGTCGCCGGCGAGCTGATCCCAGATGCGCTCGCCGGCGAAGATGTCGTGATTGGCCAGCATGGTGGCCATGCTGGGCGGGGCGCTGCCGAAGTAGTCGGCCACCGCTGCCACCGCGGCGCTGTCGCCGCGCGCCGCCTGCATGATCTGCCGCTCCAGGCCGAAGGCGAAGGCGCTGCCGCAGACCTGCGGGCTCGCATACACCATGGGCTGGGCCGTCGCCTCGCACACCACATGGCGACCGGGGTAGCTGCGGATCAGGCGGCTGAACTGGTGGGTCAGTCGGCGGCTCTGCGGCTGATCGTTCCAGTCCTTGGCGCTGTTCTCGACCAGATGCGGCACGGCATCGAGCCTGAAGCCGTCCAGGCCGCGCTCCAGCCAGAAACGCAGGCTGTCTTGGTGATAGGTCACGACGGCTGGATTGCGCATATTGAAGTCCGGCATATGCGGGCCGAAGGTGCCGAAATAGTGGCTGCCCTGGTGCTCGTACCAGGGGTTCTTGCCCCAGATGTCCCAGCCTTGCGGTGCTTGCTGCTGCCAGACAAACCAGTCGCGCCAGGGGCTGGCAGGGTCAGCTGCCGCAGACACGAACATCGGATGGCTGTGCGCGCTGTGGTTGATGACGTAGTCGATGATCACGCCGATGCCGCGCGCATGGGCCTGGCGCAGCAGTTCGTCGAAGTCGGCCAGCGTGCCGTACTGCGGCTCGATGCTGCGGAAGTCGGTGGTGGCGTAGCCATGGTCGCGGTCGGCGCTGGCGGTGATGGGCATCAGCCACAGGCCGCTGACGCCCAGGTCTTTCAGGTAGTCCAGGCGCTGGATCAGGCCGCGCAGATCGCCGATGCCGTCGCCATCGCTGTCCTGATAGGCGCGCACGAAGATTTCCATGAAGGCACCGTGCTGCCAGCCCGGTTGGGGTGCTGTGCGGGCACCGGCGGGCGCCGCGCTGGCAGTGGCTGCGGCCAGCGTTGTCAGCAGGGCGGTCAGCGCTCGCAGCAGGGGGTGCATCGTGGCTGTGTTCATTACCTTGTATGTAGCAAAGCTACTTATTTGTTTGGTTTTCGATAATCAGCATAGGACAAATGCTCGGACTAGGGAATCCGCTGTCGCTTCGATGATGTAGTTTGGCTACTATTGACTGGATCAATCTGGAGCGAGACATGAGAACAAGACTGCGCGCTGCAGCCTGTCTGCTGGGCCTGGGTTTCGCCTGCTTGCCGCGGGTCGCCCTGGCGGGCGCGGGTGCCGCCGAACTGCTGGCGGCCTGCAATGCGGCGCCGATCAGCAGCACCTTGCAAGCGGAGGCGCAGGGACTCCCTGCTGATGCGCGCGCGGTGTGGTTGGACGCGCGCCGGCTGTATCTGCCCGCAGCCCGGAGTGCGGGCCGCTACCGGCTTTATCACTCGGCCGCCGGCCGGCTTTCGCTGAGCGCAGGCGGCGCGGTGCAGGGCGCCGATGCCAGCCTGGCGCTGCGGGTGCAGCCAGGCGGCCTGCCGGCTGCGCTGGCCGCGCGCTTCGGCTATCTGGGCGAGGGGCAGGTGCTGGCCTTGGACGCCACCGCGGCACGGCGCCTGCCCGGCTTGTTGCGCGGCCAGCTGCTGCTGGTGCAGGAGGATGCGGAGGGCCGGGTGCAGCAGGCCACGGCCACCCAGCCCGCCGCTGCGCTGGACAGCCTCTACGCCCGTGCCGGGCAGGCGCGCGATCAGGGTGTCAGCCTGCCGCGTGCTGCGGGGCAGCGTCATACCCAGTTCAAGCTCTGGGCGCCGACGGCGCACGGCGTGGCGCTGTGCCGCTATGCCGATGGGCAGGGGCCGGCCGTTGCCGCTGTGCCGCTGCGGCGCGATGCGGCCAGCGGCATCTGGTCGCTGCGCCAGCCGGCCGATCTGAGCGGCGGCTACTACAGCTATCTGGTCGAAGTGCAGGTGCGCGGCACCGGGCGGGTGCGCAACCGCGTCACCGATCCCTATGCGATCAGCCTGACGACGGATTCGCGGCGCGCCTATATCGCCGATCTGGCTTCGCCGGCGCTCAAGCCGGCGGGCTGGGACGCTTCCGCGATTCCGGCGCGCGTCGCCAGCAATGTGGACATGTCGATCTACGAGCTGCATGTGCGCGACTTCTCCATCGGCGACGCCTCGGTGCCGGCAGCCAAGCGCGGCAAGTACCAGGCCTTCGGCGTCGGCGATTCAAACGGGATGCGCCATCTGCGCGCGCTCGCCGAGGCGGGGCTCAGCGATGTGCACCTGCTGCCGGTGTTCGATCTGGCGACGGTGCCCGAGGCTGGCTGCGTGACGCCAAGCGTCCCGGACCCCGCGCAGACCGGCCCGGCCAGCGAGGCGCAGCAAGCCGCGGTGATGGCAGTCGCCGCGCGCGACTGTTTCAACTGGGGCTACGACCCGCTGCACTTCAACGCGCCGGAAGGCAGCTTCGCCAGCGACCCGGCCGACGGCGCGCGCCGCGTGATCGAGTTGCGCGAGATGGTGCTGGGCCTTCACCGCGCCGGCCTACGCGTGGGCATGGACATGGTCTACAACCACACCTCGGCCTCCGGGCAGCATCCGCAATCGGTGCTGGATCGCATCGTGCCCGGCTACTACCAGCGCTATGACCCCAAGGGCCAGGTGGAGCGCTCCACCTGCTGCGACAACACGGCGACCGAGAACCTGATGATGGCCAAGCTGATGAGCGACTCGGTGCTGCTGTGGGCGCGCGAGTACAAGATGGCCTCCTTCCGCTTCGATCTGATGGGGCATCAGCCGCGTGATGCAATGGTGGCGATGCAGCAGCGCCTGCGGCGCGAGCTGGGCCGCGAGGTGCAGTTCATCGGCGAGGGCTGGAACTTCGGCGAAGTGGCCAATGGCGCGCGCTTCGTGCAGGCGTCGCAGCTGTCGCTGAACGGCAGCGGCATTGGCACCTTCAGCGACCGCGGACGCGATGCGGCACGCGGCGGCAGCGCTGGCGACGGCGGCGCGGCCATGGTGAGCCGCCAGGGCTGGCTGAATGGCCTGCACTACGCGCCGAATGCGCTGGGCGGCGGAGCCAGCCGCGAGGACTTGCTGAAGGCCGCCGATCTGGTGCGTGTCGGCCTGTCCGGCAGTCTGCGCGGCTTGGCGCTGCAGAACCATCAGGGTCAGGTCTTGCCGATGGCGCAGATCGACTACGCCGGCCAGCCGGCCGGCTATGTGGCGCAGCCCGGCGAGGTGGTGAACTATGTGGAGAACCACGATAACCAGACCCTGTTCGACACGCTCGCGCTGAAGCTGCCGCGGGACACCTCGCGCGAGGAGCGGGCGCGTGTGCAAATGCTGGGTCTGGCGCTGACGGCCTTCAGTCAGGGCGTGGCTTACTTCCATGCCGGTGCCGAGATCCTGCGCAGCAAATCGCTGGATCGCAACAGCTACGACTCGGGCGACTGGTTCAACCGCCTGGACTGGACCTGCAGGACAACCACTTCGGCAGCGGCCTGCCGCCGGCGCCCGACAACGCCGCGCACTACGAGTTCTTCCGCCCGGTGCTGAGCGATGCCTCGATCAAGCCGGAGCCGGCCCAGATCCGCTGGACGCGCGATGCCTTCCTCGACCTGCTGCGCATCCGCGCCAGCTCCAGCCTGTTCCGGCTCAAGACAGCCGACGAGGTTCAGCGCCGGCTGCGCTGGCACAACACCGGGCCGCAGCAACAGCCGACGCTGACGGCGGCGGAGCTGGATGGGCGCGGCCTTGAGGGGGCTGGCTTTCAGCGCCTGATCTACTTCATCAACGCAGGTCTGGGCAGCGAGTCGCTGCAGCTGGACTCGGCGCGCGGCCTTCCTTTTGTGCTGCATCCGGTGCACCGCGGCGCCGCGGCCGCTGACCGTCGACCGGTGGAGGCGGCGGGCTTCGACAGCGCGCTGGGCCGCTTCAGCATCCCGCCGCGCAGCGCGCTGGTGTTCGTGCTGCCATAGCCTGTTTTCTTTCGGTGCCCCTTCGGCACTGTTCATGCCGGCGGCCCGGTGTTAACTTGCGCGGCATACCCTCTTCCAGGTGGAGGTCCGCATGAAGCTCTTGTGCCTGCTGTTGACGACCGGGTGCGCGCTCCTGCTGCAAGGCTGCGCGTCGACCGCCCCACCGATGCCGCCGACAGACGGCTTGTTCAAGGACGCGCTTTTCGCACCCGAAGCGCGATCGGTGGATGCTGGGCAGGTGTTCGCGATGAGCCTGCCGATGCAGGACTACCTGCGGCAGGAGATCGCGCCGCAGGTGCGCCGCGTCGGCTGGCGGCAGGCCATGCTGGATGCCTTGTATTCGCGCAGCGCGCTGCAACTGGAGTACGACGCAGAGCACACGCGTACCGCGGCCGAGGCCTTTGATGCGCGTCGCGGCAACTGCCTGTCGCTGGTGCTGATGACGGCATCCTTCGCCAGGGAAATGGGGCTTCCAGTGCGCTTCAATGCGGTCCATGTCGACGAGCAGTGGCGGCGCAGCGGCAGGTTTGACGTGCTGAGCGGCCATGTCAATCTGAGCTTGGGGCGCGCGCCGGCTGATCGGAATTCAGTCAGTGCCACTTCGGACACTTGGACGATCGACTTCTTGCCGGCCGATGAACTGGTGGGGCAGCGCAGCCGCGAGATCAGTGAGCGAACGGTGCTGGCGATGTTTTTCAACAATCGGGCCGCGGAGCAGATGATGCTGGGCCAGCTCGATGCAGCCTATTGGTCGGTGCGCGCTGCGCTGGACCATGATCCGCATTTCGTCGGTGCCTACAACACGCTCGGGGTGATCTACCGTCGCCATGCTCAGCCCTTGCTGGCGGAGGCGGTGTTTCGCCAGGTTGTGCGCCTGGAGCCCAACAGCCCGGTGGGGCTTCTGAACCTGCAGCTGGTGCTGCGCGACCAGGGGCGCGAGGCCGAGGCAGGCGCGATTGCCGAGCGTCTGGCCAAGCTGGACTCCGCCCCGCCGTACAAGTTCTATGACCTGGGCCTGGCTGCCCTGCGGGCGGGCCAGTTTCAAGAGGCCAAGCGCCAGTTCAAGCGCGAGATCGAACGCATGGCCTTTGTCCACGAGTTCCACTTCAGCCTGGCGCTGGCGCATTACGCGCTGGGCGAACTCGATGAGGCGCGCCAGCAGCTGGCTTTGGCACGCGAGTACAGCGCAACACCGCAGGAGCGTCTGCGCTACGACAGCAAGCTGGCGAGCTTGCGCGACGCGCGATCAGGCCTCAGGTTCCCGGGTTAACGAGGGTCAGAGCGGCGCCAGCCCATGCCGCCGGCGGGCGCGGTTGCAGGCCTCGTCGCCGATGCCCAGCGGTGCGCGCAGGCCGAACTCGCGGCAGGGCGAGGGGCGCCATTCATAGATGCCGCAGCTGGCTTGCTGGCCGACCGTGCCCACCAGGGCCGCACAGCGCGGGCTGGCGTGGTCGGTTCCGCGCATGCGGCACAGGCCGGGCAGCAGATCGACGGCCAGGCTGTCCGGTACCGTGCCGCCTTCGCTGAGCAGCTCTTCGCGCGCGAAGTCGACCCGGAAGGTGGCGCAGCAGGCGCCGCAGCTGATGCAGGGGTTGCTCATGGCGCTGCAGTGTAGGGGCTGTGCGCCAAGCTCATTCGCCGGCCGCGCGCACCACGGTGACGCTGCATTCGGACTCGGCCACCACCTGGGCCGACACGCTGCCCAGGTAGCGTCGCAACGCCGAGTTGCCGCGCGCGCCCATCACGATGTGATCGACGCCGGTCTTCGCGGCGAACTCGATGATGGCCTTGGCCGCGTCCGGCGCTTCCAGCACATGGAAGGTCAGGCGCCCGTCCTCGAGATTGAGCGCCTTGCTGATCGGCCGAGCCCAGTGCTTGAGGGCCACCAGCTGCTTGACGTGCACGCTCTTGCCCTCGTTGTCGGTCAGCTCGTCCATGCCGATGCGGGCGATGCGCATCACGCTGACGCAGGCCAGGCGGGCGCCGGGCTCGGTCTGCACGATGCGGCGCACGGTCTCGCGCAGCTGCTCCTGCAAGGCCGTGGTGGCGCCCTGGGTGTCGACGGCGGCCATGATGATGGGGCTGCGCGCCACCTGCTCGGTGGCCGAGGCCTGCGGCGCCGGTTCAGCACCCATCGCGAAGAACCAGCGCTTGAAGCGCTTGACCAGGCTGCTGGTGTGGATGCGCTCGGCGCGCGAGGTCAGCGTGATGCCTTCCGGATGGCGCAGGTCCAGCGCCAGTTGCGCCGCACTCTGGTAGCGCCGCTCGGCCTTGACCTCCAGGCAGTGCAGCACGATCTCCTGGAACCAGGGCGGAATCTCGGGGTTGATGGCGCGCGGCGGCACCGGCTCGACGAACAGGCGCCTTCTCAGGCCGCGCACCGAAACCGGCTGGCCGAACGGCCGCTCGCCGGTGGCCAGGTGGTAGAGCATCACGCCCAGCGCGAACAGGTCGCTGCGCGGATCATTGCGCACGAACTGCACCTGCTCGGGCGACATATAGGGCCCGGTGCCCATCGGCAGCGAGAACTCTTCTTCCAACAGATCGGGCAGGTGGTCATGGCGCGACAGGCCGAAGTCCACCAGCACGGCCGTGCCGTCGGGGCGGAACATGATGTTGCTGGGCTTGATGTCCAGATGCACCACATGCTGGCGGTGCAGGTCCTGCAGCGCATCGGCGACGCGCGCGCCGATGTCGACGACTTCTTCCAGCGGCAATGGCGCTTCGTCCAGGCGCGGACGCAGCGACACGCCGTCGATGCGCTCCATCACGATATAGGCCTGGCGCGTCCAGTCGCCACGAGCGACGAAGCGCGGCACATGCTTGCCCTTCAGGACCGGCATCAGCATCTGCTCGACCTCGAAGCCGACGATGCTGGCCGGATCTTCGCCGCCCATGATGCGCGGCACCTTCATGATCAGTGGTTGCTGCTGATCGGCTTGCGCATCGACACGGGTGACACGCCACAGATGCGCCATGCCGCCCTGGTGCAGCTTCTCCTCGAGCCGGAAGCCGTCCAGCACCACCCCCGGCTGCAAGGGGCCGCTCAGCGGCAGGTCCTGCCGGGAATCGCGCGCCTGGTCTGGCATGCTGGGCACCTCTATGTTCCTTGATTGAGCCGCTCCGCCAGCCGCTGCGCGACCGCCGGCGGCAGGCCGCTGGCCAGGATGCGCGCGGCGGCGGCCTCGTGGTCGTAGGGGATGCGCTGAAAGCTCAGCAGGGCGGTCTGCGTATCGAAGCGCGCATAGCAGGCGGCCGGATTGCCATCGCGCGGCTGCCCGCAGGCGCCGGGCACCACCAGCCATTGCCGATTGGCCATCAGCGGGATCTCGATGCCCGGCACCGGCGTGAATTCGCCGGCCTTGCCGGTGCCCGACAGGTGATACAGCATGGGCTCGTGCATGTGGCCGCAGAAGGTGTAGGTGCTCTGCGTGGCCTGCATGCTGCGCACCGCCTCGGCGCGGCCCTGGATGTATTCGAACTCGGCCGGCGCAAAGGCGTTGGCATGCACGAACAGGCAGTTGTCGAGCCGGGCGGACAGCGGCAGTCGGGCGAGGAAGTCCAGCTGCTCGGCGCTGAGCTGGCTGCGGGTCCATTCCACAGCCAGGCGGGCGTCTTCGCGCATGCTCGGCAGCGCGCCGCGTGCCACGGCCTGGTCGTGGTTGCCCATCACCGCGATGGCCCCGGCCTGCACCAGCGGCTGCACCTGGCTCAGCAGCCAGGCCGGGTCACCGCCATAGCCAACGAAGTCGCCGAGCAGCGCCAGTTGCTCGCAACCCCAGGCGCGCGCATCCGCCAGCACCGCCTCGAAAGCTTCGCGATTGGCGTGCAGATCGGTGATCAGTGCAATCTTCATGGTTCGAGCATGCTACAGGTGACTGACAGCAGGCTGATGGTTGATGCGCGCTATGCTTGAACTGCGCCGTATCCCGCTTGGGTTCAGCCGGACGCGATGCTGGAGGAGTGCTTTGATGATGTGCCGGACTCGGGTCTTGGTCTTTTTCTGCTCCGCATGGCTGGCCTGTTCGCTGGCTGCCGCGCAGTGTTCGCGTGCCATCAAGGTGCCGCTGGCGCCGATCGGCTTGAGTGTCACGATCAACGAGACGAACATCGGCGGGGTCTATCCCGAGCTGCTGCGCAGTCTGGGCGGTAGCTGCAGCTTCGACTTCCAGGTGGTGCCGCGCGCTCGCATGGAGGCGCTGTTCGAGTCCGGGCAGGCTGATCTGCTGATTCCGGCCAGTCGCAGCCCGCGGCGCGACGAGTTCGGCGTCTTCGTGCCCTTGATACAGGCCCGGGCCACGCTGATTTCACTCAACTCCGAGCGGCCGCCGCTGCGCAGCGTGCAGGACTTGCTGGCTCAGCGCGATTTGCGGGTGGCGCTGGTGCGCGGCTTCGACTACGGCAGCGTCTACCAGACCATGATTCAGGAGTTGCGCCAGCAGGGGCGCCTGTCGTTGGAGGTGGACGCGCTGTCGGTTGCGCGCATGCTGGACGCCGGGATGGCTGATGTCACCGTGATGGCGCCGTCCATCCTGACCGGCACGCTCGTCACCGAGTCAAGAGTGCGGCATCTGCTGGGGCGGCTGCGCATCGAGCCGATCGAGGACTTTCCGTGGAGCGACAGCGGCGTGTATCTGTCCAAGCGGGCGCTCAATGAAGCGGATCGAGCGGCGCTGACGGCCCTGTTCGAGCGCGCCGGCCGATCCGGTGTGACCTGGCGCTCCTTCCAGCAGCATTACCCGGCCAGCAGCCTGGACGGCAGCATTCGGCCGCGACGCAGCGGCGCGCCCGGCGATCCGGCATCGCCGTAGCGCGGGCCGATCAGCCGATGCGGCCGAGCAGCAGGTACTCCATCAGAGCCTTCTGCACATGCATGCGGTTCTCGGCTTCGTCCCAGACGACGGACTGCGGACCATCGATCACCTCGGCACTGACTTCTTCGCCGCGGTGCGCCGGCAGGCAGTGCATGAAGAGCGCATCGGGCTTGGCCACGGCCATCATCTCGGCATCGACACACCAGTCGGCGAAGGCGGTGCGGCGCGCCTCGTTCTCGGCCTCATAGCCCATGCTGGTCCAGACGTCGGTGGTGACGAGGTCGGCCCCGCGGCAGGCTTCCAGCGGATTCTTGAAGACCTTGTAGCAGCTGGCATTCTTGATGCCGGCCACGGCCGGGTCGATCTCGTAGCCGCTGGGCGTGCTGACATGGACGGTGAAGCCCAGGATCTCGGCCGCCTGCAGCCAGGTGTTGGCCATATTGTTGCCATCACCGACCCAGGCGACCACGCGGCCTTTCAGGCAGTCCAGGTCGATCACGCCTCGCCGGTCCATGCCGCGTTGTTCGATGAAGGTGAACAGGTCGGCCAGGATCTGGCAGGGGTGGTACTCGTTGGTCAGGCCGTTGATCACCGGCACGCGCGAGTGCGCTGCGAAGCGCTCGATCTTGGTCTGCTCGAAGGTGCGGATCATCACCAGGTCGACCATGCGGCTGATCACGCGCGCGCTGTCCTCGATGGGCTCGGCGCGGCCCAGCTGGCTGTCGCCGGTGGTCAGGTGCACCACCGAGCCACCCATCTGGTACATGCCGGCTTCGAAGCTAACACGGGTACGCGTGCTGGCCTTCTCGAAGATCATTGCCAGCGTGCGGTCGGCCAGGGGCTGGTAGCGCTCGTAGTTCTTGAAGCGGCGTTTGATGATGGACGCGCGCTCGAACAGGTAGGCGTACTCCTCGGCGCGGAAGTCCTTGAACTGCAGGTAGTGGCGCATCAGGCTGTCTCCGGGCTTCATGGCGCTGGCTGGGACAGAAAGGTCTTGACCAGGGGCGCGAGGATGGCCACGATCTGCGCCGCTTCGGCTTCGCTGAGGATCAGCGCCGGCACCAGACGGATCACCTTGTCGGAGGTGACGCTCATCAGCAGGCCGGCTTCCAGCGCCTGGCCGAGCAGGGCGCCGCAGGGGCGGTCGAGCTCGATGCCCAGCATCAAGCCCTGGCCACGGACTTCGACCACGCCAGGCATGCCGGCGAACTCGCGCTCCAGGCCCGCCTTCAGTGCGGCGCCGACCTTGGCAGCATTGGCGAGCAGGCCTTCCTCTTCCATGATGCGCAGCGTTTCAACGCCCGCACGCATGGCCAGCGGGTTGCCGCCAAAAGTGGTGCCGTGGTTGCCGGGTTGCAGGATCTTGGCCGCGCGCGGCCCGCAGACCACGGCGCCAACAGGCACGCCTGAGCCCAGGCCCTTGGCCAGCGGCATCACGTCCGGCTGGATGCCGGCCCACTGATGCGCAAACCACTTGCCGGTGCGGCCGATGCCGCACTGCACCTCGTCCAGCATCAGCAGCAGATCATGCGCATCACAGACACGTCGCAGCGCCTGCAGGAACTCGATGCGTGCCGGGTTCACGCCACCTTCGCCCTGGATCGTTTCCAGGAACACGGCGGTGATGTTGGGGTGCGCCTTCAGTGCTGCTTCGACCGCGCCGATGTCGTTCAGCGGTACACGCACGAAGCCCGGCACCAGCGGGCCGAAGCCGGCATGGATCTTCGGATTGGCGGTGGCCGACAGCGTGGCGATCGAACGGCCGTGGAAGGCGCCCTCGAACACCAACACTTCCGGCGGTGTGATGGCGCGGTCGTTGCCGTACTTGCGAGCGATCTTCAGCGCAGCCTCGTTGGCTTCCAGGCCGCTGTTGCAGAAGAACACGTTCGTCAGCCCCGACAGCTCGCAGAGCTTGGCGGCCAGCGTTTCCTGCAGCGGCACGTGGAAGTAGTTGCTGGTGTGGATCAGCTTGCCGATCTGCTCCTGCAGTGCCGGCACCAGCTTGGCATGGGCGTGGCCCAGCGTGTTCACCGCGATGCCGCCCAAGCCGTCCAGGTATCGTCGGCCGTTGACGTCCCAGACCCAGCAGCCATTGCCATGCGACAAGGCGACAGGCAAGCGGCCATAGGTGTGCATCACGTGCGGCTCGGACGGCAGAACAGGCGCGTTCATCAACTCTCCAGATCTAGGGGGTGAACCGGGCTGGACTCAGTCCGGCGACTTTTGATTCTAAGGGTCGACCCCCAAGCAAGCCCGCGGCGCTGCCAACAATGCCGCCGTATCGCGCCCATCGCGTCGCGAGCGCGTGCTGCGGCGCAACACAACCGAGGCACAATAGCGACCTCGCCAACCACCCTTTGGCGTGTGTCGGTGCTTGATCCGCACCTCTGGACTGAACCCGTCTTGACTGTATGAGCTTGTCCCCCAAACCGCGCGAAGTGTTCATTCAGGGCCTCACCCTGGAAGGACGCACGTTTCGTCCCAGTGACTGGCCGAGCGGCTGGCGGGCGCCATGTCCTCTTTCCGCCCGGGGGGGGTGAAGGCAGGGCCGGGGGCGCATATCGGCTACTCGCCCTATTGCGTTCCTCGTGTCATCAACGGGGTGAAGTGCGTGATCGTGAACGAAGCGCTCAAGAGCCTGGAGCCCATGGCCTGGGACTTCGTCATGAACTTCGCCCGAGACAACAATCTGCAGGTGGCGGAGGCGTGCCTGCTACCCGAGGGCTCGGCCAAGCCGTGAACGAGTTGCCTTGCTGACACCAGATCAGGTGACGAGCGTCGCCTTCGGGCTACTGGCGCTTGCGATTGTCAGCATCAGTTGATAAAACGCGGCATCTGACTTGTTTGCGATCACCCCGAAGCGCTCGGGGTTGCGCTTCCGGCCGTCGAACCAAAGAACTTCCTGGGTTTCTGAATGCAGCGCGATCGCCCGCTTGGCTTGCCGGTAAGTTTTTCGATGGTGTCTGACCGTTTGTTGAGGCTCTGCAGGCCTTGTGGAGCGTTCTGTCATGGCCGTTGAGCGCGCCACCTGGGTCTTGCTGCGCGGCCTGACCCGTGCGTGTGAGCATTGGGGTGATTTTCCGGACGTCTTTCGGCGCGAGATTGCCGTGCAGCAGCCGGGTGTCGACTTGGTGCTGCTCGACCTGCCCGGCAATGGACCTTTGTTCAAGCAAACCAGCCCGAGCCGTGTGCCGGATATGGTGGACGCGTGCCGGGATGAACTTGCCCGACGCGGCAAGTCTGGCCCCTACCATCTGCTGGCCATGTCTTTGGGGGCGATGGTGGCTTGCGACTGGGCCCAGCGCTTTCCGGAAGAAATCAGTGGATCGGTGCTGATCAACACCAGTCTGCGCCCCTACAGTCCTTTTTACCGCCGCACCCGGCCTCCGACCTACTGGAAGCTGCTCGCAACCGGACTGGTGCGTCTGAGTGCGCGCTGGCGTGAGGCGCGGGTTCTGGCCTTGACCTCAAGGATGACCGTGGAGCGGGACTCGGTGATTGACAGCTGGGTTGATCTTCAGCGTCGTCATCCGGTCGGAGTGCGCAACAGCATGCGCCAGTTGTTGGCAGCGATGCGTTACCGAGCGAGCCGCTTGCGACCAGGGGTGCCGATGCTGCTGCTTTGCAGCCGTGCGGATGCGCTGGTCGACTGGCAGTGCTCCCAGGCCTTGAGCCGCGCCTGGGGGGTGCCGCTGCGCCTGCACACAGAGGCAGGGCATGATCTGCCGCTTGATGATCCGCCCTGGGTGGCTCGTGCCGTCTCCGAGTGGTTGCGCACGTGCGAGATGCATGCAGCCACTCCAGTGCTCAAACGGCTGGACTGAGTCGGAGCGTGATCGCCTGGCACCCAAAAAGGCCGGGCAGGGTGGTGGGGCTGAGCGGTGCTGGCTTTGCCAATTTGCCATGCAAAAGGCCCGCCGAAGCGGGCCTTTGCTTTGCACCAGACTGGGCTATCAGGCGGCCAGGGCCTTGATCTTGGCCGACAGGCGGCTCTTGTGGCGAGCAGCCTTGTTCTTGTGGAAGATGCCCTTGTCGGCGACCGAGTCGATCACAGCCTGGGCGGCCTTGAACAGGTCAGCAGCCTTGGCTTTGTCGCCGGCAACCACTGCCTTTTGCACGTTCTTGACGACCGTGCGGAATTTCGAGCGCAGCGCCGTATTGGCGGCGTTCAGTTTGACGTCCTGGCGGGCGCGCTTGCGGCCCGATGCCAAACGGACGGTCTTCTTCTTGGCTTTGGAAGTGCTTGCCATGTTGTGTATCTACCCAGATGGTGCAAAGACCGCGAGTGTAGCACTTCTGTGGCCCTCAAGGCAAAGTGATGGCATGACGGAGTCTGTCAGGGGCTGCCGGTGACGGGTTGAGCCCCATGGCGAGCACGCATAATCCGCCGGCTCAAGTCTGCCGACCCACTCATGAACCTGCTGCGATCCGCCTCCCTGATTTCGGTCATGACCTTGGCCTCGCGCGTGACAGGTCTTGTGCGCGAGCAGATGATTGCCGCGGCCTTCGGAGCCAGTACCTTGACCGACGCTTTTCAGGTCGCGTTTCGCATCCCGAACATGCTGCGTCGGCTCTTTGCCGAAGGGGCATTCTCACAGGCCTTTGTTCCTCTGCTGGCTGCGACCCGTGCGCGCGATGGCGACGAGGCCACGCGCAGCCTGGTCGATGCCGTTGCTACCGTGCTGGTCTGGGTCTTGTTGCTGACCTGTGTGCTGGGGGTGCTCGGCGCGCCTTGCTGGTATGGGTGCTCGGGGCTGGGCTGCGACGCAGGGGCGGGAGGCGGCCATTGTCATGACCCGCTGGATGTTCCCCTACATTGGCTGCATGTCCCTGGTGGCGCTTGCGGCCGGGATTTTGAACACCTGGAAGCGATTTCTGCTGCCCGCGGCGACCCCGGTGCTCTTGAACCTGTCGGTGATCGCTGCTGCATGGCTGTTGGCGCCGCGCCTGGAGGCCTATGGGCTGAGGCCCATCTATGCGCTGGCGATTGGCGTGATGTTGGGCGGCGTGCTGCAGTTGCTGGTCCAGATTCCAGCGCTGCTGCGCATCGGGATGCTGCCGCGCATCGGGCTGAAGCCGAGCGCTCTGAAAGGCTCCTGGCAGCATCCAGGCGTGCGGCAGATGCTGATGGCGATGGGGCCAGCGTTGCTGGGTGTCGGTGTGGCCCAGCTGTCCCTGGTCATCAACACGCAGATCGCGATCTTTGTTGGCGAGGGGGGCGGCATCCTGGCTGACCTACGCCGATCGCTGATGGAGTTCCCGACGGCATTGCTGGGCGTGGCGCTGGGCGTGGTGCTGACGCCTCAGCTGGCGGCTGCGCAGGCCAGGGGCGAGGCGCAAACCTACTCCGCCTTGCTCGACTGGGGCCTGCGTATGGTGCTTCTGCTCGCCTTGCCGTGCTCGGTGGCGCTGCTGCTCTTTGCCGAGCCGATGGTGGCGGTGCTGTATCACTACGGTGCCTTTCGTCCGGCCGATGTGACCCAGACCTCGCTGGCGGTGATGGGTTACGGCGTGGGCTTGCTGGGGTTGGTCGGCATCAAGGTGCTGGCACCGGGCTTCTTTGCCCGCTTTGATACGCGGACTCCGGTGCGGATTGCGCTGACCGTGCTGGTCCTCACCCAGCTGATGAATGCCTTGCTGGTGCCCTGGCTTGGTGTTGCCGGGCTGGCTTTGTCGATCGGCCTCGGAGCCATGATCAATGCCGTCTGGCTCTTGATCGGGCTGCGGCGCCTCGGGAGCTACCGCCCGGCGCCGGGCTGGCTGTCCTTCGCGGTACGTGTGGGCATCGCGACGGTCCTGATGGGCGCGCTCCAGTACCAGCTGGCCTTCCGGATCGACTGGGTCGGTCTCGGGCAGCAAGGATGGCTGCGCGCTGCGCTGATGGCGGCAAGCTTGCTGGGCTCGGCTCTGCTGTACTTTGGCGCGCTTTGGCTGCTCCGCGTCGATTTGCGTCAGTTCGCGCGCCGCGCCTGAGTTCCGCCCATGAATTCGCCTTTGTCAGTCAATGTCCCCACGGCGCTGGAGCATTTCGCGACCTTGGTGGCCGAGGATGCTGGACTGAATCTGCTTGAGGCTGCGGCGTCCATCGCGCTCGACGAACACCCCGCGCTCGATGTGCAGGCGGTGCTGGCGGAGGTTGATGGCCTGGCCAGCCGCCTGCGCCAGCGTCTGCCCGAAGATGCGGCGCCGATGCATCGCCTGCGCCTGTTGAACCGTTTCTTCAGTGCGGAGCTCGGCTTTGCAGGCAACGTCAACAACTTCTATGCAACGGGCAACAGCTATCTGCACCAGGTGCTGGGGAGCCGGCGCGGCATTCCGATCTCGCTGGCGGTGATCTATCTGGAACTGGCGGAACAGATCGGCCTGAATGCCAGCGGCGTCGGCTTTCCGGGCCATTTCCTGATCAAGGTGAAGCTTCCTCAGGGGGAGGTGATTCTGGATCCCTTGACCTGCGACTCGCTGTCGCGAGCGGCCCTCGAAGAGGCTTTGGCCCCATACCGATCGCCGACGTCCGCGGGTCGTGGTGGGGCCGGGCTGGATCATTACCTGGCCTCAGTTTCGCCGCGACAGATTCTGGCCCGCATGCTGCGCAACCTCAAGGAAATCCACCGCAGCCAGGCTGACTTGCTGCACCTCCTGTCGGTGCAGCAGCGGCTGGTGCTTCTATTGCCGGGCGAGGTTCAGGAGCTCAAGGATCGCGCTGAAGTGCTGGAGCTGCTTGGCTGCTGGGCTGCTGCAGCTGACGATCTGCAGCAGTATCTGCAGCGCAGCCCCGAGGCGACGGATCGAGAGTTGGTCCAGCGCCGCCTGCGGGAGCTGAAGTCGCGCGGCGCCCCCGGCCTGCATTGAACGGTGCTGGCCACGCTTAGAATCGCGCCGCTCCAGAATCCGACGAAATCGATGATGTCTGCTCTCCCGCCTTGCCCCGTGCCAGTGCGTCAGTCCGCCTTGGAGGGATTGCGCCATCGAGGGGGTATGGCTTGAAGCAGCTGCCACTCTCCCTGGGGCCGGAGCCGGTCTTCAGCTTCGACAATCTCATGCCGGGCGCGAATGCGGCGGCCTTGTCGCATCTTCAAACGCTCAAGCCAGGCGCCCCGCCGGTGTTTTTGTGGGGCCCTGCAGGTTCTGGCAAGACCCATGTACTGAAGGCGCTGGCAGGCGCGTGGCAGGCTGCCGGAGCCCAGGTGGGCTGGTATGACGCAGCGACCTCGCTGCCCTGGGAACTGCCTTCGCACCCGAGTCTCTTGCTGCTGGACGATTGCCAGGATTTCGATGCTGGGCAACAGCATGCGGCATTCCAGCTCTTCGTCGAGGCCGCGACCCTGGGGCTGGCCGTGGTTGCCGCCGCAACGGCGCCTCCTGTGGACCTTGCGCTGAGGGAAGACCTGCGCACGCGACTGGGATGGGGGCCGACCTTCGGTTTGCAGCCCTTGGCGGAGCCCGAGGTTCGGGCGGCCTTGAGGCGCGAGGCCGACCGGCGCGGCATCTTCCTCTCCGACGAGGTGATGGACTATCTGCTGACGCGCTTTGCGCGCGACCTCAAGCATCTGATGGGCCTGCTGGACCGGCTCGACGAATTTGCGTTGGCCCACAAGCGCGCAGTCACGGTGCCCCTGTTGCGGCAGATGCTGACCGATCAAGAAAACGACACCCTATGAATCTGACCCTCTTCGATCTGGACGGCACGCTGATCGCCCATGACTCCGACCATGCCTTCGGCAACTTCATGGTGGCCATCGGCTGGGCGGATGGCGAGCACTGGCGCCGCCGCAATGACGAGTTTTTCGCCGAATACCAGGCCGGTGTGCTGAATCTGGACGCCTATATCGACTTCGCCACCTCGGTGTGGCGTGCGCGTCCGCTGGCCGAGGCCCTGGCGGCCCGCGAACGCTTCATGCAAGAGGTGATGCGCCCGATGCTGACGCCGAACGCCCAGGCTCTGGTGCAGCAGGCGCTCGACGCGGGTGATCTGGTGGCCATCGTGACGGCGACCAATGAGTTCGTCACCGAACCGATTGCGACAGCCTTTGGTGTCGAACACCTGATTGCCGTGCAGTTGCAGCGCGACGCCGAGGGCCGCTACACGGGCGGCATCCAGGGCGTTCCGTCCTTCCAGGCGGGCAAGATTGCGCGAGTCGACCAGTGGCTGGCCGGCTTGGGGCGACAATGGGCGGACTTCGAGCGCATCAGCTTCTACAGTGACTCGATCAACGACCTGCCGCTGCTGGAGCGCGTCAGCCATCCAGTGGCCACCAATCCGACACCCGCGCTGGAGGCGATTGCCGCCGAGCGCGGCTGGGCTCTATTGAAACTCTTCGCATGATCAAGAAATTCATCGACAAGCTGCTGGGCAAGCCTGCCGCAGCGGCCAAGCCGGGCAAGAGCCCGCTGGGCAAACGCGTCGAGATTCAGGTGGCGGAGCACGGCATCGACCCCAGCTTGCTGGACGAGCGGGCGGTGCGTGTTGTGCAGACGCTGGCTGATGCCGGTTTCGAGGCCTATATCGTCGGCGGCGCCGTGCGGGATCTGCTGCTGGGCATGCGTCCCAAGGACTTCGATGTCGCGACCAATGCCACGCCTGAGCAGGTCAAGGGCCTGTTCCGGCGTGCCTTCATCATCGGTCGGCGCTTCCGCATCGTGCATGTGGTCTACGGACGCGGTCGCGAGCATGAAGTGATCGAGGTCTCGACCTTCCGGGCCTTGCTGGTCAACGAGGATGCGGATCAGGTCGCCGGCAACGAGAAGACGTCCAAGGACGAACTGGCCGGCAAATCGCATGTCGTCGATGCCAGCGGCCGGGTGCTGCGCGACAACGTCTGGGGCCCGCAGATCGAGGATGCGGCGCGCCGCGACTTCACTGTCAACGCCCTCTATTACGACCCGCAGCGCCAGTTGGTGGTCGACTATCACGGTGGTCTTGCCGATGCCAAGAAGCGTGTGCTGCGCATGATCGGCGACCCCGAAACCCGCTATCGCGAGGATCCGGTGCGCATCATTCGTGCGGTGCGCTTCGCTGCCAAGCTGGGTTTCGAGATTGAACCCAAGTCGCGCGCACCGATCAAGAAGACGGCCGAGCTGCTGGGCAATGTGCCGATCTCGCGGATGTTCGACGAGATGATCAAGCTGCTGCAGACCGGCCATTCGCTGGCCAGTTTGGAAGAGCTGCGCAAGCAGGGCCTGCATCGGGGTGTGTTCCCGATTCTTGATGCGGTGCTGGACGACTCAGGCCAACTGCGTGAAGGCGTGCGTGGCCAGTTTGTGCGTCGCGTGCTGCAGGACACCGATCTGCGCGTGGCCGAAGGTCGCAGCGTGGCTCCCAGCTTCATGCTGGCCTGCATGCTCTGGCACGATGTGCAGTCGCGCTGGGAGAAGCTGCGTGAGGGCGAGGCGCCGGTGCCCGCGCTGCAGCAGGCCATCGACCAAGTCTTTGATGCGCGTATCGGCGACATCTCCGGCCGCGGCAAGCTGGCCGCGGACATGCGCGAGATCTGGATGATGCAGCCGCGCTTCGATCGTCGCAGCGGCAACGGACCTTACAGCCTCGTCGAGCAGCCGCGCTACCGCGCAGGATTCGACTTCCTGCTGCTGCGTGCCGACGCGGGTGAGCTCGAACAAAGCCTGGTCGATTGGTGGGAAGACTTCGCGCTCGGCGACGAGGACGAACGCCGTGCCTTGCTGGACCAGGTTCGTGACAGCCAGCGCCGGGGCGGCAAGGTGCACCGGCTGCCGCGTAGCCCTGAAGCCGAGGGCGCCGCCGGTACGGAGACTCACGCGGAGGAGTCTGGAGACGCCGCGCCGGCCAAGAAGCGCCGGCGTCGTCGCAAGCCCAAGGCCGCTGGGGCGCCAGCTGCTGGTGGCACCGAGACAGCATGAGTGAGCCGATGGCACAAGCCTACATCGGGCTTGGGGCCAATCTGGGCGCCGATCTGCGGCTGGCACTGGAGCGCGCCTTGCGTGCTGTTGCCGGCTTGCCAGGGACCGAGGTGCTGGCGGTATCCGACGCCTATCGCAGCGCGCCGCTTGAATCCAGCGGCCCGGACTACCTGAATGCGGTGGCGTCAGTCGAAACGAAGTTGACACCGCAGGGCCTGCTTGAGGCCTTGCTTGCCATTGAGTCCAGCCAGGGGCGAGAGCGGCCCTACCGCAATGCGCCGCGCACCCTGGATCTGGATCTGCTCAGCTACGCTGATCTGAAGCTCGAAACGCCCGCATTGACCCTGCCGCACCCACGGCTTCAGCAGCGCGCCTTCGTGCTGCGGCCCTTGCTGGAGCTTGCGCCCGACCTGGCCTTGCCTGGGCTTGGTCGCCTGTCCGACTACCTGCCTTTGCTGCGCGAGCAGGAACTTGAGCGCCTCGACGCATCCTTGGTCTGGCGCTGAGTTGCTGCTTCAGCGCTCGCTGGCTGCCGAAACGCTGACTTCGCTTTCGAAGTAGCGCTGCGCGCTGAAGGCAATCGTCGCCATCAGGCTCGCCCCGCCGATCAGCAGGCAGATCACGACGCCGACCACGACAGGCCAGCCGCTGGGCCGCACGCTTTTGCCCGGGTTGTGCTTGGCGTTCCAGCGCTCGTCCGGCGTCAGTCCGTAAATGATGCCGCTGAGTGTGGCGATGCTCAGCATCAAGCCGAACAGCGGAATCAGCAGCCAGCTGAGCCGGTCGTCCTGCCCCAGCAGTTCCATGCGCTGCAGACCGTGCAGCCCGAGCAGGGTGGGCCAAGGGTGAAGCCATGCCAGCTTGTCGCGCCAGCCGTACAGATACAGGCGATGCAGGCCGAAGGTGCCCAGCAGCAGCGCCAGCCAGGTGGCGATCGTCTTTGATTTGGTGTGGCTCATGCCTGCTCCGGCGAGCTTGCGGCGCCCGCTCCAAGCTGGCGCTGCATCAGCACCACGTCCAGCCAGCGGCCGAACTTCCAGCCCGAGTTGCGCAGCATGCCGGTGTGCTCGAAGCCGAGCGCGCTGTGCAGGCCGATGGAGCCGGCGTTTTCCGAATCGCCGATCACGGCCAGCATCTGGCGTGCGCCGCCGGCCTCGCAGCGAGCGATCAACTCGGCCAGCAGCAGGCGCCCCACGCCCTTGCCCTGGCTGTCCGGGTGCAGATAGACGGAGTCCTCCAGGCAAAAGCGATAGGCCATGCGCGGGCGGAAGTAGTTGGCATAGGCATAGCCCAGCACCCGGCCGTCCGATTCGGCCACCAGCCAGGGCAGGCTGCGCGACAGCACCTCTTGCCGCCGCCGGGCCATCTCCGCCAGGTCAGGAACCTCGGTTTCGAAGGTGCCGGTTCCATGCAGCACGGCGTTCTCGTAGATGGCCTGAATCGAAGGCAGATCGTGCTCGGTGCTGGGGCGGATGCGCAGGCCTTCAGAGGGCTGTGTCATGATTTCTCAGTTTCTATGATGATAAGTCGGCGGGCGAGTTTATAATGCTGGGTTTTGGTGCTGGTCGTTTGCTCGCAAGAGTTGTGCGGCGTATCTACAGTATCAAGAGGACCAAGCCATGGCGGAGTCGTTTCGGGTGTTTCCGGGCGGTGCCGTCTCCCGATCTGCTCGCCCTGAGTGTCTCCTGGTGCGGTGGAACGCTTTAGA
>JACDQM010000004.1 GCA_015657635.1 Roseateles sp.
CCCCCCACAAGGGCACGCGGATCTCACCGTACATCGCGCTGCTCGACCGACGACCGGCGACCTCGAAGACACCAGGATTGGCAGTTCGATAGCGATCGCGCGCCGTCTCTGCACCAGCGACCAAGTCCACAGGACCAGCGGGCAGATCCAGCACGGTGCCACGCAAGAAAGCGCTCAACTGGTCCTTTCGGCCATGGCTGTCGCGCACCGAGTCTGGCCAGACTGACTTCAACACTTCTTCGCTGGCAGCTCGGCCGGTAGTAAAGGGGTTCAGTGCAGCCGCTGCAGTCGAAGCGCCCAGCGCGGCATTGCGCGCTGCGACGTTGGCGCTGGTGTTCGACATCCGACTCCCGCCGTCATCGCGGGTGGTGGAGATCGATGTCTCAAACTCCCATCCCGCACTCAGATCGCCACGGGCACCCAGTAGCAGCCGAGTGAAATCGGTGTCGCGAACAAAGGCCTCTGCGCCATTCTCCAGGCCAAGGCGCGCCGTGACACGAACGGGCACGCCGAACGGGTTGTACGGGTTGCTCGCCGGCACCAAGACATTGCTGAGCAGCGGTCCCGCCTGCTCCGCACGCAGCCGGTCCTTGGCAAAGGTTGCTTCTGCAAACGCCGTCCAGCCTGCGCTGAGCTGGCGCTCTGCTGCGGCGTGCAGCGCGAGATTCTCTGTGCCATGAACAAGGGCCATCCCGTTGCCATTCGACATCGAGTTGCACAGATTCGCCTGGCCGGCCGTCACAGCGAAGCTGGAGACTGTCAGCGACTGGCCCGGTGCAAGCACAGGAATCGCCGCGAAGCTCGCATTCAATCCCGGAAGATTGGCACCCGTGGCACTGCTGACCGTGCCTGGCGTGCAAGACCGCGTTCGTGCATCGATCCCGCCAAATCGCCGGTAATCCCCATCCTTGAAGAAGTCCCGTTCTGACATCGTCAGTGGCGTCGCCTTGTTGTACGAGCCCAGCACAAGGAAGGAGCCCGACTCATCGCTGCCACCAGTGCCGATGGAGAGGTTCCTATCGCCAATGCCGCTTCCAGAACCGATGCGCGCATCGAGTGCGATGCCGTTGATCGCCTTCTTGAGGATGATGTTGACAACCCCGGCCAGCGCGTCGCCCCCGTAAACCGCCGAAGAGCCCACTGGCACGATTTCCACGCGCTCGACCGCTGCCATCGGGATCAGGTTCAGATTGAAGAAATTGCCTGACGACGAACCCACCGCCTGCACGCGACGCCCGTTGATCAGCACCAGGGTCGAGCCCAGCGGCAAGCCTCGCAGTTGCACCGTGCCTTGTCCCGTCGTCTGCCCAAGGCCACCTTCACCTGGGCTCACCGAGGCCTCGTTCAAGCTGCTGATGAAGCGTTCCAGTGTCGGCTGACCGCTGCGATCGATGTCTTCACGCCTGTAAACATTGACTGGTGTTGGACCATCCGCGTCAATGCGCTTGAGCCGAGAGCCGGTGACCTCGACCCGGCTGAGCAAGTTCGTGGTGCCACTGGCCTCAGCCGAGACCCGAGGACCGGAGTCGCTCGGTGTCGCCAACGAGGATTGCGCCAAGCGGACAGGCTGCACGCCAGCAGCAGGCGCCCGCACGGACGGGGTTCCTGGCGGCGCTGCACCCGAGGCGGCTGGCGGAGGCGCCTCAAGCGGAACCACGACGGGCCGAACGACAATGGACCCATCGCTCATGACCGTCGGCGCCAGCCCTGAGCCTTCCAAAGCTTTGGCAATGGCCTGCGCCGCCGTCAGTTGCCCAGCAACAGCCCGCGAGTTTCTCCCGCCCACCTTGGCGGGATCAAAGACGATGGACACCCCCGTTTGCCGCGCAATGGCGCGCAGCGATTCGGCGAGCGGCTGCGAAGGCTGGTCGATGCGGTAGCTCAGCGCGCCCCCTAGCTCATTGGCTCCAGCGAGCCTGCAACTGAGCAAGATTAACGCAACGACCGCGACATCCCGAAAATGGCTTGCGCCCCTCCTCCCCCCATTGAATCCCGTATCCAGCATCTCGTTCCCTCTCGTGTTGTCAGGTGGCTGATGACGAGATGACGTGCCTGTCGAGAAGAATTCAGCCAGGGCTTGCCCTAGTGGGGAGACGACAGCTCCAAACGTCCACCCTGCTCCTGCACGACCAATCCGTGGAGCGCCGCCACTGCCCGGGCAAAGCCAGCGCTGTCACCGGTGCGGTACAAGCCGCTGACTCGAAGCTGGAACAGCGAGGCATCGCCGAGCAACACAATCGGAGTTCGGTGATAGCGGTTCATCTCCGCCACAGCCTCGGCAAGAGAAACATCGTCGAAGACTGCTTCGCTACGTTTCCAGGCCAGCAGCGGCTCGATGCGTGGCCTGTCAAGCTGCTGAGCCGCAGGAGCCTCAGAGCCATTCCCTGAACCGATCAAGCGGATGCGTTCCCCGGCCTGCATCAAAACTGGCTTGACCGGCGCGATACCGCCTGCCCTGCCCTCCACCGCAGGGCGCACGCTGACCTGCCCCTCAATCAGAGTGACCGCCAGCGCATTCGTTCGAAGCTCGCCGCTGCCCGAAAGACGTACCGAGAAAACAGTGCCCAAGGCCAGCACCTCGCTGCCAGCGACACGAACAACGAAGGGCCGGCTCGGATCCCGCTCCACTTCAAACAGGGCTTCACCGGACTCGACAGTCACCTGCCGCAGATCGGGCTTGAGCTCGACGCGCACGCGTGTGGCTGTATTGAGAGACACACGCGTGCCATCGTCCAAAACCACCAGCTGCTGCCCGCCAACCTGAGTGGCATAGACCTCAGTATCCCGCCAGAGATTAGAGGGCAGGCCTGTTCCGGCCATAAAGACGGCAACCGCTGCGGACACCACCACGGTTGCAAGCACCGCAAGCGGCCAGCGCACTCGAACCGAACGCGCCTGCGCGGCCGAACCTGTGGCTTCACCACAGGGTGCGGCACTTGCATAGGCATCCGCAAGTCTCACCCTCGGCACGTCCTCCCAGACATCGGTGCAGCGCTCAAACGCCAGTCGATGGGCGGCAGAGAGGCCCTGCCAGGCCAAGCACTCGCGCTCCATCAGCGGAGACCGGTCGGGGCCGTGCAGACGGGCAATCCAGACCGCTGCCTCGGCAGCGATCTCTGGCGTCACGGTGGCTGTCGAACCGTCCCACGGCACCCGCTCGCCCAAAGTGTTCATGGCCACCAACCCTCCATCGAGCGCGTGAGCTCCAGCATGGCTTTTGCGATGTGCTTCTCCACCGAGCTCACACTCAGCCGGTGATTACGGGCGATCTCAAGATAGCTCAAGCCGTCCAGCCGGTGAGCGAGGAAGATGCTGCGGGTCTTCGCGTCCAGGCCCGCAAGACACTCGCTGAGCCGCGCAATCCGCTCTCGGCCGAGCAGAATGGCATCAGCCGCTGGTGCTGTGTCGACCAGCAGAACCTCTTCCAGAAGTATCTGTTCGCCATGATTCTTGCTGGTCCGATGGGCATCGATCGACAGATTCAGAGCAGTGCGCATCAAGAAGGCCTCGGGCTCGGCCACAACATGCTGGCGTTCGTAGCAAGCGAGCTTCACCCAGGCCTCCTGCACCAAGTCATCGGCGTCATGGCGCGTCCGGCCCCGCCGCATCAATGCGGCCCGGACACAAGAAAAGACGATTTGCCAGTTCCTAACCATTGCACTGCACCGCCGCGAATCGAACACCAAACAGCACTGCAACATAGTAGGCCGCATGTGCCTCCATGGCGAGCTGCCTCGCACGCCCAAACAAAAACCAGTTACCGACGGGCCGAACAGAAGTACCCGTATACCCTGTCCGTTTGTGACAGCTCGAGCGTGCCCGCTAATCCGCTGTCTCGCTGGCCGAAGACGCAGCCCGGGCTCAAAGCCCCTCACCGAACGGTCACAGCATCGCAGTCAACATGTTTGAGGCGATGAAAGAAGCTCTGCACCATGAAGCTTCGATCGAATGGCATCAGATCCATGCCGACCCACCCGCGATTCGAGGAGCACAGATGCTGAACCGAGTTGCCAACTCCATCGCCTCAGTACCCGATGCCTGGGCAACTGGTTCATCAGGGGCCGAACACTGGCAGGTCAGCCTGGTCAACGTGCCCTCGGGCGTGGCGGCTGGCCGGACCCGGCGATTTCATGGCCAAGCGCAATCGGAGTGGTGGGCTTTGTTCGGGAGCAGTGAGGAGTTCGACGCTTGCTTGGCGACCGATCCGCTGCGATTCACGGACCCTCTTCGCTTTGCGCAGATCAAAAGGGAGTTCGACCATGTCTTTGATCGATCCGCCTCAGATCCCCTCGATCCGGGCGCTGGCAAGTAAACCGGACTACGCCGCGCAAGCGCTTGCCGCCATCGTCCGGGTGCCGCTCGCCCCAGACCCGCCGCAGCTTCTCGACAGGCTGATGAACGCCACTGCGGCACTGGGCGCGACTGCGAGCGTCTTCACCGCTGCGATCCCAGAAGAAGGGCCAGAGCCCTCCAGTTTCAGCCTCTTTGCCTGCCACCCCGGATTTGCGCAGACACAGAACAGCCAAGGCCCAATGACCCGTCACCCCTGGTTCCGATTCGCCCGCACGCACAGCACGCCAGGCACGCATCACCAGATGCCCTGCCACCACGACACCGACATGGCCTCCCTCGACCTCGCCCGAGAATACGGCTTCAGGTCTTGCCTGGTCATCCCGACAGCGTCCAGCGTCGGCTGGGTCGAAATGCTCTGCCTCGGCAGCCAGCAAGCAGACGACTTCGAAGGACCAGAGTCACGTCTTGTCCGCACACTCTCCCGATCACTGGCAGCCGAACTGCATGACTGGCTCACGAACTACCTGCAAAGGCGTCTGCGAGCGAACGCTCGCCTGCACGACAAGGACCTGGATCTGCTGGCTCTGGAATGGCAAGGGCTCGGAACCAAGGAAATATCGCTGCGAACCGGCATGAGCAGCGCCTCCGTGGATTCCCGGTTTCAGCGCATCAACACGCGGCTGCAGTGCTCGAACCGCAAGGCATCGGCGCGAAGGGCTGCGGCTTACGGCCTGCTCGAATCCGCCTAGGGGATAGCCAGGGGCTGCCAGGCAGCCTTCGCCCGGCAACTCGACCCAGAGCCCAGCCGTGATCTGCAACGGACCCTGCCGATGAATGCCGCCAGGGTCGCGTCCGACTGCTGCGCGCTGACAAACGCCCCCTGAAGTCCTGTTGCTGCGCCGTCATGCCTCGTCTGACAAGACCAACCCGACAACAGGGGCGTTAGCTTGAAGCCGCGCCGGAATTCGGCGCCAACTCCAGCCGATCCGGCAGTTCCCGCACAACCAGACCGTGCAGCAGGGCCACCGCACGCGCGAAGCCAGCACTGTCGCCCGTCCTGAACACGCCACTGACCCGCAAGCCGCTCAGGTCACCAGCGCCGGCCAGCTTGATCGGCATCGAGCTGTAGCGGTTCATCTCAGCCGCCGCCTCCAGCAGCGACACATCATCGAAGATCGCCTCGCCACGCTTCCAGGCCAGCAGCTGATCCATGCGCGGCCGATCCACCTGCACCGGCCCTGGCGTTGCAGCGCGCGCCTGGCCGCTCAGCCGCAAGCGCTCACCCGGCGCCATCAGCATGGGCCCCGACAGCGGCTCCCCAGCGGCACTGCCCTTCGCACGGCTCACGACGACCTGGCCCTCCACCAGCGTCACGGCCAGGGCATCGCTGATGCCTTGGCTGCCCGGCGTCACACGCACGACGAATGCCGTCCCGGTGGCCAGCACCTCGGCGTCTGCCGCCTTCACAACGAAGGGACGGCTCGCATCCTTGGCCACCTCGAACAGCGCTTCGCCATCCTCCACCTTGACGGTGCGGTGCTCCCGGCCAAGTGCCACGAGTACACGAGTGGCAGTGTTCAAGGACATGCGGCTTCCGTCCGAGAGCATCACCAACCGCTGCTCTCCCACCCCGGTGCTGTAGGCCCCGCCCATGACCCACGGCTGCAGCAGCGTCATGCCGACCGCAAGCACGGCCAGAGTCGCCAGAGCCGCCCAGCGCATCGTCCTGCGCCCACCGACCCTTGCCTGCTTCGGGAACGCAGCCGCTGTTGCCCCCCCTGTTGCACCCGCAGCAGCACTGGCGTAAGTACGCAGGTCGATGCCCGCAACGTCCTGCCAAGTATCTGTGCAGCGCTCGAAGGCCTGGCGATGCGCGGTAGACCGCCCCAGCCAGGTCAGGCACTCCTGCTCCATGTGACGCGATCGGTCCGGCCCATGCAATCGAGCCACCCACACCGCCGCCTCGGCCGCGATCTCCGGTGTCACCACCGGAAGCTGACCGCCCTGCCCCGCTCCCCTGCCCTCCATCGCCTCTGGCCGATGCACCGCTACCAGCCTTCCATCCAGCTTGTCAGCTGAAGCGTGGCCTTAGCAACGTACTTCTCAACCGAGGTGGTGCTCATGCCGTGGCGCTGAGCAATCTGGTGGTAAGTCATGCCATCCACCCGGTGGCACAAGAAGATGTCGCGCGTCTTGTCGTTCATCCGACCCAGGCCCTGGCTCAGCCGCGCCATGCGCTCGCGGGCCAGCACGATGGCCTCGGTGCCCGGCGCGGTGTCCAGCAGCACCACCTCCTCCAGCAACAGCTCCTCGCCATGACTGACGCGGCTGCGGTGCGCATCAACCGACAGGTTCAGCGCTGCCCTCATCATGAAGGCCTCAGGCTGCTCCACCACCTGGTCGCGCTCATAGCAGGCCAGCCGCACCCAGGCCTCTTGCACCAGATCGTCGGCATCCTGAGCCGAGCGACCACGACGCATCAGCGCGGAACGGATCCGGGCAAACACAAGTGGCAGATCCCTGATCACGATCGGAACCTACGTGACTCGAGCACCAGCATGGCTCAGCCGCCCGCCACAGCCAACCGGCCAACCATGTCCAAACGCCGGGCACGCCGCCCGACCGCCGCTACACACGCAGCACGCTTCCGGTCTAGCCGGCGCTCAACGCGCTGCAAAGCACGGGCGACAAAGCCCAAGGCCGCAGCCGAGTCGGTGAACGGACCATGCCGAGCAATCGCCCGCACCAAGCCCTTGTGCAGGTCAGCCGCAAGACGGTCGCCCGCGAGCACCAAACGCCGCTGCGCGACTGGCAAATCGAAGACAGGAGTCCACCGTGACACCAGGGCCCGCCACTGCGCCACCAGCGGCGCATAGCGTTCGCCCAATGGCCCTGCCTCGACAGCTGCCATTGCAGCGTCCACTGCCCTGCCCCTGCCAGCCACAAGCACAGCGCGAAAAGCGTTGGCCAGAGCGCCCCGATAGCAGGGTTCAACCTGGGCCAGGATGGCGGCAAGCGTCCGTTCAACGGACGGCAACTCGGTCGCGTCGAGAAGAACCCTTGATCGAGACTTGCTGACAACGTCTCCCAGATCGGTGCCGACCAAGGCCCGCATGCTTTCGACACCGCGGATCTCAAGATCCGCGACCAGCGAGGCATGCGCGGCCGCGCCTTGGCCCTGTCTATTCCATGCGCCCAACAGCTCCAGCTCGCCGCTACTCATGCAGCCTAGAGCCCAGTGAACTGCCTGGTTCGGAGCGTCATTTGCACCGGTAACCTGAACGGTTGCGGCGCTAAAGATTCCTGCCGCGTAAAGCCGGCACAGCGGTTGGCTAAGCCACAGCGACGATTGATCACCAGCGTCAAACTTGTTCATTGACTCACCCCCCCAACCACGCCAGCGAGGGACATGGAGCTCTGCATACGATTTAGCGTATGAGGATGATCGTCCGTGGTGCTATTGACGTCAATAGAAAAACATACATGCGTGCCTCGCCCGTCACCACGCCATGCCCAAGCGCCAGAACTGTTGGCCTTCGGCACTGCCGTTCGAGAGGCACGCTTGGCTCTCGGCCTGTCCCAGGAAGCACTGGCTCATGAGGCTGGAATCGACCGCTCGTACATGAGCAGCATCGAGCGCGGCGGTCAGAATGTTGGACTTGTGCTAGCTGCACAGATTTCCCGCGCACTCGGTATCAGCTTGGCTGAACTGATCTCTTCAGCACGACTTTAGGCAGCTTCCGCTGGCCGCGCTCCGGCGACAAGTGTTGTCGGGGCGATCCAACCTAGAGCTTTCATCGAAACCGCAGACTCATGCGGACTCGACCAATTGCGGCTCCAGGCTGCCTCGGCGCATCTCAATGACCTCTCATCTTGAGAACGGACCTTCAGGCGCCTTAGAGCGGCCGACCAGACGGCCTGAGCGCCGCGATGAACCGACATCGGGCCTTGCTTGAACAACGCGCATACCGGCCGACCCTCGAGTTGCTTTCTTCCCGGACTCTCTCAGTGAAGGTCCTGCTCGCGCTGGTGACGGATAGCCAGCACGACCACTAGCTCGGGCCCCGCAACCTCGTACTCGATGACGTAGCCGGTCGACCCGAACGGAACGACGAGCTCTCGTCGTAGCGGACCGCCGCCGCTGCGCTTGCGAAATAGCATCGGCGATACAGCCAACGCCAGGACCGCCGTCTGGATAGCGTCGATGGCGCGATTGGCGATTTCTAAATCTTCGACATACTCGGCGCGCTCGAGAAGGTGCTCGTGCAGTCGCAATAGGTCTTCATCCGCCTGGGGCTCGAAGATGACCTGGTAGGTCATGCGTCGGCCGGGCGGTGCTTGCTTTGAAGCTCCTTGCGCCTGGCTTCCAGGCGCGTCCGCATGTCGGCGATGACGTCTTCAGCCGGCCGGCCTGCGCCGGTGCGCTGGAAGCGCGCCCAAGCCTCGTCAGCACGCGCGGCGAACGCGCTCTGAACAAGGCGGTGCTCCACCGCGCCGCGTACCGTCGACTCGACGAATTCGGACAGAGTCTCGCCGTCGCGCAGGACGGCGTCGAGATCGGCGCGGAGCTGGGGCTCAATGCGCACCTGCGGGATGATGGCTGTCTTCATGCCTCGATTGTGTTGCAAATGAGTTGCAACGTCAAAGCTTAGGGTGGTTTGGGAACTTCAGATTTCCCGAACGCCAACAACGAGTTAAGTCCGATTTGGCGTCAATTCACATGAATCCCGGCCGAGGCTCGATAGCGGCCCACGTCACCCGTGACTATGCCGGGGCAAACTTGGGAACCAGGATTCGCCCTTTCCACCTCGCGCCGGCGGCCGACAGCGATGCGCGAGAAAGTTGCCATCGGTGGCACACACGCCATGGAACGCAACCGCTGCCAAACGGCCACTGAGGGCTGCGGCGACTACGCCCACTCCGGGTCGCGAAGAGCCTGTCGGGGCGTGAGGACGCTGCTGTTAAGTCGGTTCGGCGAGTCCGCCCCACTGTGACTGGCGGATGCTCGTTGGATAGCTGGCGTTCGAGGCATCTATGGTCGCCGGGCTGATAGTCAGCTTGCTGGTGCTGACCGTGCTTACGTGGGAAAGCCGCGACCGGCTGGTCCGAGGACTGCTCCGGGTCGAAGGCCGGCGTCTGCCGGCCGGGATGGTCTGGCGCATAGCGAGCCCGGCGTGCGAAACGCAGGATCAACGCGGCTTGCGGATCAGCACGCGCACATGCATGGGCCGCACGAAGCGCGCGCCCTCGGGGCCCTGATGCGGCGCAAAGGCGGCGCCCACGCGTGCGAGCTTGCCTTCGTCGATGTGATGGTCGGCGAAGGTGGGGCGCATCATGCGTTGCTCGAACTCGGCGAAGTCCTTGAAGCGCGCGGTGCTGGCGAAGCGCCGCTCGGGGCCGGCCTGCCAGCGCGAGTCGGCGCGTGCCAGCGCGGCATCGAGTGCGCGTTGCGCGGCGGCGCGCACAGTGCCTTCATCGTTGTACAGGCGCACGATTTCGTTGAGCGCGCCGCCGTAGATGGGCTCGGAGACATAGAGCCAGCCGCCTGGCTTGAGCACCCGCGCCAGCTCGTCCAGCGCGCGATCCATCGCATCCAGCGGCACATGGTGCAGCGACTTCAGCATCAGCGCGCCGTCGATGCTCGCGTCAGGCAGCGGGATGGCCTCGGCCCCGGCGCGGATGAAGTGCAGCCTGGGCTGCGCCGGCTCGGCCATGTTCTTGGCCAGCTGGCGCTCGTCGACTTCCAGGCCGGTGAGCTCGGCCTGCGGATAGCGCTCCAGCAGCTGGCGCGCCAGGCGCGCGTTGCCGCAGCCGGCTTCGAGCAGGCGCAGCGGCCCGGCGGGCAGGGCGTCCAGCAGCAGCTCGGCCAGCAGGTCCAGCTCGTTGGCGAGCAGGGGCAGAGTTTCGGTGTCGTCAGGCTCAATCGTCATCGTGGCAAGGTGCTTGTGGATGTATGCGCTCAGCGTCACGGCTTGCGCAGCCAGGTCAGCGCCGGCCAGGCCATCAGCCAGGCCGCAGCGCCGATGCCGGCGGCGATGGCCAGCACATTGGCCCAGTCCACCCAGTAGGCCAGATCGCCCAGCGAGGAGCGCGTCAGCCCCGGCAGCGCGAAGAAGGCCAGCAGCGCGACCAGTGCGCCGGCCAGCAGCGCCGGCCTGAACGCGCCGCGCCAGCTCGGCGCACTGCGCCTGGCGGCCGCGGCCAGCAGCACGATCCACAGCAGCAGCGCCGCGGCGATCCAGGGCCAGATGGTGAGGGCGATTTCCCAGACGATGTTCATCGCCAGCCAGATTTCGTACATGGTGTCGTCTCCCGCTTGCGTGTCAGACCCGGCCCTTGAGCACCGCCATATAGGCGGGCTTGAGCATGCGGTACTTCATCAGCCAGGCGAAGTAGCTGTCCTGCAGCGGCTCGATCATCGGCAGGCTGGGCGTGAGCTTGCCCTCGTAGTCGAACTCGATCAGCATCGCCGAGCCTTCGCGCACGATCAGCGGGCAGGAGGTGTAGCCGTCGAACTGCTCGCCCGGCTCGCGCCCGGCGATCGCCTCCACGAGGTTGTGCGCCACGATGGGCGCGCTCTTCTTCACCGTGGCGGCGGTCTTGCCGCGCGGCGTGCCGTTGATGTCGCCGATGCCGAACACATTCGGATAGCGGCGGTGGCGCAGCGTGGCCTTGTCCACTTCCAGCCAGCCGCCGGCGGCCATCGGGCCGTCCTTCCAGGCCAGCGGGCTGTTCTTCACCGCGTCAGGTGCGCGCATCGGCGGCACCACATGCAGGAAGTCGTAGCCGCGCTCGACCTTCTCGCCCTCGGGCGTGGTGAAGGTGGCGCGGCGCGCACCGATGTTCACCGCGGTGAGCTTGTGCGTGTACTCGACGGCGATGCCCAGCTGCTTCCAGCGCTCCAGCACGTTGTCGTTGACCACCTTCACGCCGAACACGCTGCCCAGCGCCGAGATGAACTGCACCTTGCTGCGCTCCAGCGTGCCGGCCTGCCTGAGCCGGTCGCGCAGCATGAAGGTCATCTTCAGCGGCGCGCCGGCGCATTTCAGCGGTGTGGCCGGCAGCGTCATCAGCGCCTCGCCGCCGCGTTCGGCGAAGACCTGCATCGCGGCCCAGGTGGCCTGCGCGGCCTGCGGGCTGGGGTAGACGCTGGCCAGTCCGTTGCTGCCGATCGCCCCCACGTCCATGCCCTCGATCTGCGCATAGTCCAGATGCACGCCAGTGGCGACGACGAGAAAGTCATAGGGGATGCGCTGGCCGCCGGCGGTCACCACGGCGTTGGCGTCGGGCTCGAAGGCGGCCACCATGTCCTTCACCCAGGCGACGCCCGCGGGCTGGTAGTCCGCGTTGCGGGCGCGCACCTTGTCCACCGGCCAGACGCCGGTGGCCACCAGCGTGTAGCCAGGCTGGTAGTTGTGTTCTTCCTTGCGATCGACGATGGTGATCTGCGCGCCGTCCAGCATGGCCGACAGGCGGTTGGCCACCGCGATACCGCCCAGGCCGCTGCCGGCGATGACGATGCGCGCGCTGGTCTTCAGCGCCGTCTTGGCCTGTGCCGCGGGCGCTGCGCCAGCCAGCAGCGGCGCTGCGGCAAGGGCCTGCAGCAGGCGGCGGCGCGCGGGGACGCCAGGAGGATGGTCTACCTTCGTACTGCTCATGTTTGTCTCCTCATATCGGCTCTTGTGTGCTGTCGAGTGTGGGGAGCCTCCGCGCGCTCCTGCATGATCGACATCAAAGGCCTGACCAGGGCAGACCCTAGCGCGGCCCGGCAAAGGCGGGTTTATCCGCGATGCTGTGCGGCGTCTGCCACTGCACGGCGAGCAGCCGGTTGAGGAAGTGGAGCTCGTGCGCGCCGGAGCCCGCCTTGGCTGCGCTCTCGGGAGGCACGCGCAGCACCACCGAGATCCAGCGCGCCTCGGGCGGCGTCATTCGCTGACTGACAGGGCTCGCACTCACTTGACCTTGATGACGACCTTGCCCTTCGCGCGCCCGGACTCGACGTAGCCCAGGGCTTCATTGGTGGATTCGAAGGGGTATACCGTGTCGATGACGGGGCGGATCGCGCCTTCTTCGATGAGACGGGCAATCTCGTGAAGCTGGGCGCCGCTCGCTTTCATGAAAAGGAAGGCATAGCCCAGACCGCGACTGCGTGCTCTTCGCCTGACGCCTGCGCTCAGTAAGCGCATGACCAGCCTCACGAACCCCGGTGCGCCGATCAGCTCCCCGAACTCGGGGTCAGGCGGCCCAGAGATTGAAATCAGCTTGCCGCCGCGTTTGAGCACACGAAGTGACTTGTCCAGCGTCTTGCCGTCCTGGCTGTTCAGCACCACGTCGTAGTCGCGCAGGACATCTCCAAAGTCCTGAGTCTTGTAGTCGACGACCACATCGGCGCCCAGGCTCTTCACGAGCGCCACATTCGCCGTGCTCGTTGTCGTGGCGACGCTCGCGCCAAGATGCTTGGCCAACTGAATGGCGAAAGTGCCAACGCCTCCGGAGCCAGCCTGGATGAAGACCTTCTGCCCTCGCTTCAGCTGGGCCGTGTCAATGAGAGCCTGCCAGGCAGTTAAACCAACGAGCGGAATGGAGGCGGCCTCTTCCATCGTGAGCCCTTTCGGCTTGAGCGCCAGCGATGACTCTTTGACGGGAACAAACTCGGCGAAGCTGCCGATCCGAAAGTCATCGACCCGCGCGTAAACCTCATCGCCCAACTTGAACTTGCGTGCCCGCGGGCCCGCCTTGACGACGACCCCCGCGACATCGTGGCCCAGGATGAGGGGCAGGCGGTACGGCAGGATGAGCTTGAACTCGCCGTCCCTGAGCTTGAAATCCAACTGGTTCACACCGGCTGCGTGGACCTCGATCAAAAGCTCTTCGTCGTGCAGCTCCGGAACCGGCATGTTTGCCAAGCGCAAGGCGCGCTTCTTTGCATAGCGATCAGCGACAAACGCTTTCATTATTTTTTCCTTCCTCTGCCGCCTCAAGCCGCAGGCCAGTCCCCGGCGTCGACCAGGCCGGCCGGGGCAGATTTGCGCAGCACGCTGAGGCGGCTTGCGAGCCGCCGGCTTGTGCCATACACCTTGTAGCCCCGATTGGCGAGCCGCTCCGCGGTGACATGGCCGATGCCCGACGAGGCGCCGATCACGAGAGCGATCTTGCGATTCTTTATGTTCATGAACATCTCCAACAGGGTTTCTTGCTTGGGAGCTCGGTATCAGGCTGAGTCCTGAAGCAAATCACACATGATGACTATCATGTGGAATTTCGCGCAACATGCCCATGTTCATCGGTGGGTTCAGTCGTTGGGGGCAACAGATGCTTGAGCGCCGCTTCTCGCAGGTCGTCCGACAGCCTAGGGTCGTCAACGGCACGCGCCAAGAGCAAGGCACCGACCATCGTGGATAGCGTCGCGAGCGCCCGTTCATGGGCGCTGGGCTGCCCCCAGTCGGGCGACTGACGGGCGACAAGATCGATCATTTCCTTGATGTGTCGGGTCGCCACGCGACGCACGTCGGGCGCCTGGCGCGAGGTCTCGGAACCCAGGGCTGCCAAGGGGCACCCCAGATCGACATTCTCGAAATGAGCTTTGGAGAGGTAGGCGCTCAGCATGGTCGCCATGGCGGTGTCAGGTGGCTGCTTGGCCACCACATCAGCCGCCGCTGCCGCAGACTCCGCGCAGGCCTTGCTTGCCGCTTCGGCCAACATGGCCTCGCGTGAGGAGAAGTGGGAATAGAAGGCGCCATGCGTCAGGCCAGCCTCCTTCATGATGTCGGCAACACCGGTGCCGTCGTACCCGCTTCGACGAATGGCCCGGGCAGCAACGGACACGATGCGCTCGTGCGTGGCGTTTTTGGCCGCGGCTCTGGCATTCAATACTGTTGCTCGCATGATGACCATCATACATAGACCCAGCGTCATATGCCGCCTATGCGGCCCTCGCCGAGGCTTGCGGGGGGGAAGACCAACATGACTGGTCAGGTTCGAATGGCTGCCTGTTGCTGAGTTGCGGGCAATCGCGTGCTTGTGGCCACTGGCAACCCATGCAAGGCGGCATTCCCCGCTTCACCATGCGGCTATGACTCCATCCAGGCCGCCCCCGGTACGATCCTGGCATGCCCCAAGTTTCCAACAACGAGCGCCTGCAAGAACTCGTCGCAGCATCCGGCCTGTCCCCCGCAGTAGCGCTGACAATCTTCAACCGCGGCCTAGGGCCCAAAGCCTGCACATCCAGCGCTTGGTCGGCCTACCTCAGCGAACCCAGCTCGCCCCGCTATCTCGAATTGGATGCCGCCCTGCTGAGCCACGCCGAAGCCCAGTTTGCTGCGGCGGCGCGCTGATCAAGCCACTGGGGCACGTGTTGGCTACCGGCCAGCCCCTCCAGGCCTGCGGCTTAGACATCTCGGCGAGCCACACCTGGTCAACCGGGGCGCTGCTGTCCGCCCACACATACCCCGGCAAATAGGCATCGTCGCCACCTCCCGCAAGAGCGGGTCAATCTGTCCTGACATTTCATATAGATCATATTTCCCTACAATAAGCTAACATATATAGATGCCAAAGCGCTCACCGGCCATCGACCAACTCCCCGCTGTTGCCCAAGCCCACCTGCAGCAACTCGGAGAAAACCTCGCCATCGCGCGCAAGCGTCGGCGCGAGTCGATGAAGACTTGGGCGGACCGCATTGGCGTGTCAGAGCCCACCCTGTGCCGGATGGAGCGCGGTGACCCAAGTGTGGCCATGGGCGTCTACGCCACGGCCTTGTGGCTGATCGCCCGCGACAACCAACTGCCAGCGCTGGCGGCGCCGGAGCAAGACATGGGCGCGCTCGAAGAAGCCGTACGCGCCGCACAGCAGCGTTCGGTGCGCAAGCCCGCATCCGTGGCCGAAAAGATGGCTGCGCTGTCTGAGCAACAGGTGCTCAAGCAAGAAGGCGCTGCGTCACCACAGGCGTCCAGCAAACGCACTCGGTCCAAGCTGGCAGCCAAGACATGACTGACTTCACCGTGGCCGACTATCAGCCCGGCGACAAGCTGTATCTGTGGTGGCTTGGCTCGCCGTCCAGGCCCCTCTATGTGGGCGAACTGCTGATCGCCAGATCGCTCAATGGCGTGTCCCTGCGCTACGCCGCATCCTGGTTGAGTGGCGGATTCCCCTTGAGCGAGGACCTGCCCCTCAAGACTGGCGAATTCTTGCCCCGCGATAAGGACACGGCCGCCGGCGCGGTGGACGATGCGAGGCCAGACCGCTGGGGCGAGCGGGTGATCAGCTTCCTGGACAAGCCGCCGAGAAAAGCGCTGCTCGACATGCTCTGGCTGTGCGGCGACGAGCGCTTCGGCGCGCTGGGCGTCTCGGTCTCAGCCGACACCTACATTCCTCGAACGCTAGGCCCGCTGCCTACCCTGCCAGATGTACGCGCCATGGAAGTACTGGTGCAGCAAATCATTGCAGGCGAGCCAATTGCCGAGCAGCACAGGCGGCTGATTACACCCGGCGTGACGATGGGCGGGGCACGCCCCAAGGCCTTGCTGGTCGCTCGCGACTGCCAATGGGTGCTGAAGTTCTCGGAGCCCGGAGAGGACTTCGGCATGCCACTCGTCGAGCACGCCACGATGACCCTGGGCCTGAAAGCAGGCATCCAGGTCGCAGAGACCTTCGCCATTCCCTTGGCCAAGGGACGCCACGCAGTGGCAATCAAACGATTCGACCGCGTCGGACAGACGCGCGTCCACGCGCTATCGGCCAACGTGGCACTCAAGGCAGCGGGCCAGACACTGGGCTACCCGGAGTTGGCGCAGCTGCTGCGGCGCCGAGGAGCCATGGATACCGGAGCACGAACAGCAGACATGCACGAAGTCTTCCGGCGCGCCGTGTTCAATGTGCTGATCGACAACACCGACGACCACGAGCGCAATCACGCCCTGCTGGCCGACGACACTGGCGCGCTGCGCCTGTCGCCGGCCTACGATGTTCTCCCCTCAGGCCAAGCGCTGGGCTACCAGCAGATGCGTCTTGGCGCCCAAGGTCATGACTCGACACTTGCCAATGCACTGTCGCAGCGCGCCAGTTTGGCCTGGCACCCAAAGAGGCCGAGGCCATCATTCGGGAAGTGGCCACGGTCGTAAACACCTGGAAAGCTCACTTCAAGGCATGCGGCGTGCCCGACAGGGACATCGACTATCTGAGTCAGCAGCTGGATCGTCCATTCCTGCAGGAACAGCGCAAACCGTACCTGCCCTGAAAGCAATGACGCGGGTCTCGACGGCCCCGCCCTTCCCTTTCGCCCAGGATGGCGCTCAGCCCAACACTGGCAACCAGGCAGCCGCCTGCTTCTTCCACCCACTCTTGTTCGGGTGGATTTCGTTGACCCAGTCCTTACTTTCGCCCGTCGATCCCGGCACTGCCTTGGTCAGCAGGCCAGCCGTCGGCACGACATGCACGCCTGAGCGTCCATCGGCCCAGGCCGTGATGGTGCGCGCAATGTCCTTGAAGATGCCGGCCGTCAGCTGATCCCACAAGGACGGATCGATGCCGTTCTTCGTATAGGCGGTGTAGAGCCAGGGGCCGGCGATATTGCGAATGGCCGGCGCATCGCGCGCCTGGGGCGTGTCATAGGCATTGAGATAGATGGGCGTGTCGGCGTTCTTGGTGCTCTCGCGCACTGCCCGATAAATCGCCGCGAAGTTGATGTCCAGGTAATCAACAAGGCTCTTCAGTGCCGCCGGATTCACGCAGTCGTAGCCGTTGGCGGGCAGCGGCCTTCCCCGCATGTCGAACAGCAGGCCCTGGCCGGGCGGCGCATCTCGGGCAGCATCGATGAAATCATTGCCACCCGCGCTGAACAGCAAAGCGTCGTAGGTCCCTTGATTCAGCCACCACACCAGCTCGTCGTTCATCATGTCGACGATCTTGGTCAACGTGTGCCCGGACGTAGAGATGTTGACGATCAGCCGAGTGCGGCTTTGCTGGTTGTAGGCACGCACCAGAAACTCGGGTAAAGAGCCCTGGTTCCAGGCGCTCGCATCCATCCACGAATCGCCCTCGGCGAGATAGATGCGCTCGAACGGGCCGAATTTTTCGGCCTCCTCGGGTTTGGTCAGGTATCGCTTGCCCGTGATCACCACCGATGTCATGGCCACTCCTCTGGGCTGAAGCCCAAGTGCCGAAGTCCTAAGCGTGTCGGCTCGGCCGCGGCAGGAGTATCCGGTACTTCCCTGCGCTTGTCCTCCAGCTTGAGGAAGGGCTCGTCACATGACCGCTAGCAGGGCAATCTCGAAAACGATCCGCTGAATCTTTGCCTGAAGTCATCACGCAAGCAGGCCGCTCCGAAACCTAGAGTTTCCACACAGGACGCCGCCATGCGACCTGACACGCCGCCACTTGATTGAATTGACATCAGGACCCGCCATGCCAGCCTGCAAACTTGGAGAACCGCGCTGCCTGCGCTCAGCCAAGCGAAACAGCCGGACGGCCAAGTCCGCTGCGCTAGCGGTGGCCTTCGCTGCGCTCCTCGCGGCGAGCACGCCGGCCCGCGCAGTGGACGGCTGCCTTGTGATGCTGTGCCTTGCAGCGCCAAGCTGGCGCGCCATTCCGCAGTGCGTGCCACCGATCCACCAGCTGCTGCGTGACCTTGCTCGCGGCAAGCTGTTCCCGACCTGCAACATGGCTGGCGGTGGCAACACCGCCAGCCACGCCTGGGCCGCCGCACCCGATGACTGCCCGCCACAGTACACGCGACTCATCGAGACCGAAAGCAAGCCCATCCACACCTGCGACTACGTCGGCGCGGTCACCGTCTCATTCCATGGCTCTGTGTTTTCGCGGACCTGGTGGATGTTCGATGGCGACACGGTCACCGAGTTCAGTCCAGCGGCCAAAGCCCAGCTCGGCCACTGGGATACGCGCTTCGATGACGAATACATCGCTTGGCGCGCTGCCCTGCCGCCACCATCACCGCCCGTCGAGCACGGCAACTGAGGCCCTGCGCCATGGATGCAGCAACCTTCATCGCACTGGCCATGGCTTGCGCACCGCAAGTCCATGTTGGGACGGCCCACGCGCTGGTCAGCGTCGAGAGCGGATTCAACCCCTGGGCGATTGGCGTGGTCGGCGGTGCGCTGGCAAGGCAGCCGCAGCATCGGGCCGAAGCACTCGCCACGGCTCACGCGCTGCAATCCAGCAATTGGAACTTTAGCGTCGGCTTGGCTCAGATCAACGCCAGCAACTTCGCGCGACTGGGCCTCACCCTGTCAACTGCCATCGAGCCCTGCGAGAACCTTCGGGCTATGCAGGCCGTGCTGATCGAGTGCGCCGAGCGCGCCTCCCCAAACGAACGACTCCAGGACCAAGTGGTCTTGCGTCGCGCCTTGTCCTGCTACTACAGCGGGAGTTTCTCGACCGGGTTCAGCCACGGCTACGTGCGCCGTGTGGCCCGCGCCATGCCTGGCGCGCCGCCTTAGACGCTGCCCAAGCCCGCTTCAGCGGCCCGGACTAATCCAGCCAATCACGTTCCCGCAATCCACTGGGAGGTGCTCATATGCGCCCGAATTTCCGCACAAGCCTCGTCACGCACGCTGGCAAGGCAATCGCTGTGACGCTTCTGCTGGCATCGCGCTGGGCCGCGGCCCAGGGCTTCGAGAAGATCAACACCACGGTCACCAACATCAACGCCATCCTGGTGACGATCTCGGTCGCAGTGGTGACGATCGCCATCATCTGGGCCGGCTTCAAGATGATCTTCCAGGGCGCGCGCCTGGCCGATGTGGCCAATGTCCTGATCGGCGGCACCCTGGTCGGCGGAGCTGCTGCCTTTGCGAGCTTCATCGTCGCCTGAGCCCAGCACATCATGCAACCCGAGACCATTTTCAAAGGGGCCACCCGACCGGCCATGAAGCTGGGCATCCCTCTGGTACCGCTCGTGCTGCTGTTCGGCAGCGGCATGCTGCTGATCATGTGGGGCGGCATCCTCCTGAGCGGATGGCTCGCAGTGGCAGTTGTGCTGGCCTGGGTGCCAGCACTGCTGTGGATGCGTTTCATCACTGCACGAGACGACCAACGCTTCCGGCAGATTTTCGTCGCGCTGAAGTTGCGGCTGAACGACCGCAACCGCCGCTTCTGGCAGGCGCGCAGCTATGCGCCAACCCTCTACCGGGGAGCACGAGATGCTTGGCACACCTGAAGGCCACAAGCCCAGCGATGCTCTCAGCCGCAGTGCTCGCCCAAGGCTGCGCCCACGCTACTGGGCTCAGGCCCAAGCCGAAAACCCGCTGGCGCGCTTCATCCCGTTCTCCTCGCTCATCAGTGCGCATGATGTGATCACGCGCGGCGGCGACTACCTGCGGGTCTGGCGTATGGACGGTGTCGCGTTTGAGTGCGCTGACGAACACCAGGTCGCCGAGCGGCACGAGGCTCTCTGCAGCCTGCTGCGCAATCTGGCCGGCGGCCAGTGGGCCGTGTGGACACACAGGGTGCACCGCGTCGTCCGAGACACGCTGCAGCACCCCAGGGCCCATGGCTTTGCGCGTGACCTTTCTCTCGCCTACCAGGCCAAGCTCGGCGAGCGCCCCATGATGAGCAATGAGCTCTACCTGACCTTGGTCTATAGGCCGAGTGGGTCGCGGCTCAGCAGAGCGTTTCAATCGACGCAGCGCTCGCGTGACACCATTGCCGAGGCGCAGTCTGAAGCCTTGCGCGTCATGGAAGAACGCTCGGCCCTGGTGGATCGGGCGCTGCGCGGATTCGGGCCGCACCTGCTCGGGGTCAGGGATCAGGGAGGCCGAGCCCACTCCGAAGTGGCCGAGTTCCTGGGCTACCTGGTCAACGGCAGCTGGCGCGCTGTGCCGATGACAGCGGGACCGCTCTACCGCATCTTGCCGACAGTCCGCCTGTCCTTCGGCGGCGACAAGCTCGAACTGCGCCAAGGAGACCAGCGTCGCTACGCGGCACTGGTCGATATCAAGGAATACGCCGACGCCGTTGAACCAGGCATCCTCAATGCCCTGCTCTACGAGGCCAGCGAGTTCATCGAGACCCAGAGCTTCTCGATCCTGCCGCGGCGCGAGGCCATGAGCGCGCTGGAGTTGCAACGCGACCAGCTGATCGCCAGCGACGATGTGGTGGCCAGCCAGATCACCGAGATGGATGTGGCGCTCAATGAGTTGGGGGACGGCCAGTTCTGCATGGGCGAGTACCACTACAGCCTGGTGGTCTTCGGGGAAAACGGTCGAGACAGCGTGGCCGATGCCGGCCGCCGTGCGGCGCAGGCCATTGGAGCGGTGGGCGAAGCCTCTAGCCTGCAGATGGCGCCGGTGGATCTGGTGGCCGACGCTGCCTGGTTTGCCCAGTTGCCCGGCAACTGGCAGTGGCGTCCTCGGGACGCCAAGCTGTCCTCACGCGCCTTCGCTGCACTGGCTAGCGGCCACAATTTTGCGCGCGGCAAGCGCAACAACAACCCCTGGGGCGAGGCACTGGCTTTGCTGCGAACGCCGTCCGGTCAGCCCTTCTACCTGAACCTGCACAGCAGCCCCGAGGGCGAAGACTCCGCCGACAAGAAGCTGCCGGGCAACACTTTGATCATTGGCTCCACGGGCGTGGGCAAGACAACGCTGGAGATGTTCCTGCTGACGCTGACGCAAAAGTGGGACCCGGCCCCGCGTCTGGTGCTGTTCGACCTTGATCGCGGCTGCGAGATCGCGATCCGAGCACTCGGTGGCCGCTATTTCACCCTCGAAGCTGGCAAGCCCACCGGCTGCAACCCGCTGCAGCGCGCACCCACCCCGGCGCGCATCCAGTTCTGGGAGCAGTTGATACGCACTTGCCTTGCCACTCCGGCCATGCCGCTGCTGCCTGCAGAAGTACGCGCCATCGCCGATGCCGTGAGGGCCGTGGCGATGATGCCGGCGTCGTTGCGTCGCTTCTCGACTGTGCGGCAAAACCTCCCCAAAGCCGGCGAGAACAGCCTGTTTGAGCGGCTGGGGCGCTGGTGCCAGGGCGGCGCGCTCGGCTGGGTGTTCGACCAGGCTGACGACCAATTGCTGGACATGGATCAAGCGTCGGTCATCGGCTTCGACACGACGGAGTTCCTGGACCTGCCCGAAGTCCGCACACCGGTCATGATGTACCTGCTGCAGGTGATGGAAGAACTGGTCAACGGTGAGCGGCTGATCTATGTGATCTCGGAATTCTGGAAAGCGCTGGACCACGAGATCTTCAGCGACTTCGCCAAACAGAAACAGAAGACCATCCGCAAGCAAAACGGCCTGGGCATCTTTGACACGCAAAGCCCATCTGACGTGCTGCGCCACCCCATTGGCCGCACGATGATCGAGCAGAGCGTGACCAAGATCTTTCTGGCCAATCCGGAAGCAGTGCGCGAGGAGTACGTCGAGGGCTTCGGTCTCAGCGAGGCCGAGTTCGACATCGTGCGCAGCCTCAGTGCCCAGGGAGGCCGGCGCTTCCTGGTCAAGCAGGGACAAGCCAGCTCGATCTGCGAGCTGGACCTGACCGGGCTGGAGGACTTCATCACCGTGCTCTCGGCAAGCACCGACAACATAGCCCTGCTGGACGACATCCGCGAACGGCATGGTGACGATCCGTTTCAGTGGCTTCCATTGCTGCTTCAAGAGGTTCAGGATCGCAGGCTCAGAACATCAAGGAGAGCACCATGAAAGCTGGTCTTCGACTCCTGACACTGGTCTCGACCGCGCTCTTGGCCACGACTTCCGAAGCACAGTTCGTGAAGGGCAATGAGGCGGTTCGGGTGATGCCGGATGGGAGCAGGAAGGTAGAAACGCCACCTACAGATGACGCACTTCTCGCAAGGCCTTGCCCTGCAGCTCAAGCTGGCTGCGCAGGTGGCGGATGGAAGATGGTCGAAACATCCGACGGTCTGATGGAGTGCTCAGAAATATACGCACGGCCGACAGCGTGCCGGCCCTCAACCTATGGATCAGAGAAGAGATCGCGGGTATGGATCGTCAAAAGCGGATCAAAGTGGAAGCAGTGCCAGTACCCGAGCCTAGGCTCGGGCTGCGTGAGTATTAAGAGCTTGCCGAACCCGGCAGTGCAATGACGGAAGGCCCTTGCCATGTTTACCTGGGTCGGCAATCAGTTCGACACGATTCTTGGAACGTATGTGCTCGGAGTCGTGTCATCGTTGATGATCGCCATCACGCCCGTAGCGCTAACCAGCATGACGATCTGGGTGGCGCTCTATGGATGGGCAGTGCTTCGCAATGAAGTCGCAGAGACGCTTCCGGTGTTTATGTGGAAGGTTGTCAAGATTGGCTTGATCCTGGCCTTCGCCCTGCAGTCAGGCTTCTACGTCAGCAACGTGTCTGAGACGGCCAATGCACTTGCCACAGGCGTGGCAGAGACCTTCCTGCCGGTCGCAACTGACCCCATGACGGTCTCTTCGCCTTACAAGCTACTCGATGCGTTCAACGACCAGGCCAGCTTGCTGGTCCTGGAGTTACTCAAGGAGGCTGGGATCATGCGGCTGGACCTGGTGTTTGCTGCAATCGTCACCGCCGTCGGGAACGTTGTATTCCTCTGCATTGCGCTCTTCGTAGTGACCCTCGCGAAGCTCATCTTGACCTTTGTGATTGCAGCAGGTCCCCTTTTCATTCTGTGCCTGACTTGGCGCCCCACTTCAAGGTTCTTTGATAGTTGGCTGTCAATGATCCTCAACTCCGTGGTGCTGACCTGGCTCGCATTCTTTGCTCTGGGCTTGAGCATCTATATGGGTCAGGCGATGGTCCAGGCGGTACAGGCACAAGGCGGCTTCGCTGGTCCGACATTCAACGTCGTCGGCGAAAGCCTGACGTACTGCATCGTGATGATCCTGATGGCCATCATCTGCTTCCAAGCACCGAGCCTCGCCTCTGCTCTCACTGGCGGCGCCGCAGTCCAGCAAGGGATCCAGATGGTCCAGAACGCCATGATGGTCTCGGGTTTGCGCTCGGCGTCCCACTCCCGAGGCGGCTCCGCTGCTGGCGGTGGCGTCGTTAGGGCTGGCACCGGACTCCCCTATGCGGCGGGCCGCGCCACCGGCGCGTTGCGCACCTCGGCATACAAGCTCGCCGCACTGCGCGGCAGGGCGGCTTGACTGCCTTCCCCTTCAACCAGCACCGGAGCCTTGCCATGCAAATCCGTATCAAGCTCGCTGTGGCCTTCCTCATCGCAATCGGAGCTACCCTGGCACGTGCGCAGGGCATCCCCGTCATCGACGCTGCAAACCTCGTCCAGACCGTCCAGCAGGTCATCAACGACATCACGGCGATCAACAACCAGGTCCAGCAGATCAGCCAGTTGCAAGGACAGCTCGACAGCATCAACGGCGTCCGCAACCTGGGCAATGTGTTCAACAGCCCCTCGCTGAAGAACTATGTGCCGGCCGAGTCTTACACCCTCCTCAACGCAGTCAGCAGCTCAGGTTACGCCGGTCTGAATGCCACGGCCAAAGCGCTGCGCGATACCGGCATGGTCTACAACTGCCTGGAACTGAGCGGCACTGACCGTACACGGTGCCAGGCCACCCTCGCCCAGCCATACCAGCACAAAGGCTTGCTTCAAGACGCGATGAAGTCGGCAGCCGGCAGGCTGAACCAGATCCAGGCGCTGATGGGGCAGATCAATGCCACCAGCGATCAGAAGGCGGTACAGGAGATTCAGGCACGCATCGGCGCCGAGAACGCGCTGCTAGCGCACGAAGTGTCGCAGGTGCAGATGCTGCATGGTATGGCCGACAGCGAGGAGCGCATCGCCAGGTCGCGCGACCGAGAGCGCCAGTATCAGATGCTGAGCCGAACGGGGAAAGTCGCCGACTACTTGCGATAGCGACTAGCCTGGATCACTGATCCGCTGCGCCCTGCTCCTTCGATAGAACTCGCGAAACTTCACCGAGGTACCCCCATGAACGCTGTCCTGATGCCAGGAAGAGCCGCCGCATTGCCGAATCTCTCCCATGGAATGGAAAACAACGAGGATTGTGCGGACGATGAGACTGTGATCCGCACCAACCGCGCCTGGGAAGTCGACCGGGCGCTGATGCTGGAACGCTCGGAGCGCAGGGCCTGGTCGGTGGCCATCGCCGGGCTGGCGCTGGGCCTGATAGGCATCGCGGGGGTGTTCGTCCAAGGCCCGCTGCGCCGTGTGATTGAGATCCCCATCGTCGTGGATCGCTTGACAGGTGAGACCACCATCCAGCAGCGCCTCAGCACCGAGTCCGTCCCACCGCTGGAGGCACTCGACAAGCACAACCTGGCCAGCTTCGTGCGGGCCCGCGAGGGCTACAGCTGGATGTTCCTGCAGCGTGACTTCGACCAGGTCGCTCGAATGGCGGTGCCAACAGTCTTTGCCGAGTACAGCCGGCTGTTCGAGGGCGAAGGAGCGCTGCAAAAGAAGATCGCCGCCACTGAGGATTGGCGCATCGACATCATCGGCGTGCGGCTAGCCGCGTCCGGTCGCACCGGTAACCGGGGCGAGGCAACCGTCACCTACGACAAGCGGGTGCGTCTGTCAGACCGCAATCTCCCCGAGGTCACGACAAGGCATGTCGCCAGCATTGTTTTCCAGTACCAGCCTCAGGTCTTGGCGAAGGAACGCGATCGGCTGGAGAACCCCTTCGGCTTTGTCGTCACAGCCTATCGATCCGATCCCGAGATCAATACCGCGCCGGGAGCCAAGCCATGAAGGTCGCGAACTGCTTGGCCCTCACGACTGCAGCGCTCATCAATAGCGCGACGGCCGCGACGGAGAGCTCAGACCCGCGCCTGCGAGAGCTGGTCTACCAGGCTCATGCGGTAGTGACCGTGCCCGTCAAGCGCGGCGTCGTCAGCTTGGTGGTCTTCGATGCCGACGAATCCATCACCGAGATGGCGTCTGGCCTTGGCGGCGACTGCGCAAAGCCCGATGCAACATGGTGCATCGCGGCCCAGGCAGGCGGCCGCCACCTCTTCGTCAAGGCAAAGAGCACGGCCAGTGCGGCCAATAACTTGGCGGTGGTTACCGACCGCCGCACGCACAGCCTGCGCTTTATCGTGCTGGCCGACGAAGACCCGAATCCTCCGGTCTACCGTCTGGTCATCAAGGCGCCGCCTCAGCTGGCGCCAGTGCCTTCGCCCTCGCCCTCGCTCTCGCCCGCCCCCAGCTTGCTGGACCTGGCACCCCTGCGCGCCTTGCCGGAGCTTGCGCCGCCAGTGCCAGCGCAGCAGGTGGTCGTCGAGCGCTTGCGTGCCAAGCCGGAGCTTGCCAACAGCCGCTACTCGATGGCTGAGGGAAACGGCTCTCAGGACATCGTGCCAACGCTGGTCTTCGACGATGGCCGCTTCACATATCTGCGCTTTCCGGGCAACCGGGAGGTACCGGCCGTCTTCCATGTGTTGGGCGATGGTCGCGAGACCCTGGTCAATGCCCGCATGGAGGACGACCTGCTCGTGGTCGACCGTGTCAGCCGTCGCTTGATGCTACGCGCTGGCTCGGCCGTGGTGGGAATCTGGAACGAAGCCTTTGACCTTGACGGCGAGCCGCCGGCAAATGGCACGACAGTCCCGGGCGTGCAGCGCGTGCTCAGGGCTGGGCAGGCAAAAGGCAGCGATGTCTCGAAGGACCACACACCATGAGGCCCGACGACACTCTGCCCGAAGGCGACAGGCTTTCGCCTCTTCCAGGGGAACCTGGCATCCCAAATGTCGCTACTCGCCAGCCCGTCGCGATGTCGCGTAAAGGGCTGCTGGCTGTCGCACTGCTGGTGGTTTCGCTGATCATGGTTGCAGCCTTTAGCCTCCAGCGTGCCGCCAGCAAAGGAATACAGAGCGACGACTCCAAGCCTCTGCGCGACAAGCCAACGGCCGCGTCAACGGAGCCGCGCAAGCTGGAGATGCCCGAGCCGCCCAGCGCACCTCGCATCCCGGCACTGAAGCCGACGACTGAAGAGCTGGCCGAGCCCATCGGCGTGAGGCGCACCGGTCAAACAGCTCCTTCTGATGTCAAACAGACCTCTCCAGAGGACGCACCGGTGATGCTGGTGACCAGCCGTCCTGGCTCGCTAGGAGGCGGCTTGCATGGAACAGCGCCCCTGACAGAAGCCGCGCCTCCAAACCCGGCGGCCAACCCTAAGGATCCGATGATGGCGACATCGCGCAATCTGCAGGCCTACCAGCGCCAGTTGCAGGGTCTGCTGGACAACCTGACCCAAGCGGCGGATGCGTCAAGCGGACGTGGTGCAGGCCAAACGGGGCCGGGAGCCCACCCAAGCGCAGCACCGATGGCAGGCACAGCCCCAGTCGGTACACAAGCCTCGACAGGCGCGCTGTTCGGCGGCCAGCTCCAAGGCACGGTCACATCAAGGGTAACGGCATCAATGCTCGGCAAACGCAGCCTGACGCTGGCCAAGGGAACGGCATTCACTTGTGCCTTGAAGACTCAGGTGATCAGCGCAATGTCCGGCATGGTCGGCTGCCAAGTGCAGCGAAATATCTTCAGCGACGATGGACGCGTGCTACTGATCGAGCGCGGCTCGCATCTGGACGGCGAGTACCGCATTACCGCCGTCCGGCCCGGCACTGTGCGCATCCCCGTGCTGTGGACCAGGATACGCACGCCACTGGGTGTCACAGTAGACATCGATTCACCCGGTACCGGCCCGCTCGGCGAGTCAGGCATCGACGGCCATGTTGACAAGCGCTGGGGTGAGCGCGTCGGTGCGGCAATGCTGCTGTCGTTGATCGACGACTCCGTCAAGCTGATCATCCAGAACCAGTCCCATGAACGACAGGCGGACACCCTGGTTCTGCCTTCGACCACGTCCAACACCAGCAAGTTGGCCGAGAAGGTGCTGGACAGCACGATCAACATCCCGCCATTGATCTACCAGAACCAGGGCGGAATCGTCGGCATCTATGTCGCTCGCGACGTCGACTTCTCATCAGTCTATGAGCTGAAGCCCTTTGAGACGGAGCTGCGACCATGATCAGAAGCGCCACAAAGAGCGTTGAGGCGCAGCTGGACCTGTTCAGCAAGGCTGCAGCGGGCTGGCAAGGCGACGCCACCTCGGTAGTCGAATTCCTGCGACCCTTGCGCGAGCAACTCGACGCTCCGGGTGTGCTGGAGGTCTGTGTCAACCGGCCGGCCGAGCTGCTCGTCGAAACCGCACTTGGCTGGCAGATAGTGCCCTCGCCCGAGCTGACGCAGGAGCGCTGTCTTTCGCTGGCGACAGCTGTGGCTACGTTCTGCGATCAGCAGATCAACCAGGAGCGACCCCTGCTGTCAGCCACCCTGCCCAGCGGAGAACGCGTCCAACTCGTGATCCCGCCGGCCGTGCGGCGCGGGACAGTCTCAATCACACTGCGCAAGCCCTCGCATGTCATCAAGCGTCTCGATGACTTCGAGCGCGAGGGACTGTTCGAGCGTACCGCGAGCGTTGCGTGTGCCGCATCGAGCGCAATGCAGCCCATCGAGCAGGAGTTGCTTGCACTCAAGCAGGCTGGGCGCTGCGCCGACTTTCTGCGCCTGGCGGTGCGCACGCACCAGACCATTGTCGTGAGCGGCAAGACCGGGTCGGGCAAGACTACCTTCATGAAGGGCCTGGTCGAGGAGGTTCCTCGGCAAGAGCGCCTGATCACCATAGAGGACACGGCCGAGCTCACGCTGCCCCAGCACCCCAATGTCGTCCACCTGTTCTACAGCAAGGATGGCCAGGGCACGGCTCGCGTGACGGCCAAGTCTCTGTTGGAGGCCTGCTTGCGGATGCGGCCCGATCGCATCTTTCTGGCCGAGGTGCGCGGCGATGAGTGCTTTCACTTCGTCCGCCTTGCTGCCTCAGGTCACCCAGGCAGCATCACCAGCGTGCATGCAGGCAGCTGCGCCTTGGCCATAGAGCAGATGTCCCTGATGATTCGCGAGAGCGGAGCCGGCGGCGGCTTGTGCTTGAACGAAATCAAGGGGCTGCTAAACGTCGTCATCGACGTCATCGTGCAGTTCGACCGCGACGAGCGCGGACGCTTCGTCTCCGAGATCCTGTACGAACCCAGGACTCAGCGGTGCGCACAGCCAGCGATCCCGGTGGCGGCCACATGAGCCACGTCACTGCCTTGCCCTACTCTGCCTGGCCAGCAAAGCGCAAGGCAGCCGCTGGCATCTTTGGCCTGTTCGCTTGCATCGCACTCGCATGCGCTGCCGTCCATCTTGCAGGTGTGCTGTTCCTTGTCCTGAACAAGGTCAGTCCGAGCCAGGCGGGATTCGGGAGCATCGTGCACTACTGGCAGTTGTACGCTGACGACGTGCAGCTTCGCAGGAAGCTTCAGCTCGCCATAGGCGTGTCGGGCTTTGGCGTGCTGGTGCTGCTATCTGCGGCTCTGGTCGCCGCAGCACGCCCGCGCAGAGCCCTGCATGGCGATGCCCGCTTCGCCAATTCGGCCGAGGTACGGCGTGCGGGGCTCATGAGGAGCAACGGCTGCAGCAATGGAAGTCCTGGCATCCTGATTGGCCAGTACCGTGGCCAATTCCTGTCGCTGCCCGGCCAGCTCTCGGTGATGTTGTCAGCACCCACCCGAAGCGGCAAGGGCGTGGGTGTGGTCATACCGAACCTGCTGAACTGGCCTGACTCCGTGGTAGTGCTCGACATCAAGGGAGAAAACCATGCCATCACAGCCGGCTACCGCTCTGCCCAGGGTCAGGCGGTCTACGCCTTCTCTCCCTTCGACGAACACGCGCGCAGCCATCGCTGGAACCCACTGAGTGCCGTTAGGGTCAGCCCGCTTCACCGGGTCGGCGATCTGTTGATCATCGGTCAGGTCTTCTTCCCAAACGACGGCAACGGCAGCTCGTCGGAAGCCTTCTTCAACGACCAGGCACGCAACCTGTTCTTGGGTCTGGGCTTGCTGCTCCTGGAGTCGCCCGCGTTGCCACGCACCGTCGGCGAAATGCTCAGGCAATCCTCAGGCAAGGGGCGGCCACTCAAAGAGCACCTGAGCGAACTGATCGCCCAGAGGCGCGAGACAGCCGAACCGTTATCGGACGAATGTGTCGACGCCCTGCAGCGACTCCTGTGCAACTCAGAGAACACCATGTCCAGCGTGGTGGCCACATTCAATGCACCGCTGACGATCTTTGCGGATGCGGTGGTCGATGCGGCCACCAGCGCTGACGATTTCCGCCTGGAGGATGTTCGCAGGCGTCGGATGTCGGTCTATGTGCGTATCCCTGCCAGCCGACTGGCGCATGCGCGGCCGCTGCTGAACCTCTTCTTCTCCCAACTGATCAGCCTCAACACCCAGCACCTCCCCGAGCAGGACCCGACGCTGCGCCTGCAGTGCCTGTTGGTCAATGACGAGTTCACGGCGATGGGGCGGGTGGGTGTCATCTCGACTGCTGCCGCATTCCTGGCCGGCTACAACCTGCGCCTCTTGACCGTCGTACAGGCAATGTCCCAGCTCGATGCAGTCTATGGCGACAAGGAGGCCCGGACATTCGCGACCAACCATGGCCTTCAAATCCTCTTCGCGCCACGCGAACAGCGTGATGCCGATGAATACAGCGCCATGCTCGGCCACTTCACCGAACGCGTCACCTCCCGCGGCCGCACTATGTCCTTCAACGGCCAGAGGCACAACAGCAGCACGAGTCTCAACGAGAGCGAGCAGCGACGCGCCCTGCTGCTGCCACAGGAGTTCAAGGAGCTGAGCCGAGAACGCCTGGTCGTGATTTTGGAAAACTGCAAGCCCATCCTTGCCGAGAAGCTCTGCTACTACCGCGACAAAGCCTTCAGCTCACGCCTTCAGCCCCCTCCAGCGGTGCCTCGCATGGATATGGATTTGCACTTGGCCCGTATTCAGCAGCGCTGGCGCTATGCAGCCGACGACCTGGCGCCGGGTGAGACCTTGGAGATCCAGCAATTGGCTCATGACTTGAGCCAGTTGCCTGAACTGGTTGACAAGAGCACCGAGGAGATCGCCGAAGCTGTCGTGCAGTTCTTCGACATGAGCAACGCCGATGCCCGCCTGGGCGGCGTGATCGAGGCAGCCACCGACGAAGAGGACAGCCTGGTCCCTGAGGCTGTTGTCACTCAGCCCGTCACCACCTTCTAGTTTCGGGAGCTGTGCGATGCAGTTCACTCTAACAGTCACCACATCTGTGCTTGCCTGGCTGCTGTTGGCATCCTGCAGCTCACCCCCACAGCCGCCAAGAGTAGACGGATCGCACAGGCGACCGGTCAACTCCCAAGCGTCCGTCGATCTGCAGGCCTGCAAGCACGATCTGCACAACAGTCGACTACGTTCCGCAGAGGCCCAGCGTTCTGCACATTCCGCATCGGCAGCACTCGCCCGCATGGCGGCCCTCCAGCAAGTGATGGAGGCAATGCAGCCGCGCCCCATGCAGCAGCCGCCCCTAGCAAACAGTCTTTTCACGGTGTACTTCGATTTCGGGAGCGCACGCGTCTCCATACCGGCTGAGTTGGCTGCCTCCTTGATCAGCGAAAGCAAGAACGCGCCAATAGTGCTGCTGCGAGGCCGCACTGACGGCACCAGCAACGCCAGCTCAGAGAGTCGCATTGCGAGCGACCGCGCCGCTGCGGTGCGCGACTACCTTGTCGCTGCTGGAGTCGAGCCGGCTCGCATCCGAACCACCTATCAGCCGGTCGGCGACCACGCGGCCGACAACGGCAGCCCCTCTGGTCGGCGATTGAACCGCCGCGTTGAGATTGAGCTCTATCGCGTGAGGCCTGTGGCCGCAAATCCGGCAACCATTGCCCAGCCCTGATCAGCCCCTCTCGACATCAGCGAGGTCGCCATGGATGAAGACAGTAACTCCAATCGCCATCCGGCTTCCGCCCTGGGCGGTGTCCTTGAGCCCGCCAAGCACGCCACGGTTGCCAGAGCGCGGCTCCAGACGAAAGAGAAGTCCAGCGAGCGCTACGAACTGCGCGATCCCTTCGCCGAAGTGACCTACTGCGCCGATACCCTGCCAGAGATGGTCGCCAAGGCCGAGCAGATCGGCAGCAGCCGATTCATTGCTGTGGCCGACGACGGCAAGCGCACGCCAATCATGAAGACTGCCGGCGAGTGGCTACGCGGCGCGCCATTGCCAGCAGCGCCCGAGCTCAAACTGAATCCGACGACTGCGCGCGACGACCTTCCTGAGTCCATCGCAGCGAGATCGACGGCAGGCACCGCTTCAGGCCGACAGCAGTCGCAACGTGCAGACACCCCGTTCGACCCCAGGGAAGAGCGCAACGCGCGTGTGGCCAGCATTGAATCCGCGCTGATGGACCGCTATCTCATCACCCGTGCACCGCTGCGCGTCGGTACGATGAGCTTCGGTCAGACCGAATATCGCTTCCGTGGGGACAGTTCGCGGGTGGCATTTACCGAATCGACCTTCCGCCTGGCGACCGACACCAACAGCCCCTCGGTCGCGCGCTCCATGATCGATGTGGCCGAGGCGCGCAACTGGACAACACTGCGCGTCTCGGGCCATGAGGATTTCAAACGCCTGGTGTGGCTCGAAGCTTCGCTTCGCGGCCACAAAACCATAGGCTACGAGCCGAACCCAGGCGACCTGGAGCTCCTCAAGAACACTCGCGAAGCGCGCCATGTCAACCGCATCGAGCCGAGCCCGAGCACAGTCAACGCCAGCACTAGCTCGCCACCGCCGGAGAAGACGTCCGCGCGCGGCGGCGGTGGCCGCAAGGCTGTGCTGGCGGCTATCGAGGCAGTGCTGATCGCCAAGAAGGTGCCTGAGCAGAAACGCACCGCCGTGATGGCTGTAGCGGCCGAGAAGCTGTCTCAGCGACTTAGCAATGGCCAGGCGCCAAAGGTCAAGCTCTACGACATGGCAGCACCTGCGCAGAGGCCTATCCCGTCGCAGTCGCCCCAGATGCAGCGCACACGCGAGCGGGCAAACCCCTCACCGACACGATGAGGTCATCCAGTGGATGCATCGCCACATGAAAGCAAGGCACACGCCGCGCTCTACGAAATCGCAGGACGACGATTCGAGAACGGATCGCATGGCTTTGCCGAGGCTATCGCTCGAGCCCACTCCGCGCGCCAGCGCCCGCGCTGCCTGTGCCAGCCTGGAGGGGTTGAAATGTATGTCGCGCGCCTGGCTGGGTTGAGTGGCGGCTACATCATCAAGCGTCTGCCAGAAACCGGCAGCCATCACGCGCCGGACTGCCCGTCCTACGAGCCACCGGCCGAGTACTCCGGACTCGGGCACCTGCTGGGCAACGCGATCAGCGAAAACCCGGCGACTGGTGAGGTTCGACTGAAGCTTGACTTCGCGCTGAACAAACGGGCAAGTCCGGCGCACGCGCCACCAATTAGCGCCACCACCGACAGTGTCAGCAGCGAAGGAACGAAGCTCTCCTTGCGTGGCCTGCTGCACTATCTATGGGATCAGGCTGACTTGACACGCTGGCAGCCAAGCTTCGTGGGCAAGCGGTCGTGGGCCGTGGTCCGGAGACATTTGCTCCAAGCCGCGGAACACAAGACAGTCGGACCTCACACGCTCCAATCCAGGCTCTACGTCCCCGAGTCGTTTTCAGTAGATCAACGGGATGCCCTCAACATGAGGCGGCAGTCACAATGGGCCAAAGCCATGGCCTTGCCGGGGAAGCCGAAACCTTTGATGCTGCTGGTCGCCGAAGTGAAGGAGATCGTCCCGGCCCGGTACGGCTACAAGGCCGTCATCAAGCACATGCCGGACCAGACTCTTGCACTCGACGAGGCGATGTACCGTCGCCTCGTTGACAGGTTCGAAAACGAACTCAAGCTCTGGTCCGCGTCGGACGCGCTGCATCTGGTGATGATCGCAACATTCCATGTCAGTCCGGCCGGAACGCCAGCCATCGAGGCACTGTCTCTGATCACGGTGACTGCCGAGTGGATTCCAGTGCAGGACGGCTATGAGCAGCAGCTAGTCAAGAAACTTGTCGCAGAGCGCCGCAGCTTCGTGAAGGCCCTGCGCTACAACCTTCCCGCGACAGCGCAAATCGCCTTCGCCATGCTGACTGATGTGTCGGCCGTCCCTCTGGTCATGGCTATAGAGTTCCCGATGGGATGCGCTTCATCGATCACCGAAGCGGACTGGGTTTGGCGAATCAACTCCGATGCAGCGCTTCCTCGACTGCCCATTCGAATGAATGAATCCCAGCCGGGACGGCTGAGACCTGTGCCATTCTTCAGCGCTGATGGTCGCGCTCTATCGCCCTGATCTGAGGCGCCGTTTGCAGCGTTTGCGCCCTCTGATGGTCATGCATCTCCCTGACGAACTTGTTGATCGATCGCGCCAAGTCCTGATCGGCTGGGTCGCTGGATAGTGCCAGCACGCCACTCAGCTGAGCCCAGGCTTCAGCAGCATCTACTCTCGTCGCGCGAACCTGAGGCCCGGTCATGACCGGTGGACGACTGGTGCGCAGCCGGCCGTCTACACGGGCCTTCAGGCGCCACAAGGGCTCATAGCTCTGGCTGCGCCCGCGGGTGGCCTGGCGCGTCGCCTCAGCATCGATGCCCTGCCCTCGCAACTTCTCGGCGAAGGTCTCACGCCATCGATGCAGGTCCGCCTTGCGCGGATTCAGACGCTTGCCAAGTGTGGATTCGGCCCGCACGCTGAGATGCACATGCGGGTTAGCCTGATGGTCGTGCAGCACCATCACATACTTGTACTCGGCCAATTCAGTATGCGAAAACTCCCGGGCCGCTCGAAGCACGCTCAACGGATCAGTACCGCGTGGCATCGACAGCATCAGATTGAACGCCTCGCGCCCATACGCGGACTTGGACTCATCCGGAATCAGCGTTCCACCCAAGCGCCATTCCTCAGCAAGGTCGTTCAGGCTGTCCTTTCCAAACATCCGCTCGCCCCGCTGATCTTCGATCTCCAGTCTGCCGTTCTTGCTGATGTAGCGGAAATGCGCAGCAATCGCTTTCATGCCACGCCCGCCACCCGTCACCTTGACCATGACCTGAGGGGCACGGCGCACAACAGTGGCCTCTATTCGATGGCGGATGGCAGCCGCGCGCAGTCGCGCAGCACTGCCGCTCAGACGGGGCTGCTGCTTTACCTTGACGAGGCGGTTGCCAGGGTAGAAGAGCCGGTCGCCCCAGATGATCAGGACGCCGTCAACGCTAGGGTCTTGGGGCATGTTCACCTCCTTGATGTCGCCGTGGCGCACTGGCCGAGCTGCTGCGGTCGTTCGCTCGCGGCTGCAGATCAGCCAGCGTGCGCGCAGCCAGTTCGAGATGGCCGCGGATCTCGCCGGCTAGAGAGTCGAGCATGCTTCGGTAGAGCCTGGCGGCCTCAGCATCGGCTTGGCGCAGTAGCGCGGACAAATGGCGGATGTTGCGGCTGAAAGTCGAAAGCTCTGCGCTGGATGAGATCAAGGCTGCGACGTGTTCTTTAGGCCTGCCGCCGCCCGACAGAACCGGCACTTCGGCGACAAGCCCGGCCAGGAAAGCGCCACGAGAGAGGCCGGCAGCTTGTGCGCAAGCCGCGAGTTGCTTCGCGTCGTCATGAGACATGCGGATCGACAGCTTTACGCGGCTCAGCTTCGACGCCCTTTCTGCAACTGCGTCTGCTGGGTGCCGATGATCCGGCTCCGCCAGCCCGAGATCGCGCGCCACCGCGCTGCGGACCAGCATCGAGACGCTCAGCTGCTTTTCTTGCGAGCGAACAACTAGCGCTGCCTTCAAGCCGCGCATATCGACCGTCACGAATTCATGGGAGGAGGTTTTCATGAGCCACCGCCTGAGTGGGCGCAGAGCGCTTGTGAATCTGGCGGCAGGCCGCCTATCTCTGCACTCCACCATGCATTCAGTATTGACTCATCGTGCATCCCAGTCGGCGCTGAAATGTTGCCCGATTTCAGCATCACCGGATGGCGGAACTGCTTCAAAAATGAGTCAAACCGGGTCAATCTGAAGTGAAACTGAATCCAAGCATCCCACCAGGCCGCTCGAACCGAAAAGCTCGCGCTTTCTCGGCAGAGATTGCAAGGCTGTGCCAGCAGGGCTATGGCTGTAAAGCCATCCACCAGGCGCTGATCAACGCGGGCCTTGAGCTCAGCAAGAGCACCGTGCAACGCGAGGTCGCCAGGCTTTCACGCTCTTCTGGTCGCACTCCGCAGAAGGCCACGCGGTCCGATCTTCAGCCTCACCCAGACCCAGCCGCACCACCCCGCACAACCCCAGAAGCCAGCGTTCGAGTGGCGCCTGAGGAGGCACGCTCCAGCATGGAAGTCGCCACAGCCTTCTTCGAAGGCCGGATCACCAACCCACTCCTGCGCAAAAGGACCTGACATGAAAATCGCCGTCCTCAACTTTTCAGGCAACGTGGGCAAGTCCACGATTGCGCGCCACTTGCTGCTGCCGCGAATTCCTGGAGCGGAGCTGATCGCCATCGAGAGCATCAATGCTGCCGATGAGCATCAGGGACAGACTTTGCGAGGCCGGCAATTCGCCGAACTTCAGGAGTACCTCCAAACCGTCGACAGCGCCATCGTCGACATTGGCGCAAGCAATGTCGAGGAACTACTTTCCCTCATGCGTCGCTACCGCGGCAGCCAGGAGGACTTCGATGCTTTTGTCGTGCCGACGGTTCCGGCCCTGAAGCAGCAAAGAGACACGATGGCCACTTTGGTCGAGATGTCACGGATGGGTGTGCCAGCCTCGCGCCTGAAGATTGTGTTCAATATGGTGGAGGATGGCAGAGACGTTGCAACCACTTTCGAGCACCTGTTGGAGTTCCTCCAGACGCGTCCGATAGCGACTGCATGCATCTGCGCTCGCATGGGTGTCAACGAGATCTACGGGCGCGTCAAAGGCCTTGGCGAAGCGGCAGATCTCACTCGGATGGCCACTGACACGACGGACTACAAGTCACTGATCGTCAACACAGTGAAGCTCGACGAAAAGCTGGCACTCGCAGAGGCACTCGCAAACCGGCGTTTGGCCTGCGGCGTTGTTCCCGAATTGGACGCCTGTTTTGCCGCACTCGACCTTTCGCCGGTCCCGACATGAGTGGCGCGAACAGTGCGCGCGAAGCGCTAATCGTCGAAACACTCGGCGAGGTTGCCGCCTTGATCGACCGACTTGAGGCCGTAGCCCCTGCACTGGATGCCAGTCGACTCGCGCTGGTCAGCGCCAGCAAAGAACTCGGCAGGCAGATCGGGGGGATCGAGCACAGGATGATTGCCCTCACCGACGGTGCGAAGGTGCAAGCCATCAAGCACATCGCACGCGCGCCGATGAGATGGCCCGCCTGAGCATGGAAGCACAGGCGCGAGCGATGGAAGACACAGCTCGAACGCTGTTCAGGTCGGAACTCGGCCCGGCAATCCAGCAGGCGGCGATCCCATGGCAGCGTTTGACCGAGCTGGCGCAGGACAGTTTGCGCCCCTGGAATCGCTGGCTCACGCACCTGGCCACAGCCGTGCTGGCGTCAGCGCTTAGTTGGGCGCTGGCAGCGTGGCTATGGCTGCGCTGAGCAAGCCGGCGCTTGGCGCGCTGGATCCAGGACAGATTCCAGCGCGCAGAAGTCCTTGCTTCAGGTCTTGAGCTTGCGCATCTCCTCGGCCAGCATCCACAGGGCACGGTTGAGACAAACGCCACGATCAATGCTGCCGACCGGCCGGGTTTGCAGCCGCCGCCCCTGGGGGCTGCGGCCTGCCTGACCGCCGCGCATCACGTTCTCCTGCACCCGCTGAAACGTCGTCCACAGGCTGTGACCGATGTCCTCAGGCCGACGTGCCACCGTCAGCTGCTCTGCAGTGACAGGCGGCGGACGTCGTTCTCCGTCTGCATCGCTCTCGCGATCGCCGAAGCGCAGCGCCAAGGCGGCCTTTGCAAATGCGATCTCCTCTGGCGGCCGCAACTGCAGCGACTTCATTGCATCGGTGTGCTCGCCCACGGCCTCGAACTCGTCAAGCACGCGAAATGCGCCCTCGATCACTTCTCCCTGGATGTTGCCCTTGTGCGGGATTCGGATGTCTTCCACCACATCGCCCACAACCAGGCCATTGCAGCAGACGAAGCGGAACATGCCGGCCAGCATCTGGTAAGAACTGGCACCGTCGTGGCTATTGATCAGGATGATCTCGTTCGCCTCGGGACGGGTATGAAGCTGGCCCGTATGGCGCATGCGGATCATGTGTTTGGTGAACTCGGCCTTACCCTCCACGCGGCTGGCGCCCTGGGCGACCATGAAGGGCTCGAAGCCTTCTTTTCGCAGGCCGCGAAGTACATCGATGGTTGGGATGTAGGTGTAGCGCTCGGAGCGGCTGGCGTGCTTGCCGCCGGCAAAGATGGACGGCGCTGCAGCCCGCATCTGGTCTTCACTCAAGGGGTGGTCGGCGCGAACTGTGTGGGTGCTGCGGGCGAATCGGCTTGCCAGCATCTGGGTTGAATACATGATGGTCCCCTTTGATCGTTGGATACGGATCGAAGGGCGAGCGCGGCTCATGAGCATTGCGCCCGCCCGTCCTGAATTCAGTCGCCTGCGTGGGCAGGTTGACGGCCGTTGCGCGGCTTGCGGGTAGCGGCGCCATTGGCAGAACGGTCAGTTGAGTTCAGCCCGCCCTCTGCGCTCAGTCCCCCGTGGCGGCGCGCCTCGCTCCCGGCACGACTGTCGAGGTAGTCAATCTCCTCGGCCGTGAAAGCCAGGCCGTAGACGATGTCGCCGTTCTTCTCGTAGTTGTTGTTGCGCAAGCGGCCTGTGATGCTGACGTGTGATCCCTTGCCGAGGTACTCGGCCGCGTTCTCGGCCTGCTTGCCCCACAGCGTCCATTGAATCGCAGTGGCCTCCTCTTCGCGCTCATCACCGCTGCCACGTCGGATGTTGCTGATTGCGGTCAGCACGCCCTTGGCGATCTTGCCTTCGCGACCGTTGACGAATTCGAGCTTGACCGGACCAGCTAGGTGGGCGTGGCGCTGGATGACTTGAACGTTTGCCATGATGTTTCTCCGTTCGAGATCGACCAGCCGGGCCCAGATCTGGTTCCCTGACAACTGATCCTCTCGCTCGGACTCCCTCGCTCCCGCCCTCGGGCGGGCGGGGGGGTGGGCAAGGTCCCTTCCCTCACGGGAAGGGGTTGGGGATGGGTGGGGTTCCTCAGCAGCCGAGGACGTGCGCCGGTTTCCCGGCCCACCGTATGAAGATCCCCCC
>JACDQM010000005.1 GCA_015657635.1 Roseateles sp.
GCGCTCATGCGCGCGCACCGGCAGGCGATCGCGGCACCAGCGCGGCCACCGTATCGATCCAGTTCCATCGGGCCCTTCATCGGTGCACGCCCCACGTAGGCGATGCGCAGCACATCGTCTTGCCGCTGCAGGCGCTTGTCGAGCGCCTCGGCCGGGATCAGGTCGGCGCTGCCGAGATGGACGTCGTGCACCAGGCAGGGTTTGCGGCAGAGCGGCGCGTAGGCCTCGTGCACGCTGTTGCCGTGGAACAGGCCCAGGGCGGCGTTGCGCACGGCGCGCAGGCTGTGAGCCTTGAGCCGCTGCAGCTTCAGCGCACCATAGGCGCGCTTGAGGGGGCCGCCCGGATCGGTGGGCGGCATCTCGTGCAGCACCCAGTCCAGCCAGACGCTGTAGGCCCGGCCGGCACGGTGCGCCTGCTCGGCCGCCACATTGCCCCAGCTGCCCAGCCAGCCCAGATTGGCAAAACACAGATAGCGGTGCTGCGTGATCAGCTCTTGCAGCCGGGCGCGCACGGCCGGCTTGTGCCAGGCATGGCGGACCGGGTCATAGGCCCAGGGCAGTGGCACCGCCCGGATGCGCTGCGCCGCGCTCAGGCTGTCCAGCGGCAGCCAGTGCAGCTGGTGTTCCGGCGGGTTGTCGAGGGCCTCGGGCAGCAGCGGCGCGCACAGCGTCACCCGTTCGAAGTTGTCCAGCCAGCGCGCCAGGCCGTTGTGCGCCTGCGCCTCGACATGCAGACGCCCGGCGATGCGCCGGAAGGGCACGGGCAGGTCCAGCAGCAGGCTGCTGTCGGCCCCGCTTTCGCTGCGCACGGATGCCGTGGCTTCATCCGGCCGGGCGTGCCCTGGGCAGGTGCTCGCAAGATTCATCATGGCAGCTCCTCAGTGCGAGGGGCGGTGCCGCGCAGCAGGTGCTGCCAGACAAAGAGCTGCGAGAACAGTCCCAGGCTCAAGGCATTGCGCCAGAAGTCCGGGTCGCCGCGCCGGGTTCCGGTGGCAGCTTCGGCCGTGACGCTCAGGCCCGCCTGCTCCAGCAGCGCTCTTGCGCCGTCGCGGCAGAAGAAGCGCAGATGGGTGCGGTCCATGATGCCGGCCTCCACATAGTCGAAGCGGCCGCGCAAGAGCAGCGGCAGCACCACCCGGTGGTTGCGCACATTGGGCAGGCTGACGATCACCGCGCCACCGGGCTTGACCAGGCTTCGAAGCGACTGCATCACCTGCCAGGGGTCGACCAGATGCTCGAGCACGTCCAGGCACAGCACCAGATCGAAGCGCTCGTCACGCAGTTCGTGCAGCTCGGATTCGACCGGCCCTTGCAGAACGCGGTCGACACGGGTGCGGGCAGCGCGAGCGGCTTCGGGCATCAGCTCGATGCCCGTGGTGTGGCTCACGCGGCCACTGCGGCGCAGCCAGTCCAGCGTGGCGCCGGCGGCGCAGCCGATCTCAAGCGCGCGTGGGGCGCGCTCGGGCAGCAGCGCTTCGATGTCGCGGCGCACGAAGTTGAAGTAGGCCGCTTGCTTGTCCTCGTACATGGCGGGGCTCCTCTCAGAGGCTGTCGGCCAGGCGGCGCCACTGGTTGCGCAGCCCTCTGGCCAGGGGCGCCATGCCGGGCAGGGACCAGCGGTCCAGCCAGGACGGGCCGATGATGTCGCTGCGCGAGCTGCGCTGGCCGGCCAGCGAGCGGCTGGCGACCAGGGTCACCAGATCGGGCCGCTGCTGGCGCAGCAGGCTGAGCGCACCGTCGTAGTGCATGGGGCTGCCCAGCGGGTGCCCGCTGCGGCGCTCCAGGCAGGCTTGCAGATGCTTGATCAGCAGCGGCAGCGCGGCGCCGCTGACCGCATAGCAGTGGGCGCAGACCAGGGGCTCATCGCTGCGCAGCCAGCGCAGCGGACCGGGTTGGGCGTCCAGGCAATGTCCGGGGTAGGCCAGGTGCCAGCCCGGCACGCTGATCACCTCGCCCAGAGACAGGGCGGCCCGCGCCATCGCGTGGCCGAACATCACATCGTCTTCCAGCACCAGCAGGCGCTGCACGCCGTCCTGCTGCGCCTGCTGCAGGGTCTGCAGATGGCTCATGAAGCAGCCGCGCGCGCCGATGCTCGGAAAGTCACCGGCCTCGGCGGGCCGAGTCGCCGCCGTGAAGCGCACGCGCTGCCCGTCCACCGCCAGGCCCTGATTCGCCAGCTCGCGCGTGACCGCGCGGCGCCGGTCGGTGCGCTCAGGCAGGTTGATGATGCAGATGCGGTCGAACACCGCCAGCAGACTGCCGTTCATGAGGGGCTTCCTTTGCGTTGCAGTCTCCAGGCCGCGTAGCGAAGGCGCCAGGCGGGGAAGGTGAAGACCTTGTCGATGCGGCGTGCGGTGGCGTTCTCGATCATCAGCTCGCGCAGATAGCCGCCGCCATTGAAGGCCGCGACCCGGTTGACGATCAGCCCCACGGCGTCGGGGTCCAGGCTTTGCAGCATGCGGCGTGCGCGCAGCACCTCGCCGCGCGAGACGGTGCCGGCGTCCAGCACAAGCAGCACCTGGCCGATGCAGCGCACCAGCAGTTCGGCATCGGCGCTGGACAGCAGCGGCGGCATGTCCACCAGCACGAAGTCATGTTCAGCCGACCAGCGCTTGAGCTGCTCGGCCAGCAGGTCCAGGCGCTTCAGCGCGACCCGGCCCTGGCCGCCGATATGCACGCAGGCCGGGCGCTGCGCCGTGGCGGGGGACAGCAGCGCGGAAGGCTCGGCACGGCCGTCCAGCCAGTCCGTCAGGCCGGGTTGCGGGCCTGCCAGGCGCGCATCGCGTGCAAAGCCATTGGCTTCCACCACCAGCACCCTGAAGCCCAGGGTCTGCAGCGTGCAGGCCAGATCCAGCACCAGGCTGCTGGCGCCGGCGCCGGGCTTGCAGCCGGTCAGGCCGAACAGCGGCTGCCGGCGGGCATCGCGGGTGCGGATCAGCGCAGCGGCCACGCGGCGCAGCTGCTCATCGGCAAACAGATCGCTGGCCGGACCATGGCGCTCGATCTGCCAGCCGGCAGGCGCCATGCCCATCAAGGCTTGGGCTTCGTTGACGGTGCGCACGCGGCGGTCCAGCAGGTCGCGCAGCAGCGGCGCGGCGGCACCAGCGGCCAGCGCGGCCAGCATCATCAGCAGCGCCAGCTTCTTGCGGCCCGGGCCGTAGGGCGTCTCAGGCGGCAGCGCCGGAGCGGCCAGGCGCACGAAGCCGAAGGAGCTGCTCTCGACGCTGAGGAAGTTCAGGCGCTCGCGCACCTTGTCGAGTTCGCTGCGCAGCTGCGCGATGTCGGCGGACAGGGTCTGGGCATCCTGGAACAGGCGCGCGAAGCGGGTGGCCTGTGGCTCCATCTGCTCCAGCTCGGCCTGCAGGCCGCGCTCCACCGTCAATGCCTGTTCGGCCGAGCCCTGCAGGCGCGCCAGCGCATTGCTGCGCACGCCGTTGTCGAGCCGCTCGCCCTGGCGGCCGATCTCGGCATCGATCTCGGCCAGTTCGCGGTCGGCCGCAAGCGCGGCCGGGTGGTCCGGCCGCAGGCCGGACTTCTGCATCAGCAGCGTGGCGCGACGTGCACTCAAGGCGGCCTTCAGGCTGTTCAGTCCCGGATCGCTGAGCACGGTCTCCTGCACCGAGCGCGAGGCCAGCGTGGCATCGCCGCGCTGGCGGAAGGCCTGCAGCGCGGCTTCAGCATCCATGCGGCGCTGGCGTGCATCCGACAGCCGGTTGCGCAGGCCGGCAATCAGCTGGTCGAAGGGGTTGGGGGTGCCCTCGGCAAAGGTGGTGAGGCTGAGCTCGCGGGCAATCGCGCCGCGCTGATCGACCTTGGCGGAAATGTCCTGCTCCAGTTCGGACTCGCGGGCCTTCAAGGTGCGGCTGCGTGCGTCGGAACCGTAGATCTCCTCGGCCTTCATGCGTTCCATGAAGCTGGCCGCCACCGCGTTGACCAGCTCGGCCAGCCCTTCGGGCTTGTCGCCGCTGATGCTGATGCGCACCAGATAGGTGTCCGACACCGCGCTGACATTGAGCTGGCTGCGCAGCTTGTCGACCGCCTGGCGGTCGCTGTCGCCGCTGCGCTGCCACAGGGCGCGCTGCTCGCCCAGCCGTTCCAGTGCGGCCAGCAGCACGTCGTGGCGCGAGATGTTCTGGCGCTGGTGTTCGACGAACTGGCGGTACTGGCTGTTGGACTGGAAGTCCAGCTCCTGGTCCTCGCGCAGATTACGCATGTAGCGCGGCGCGATCTGCACCGAGGCTTCCGCCTGGTACTGCGGCCGCCCCTTGACCCAGGCGATCGGCAGGCCCAGCAGCAAGACGATGGTGAACACCAGCAGCGCCAGGCGCCGATGCGCCATCAGGCTGTCCCAGGGCTTGATGCCGCGCCCAGGCAGGGAAGGGGCTTGGCTGGCATCCATCGCGAGGGCGCTCAAGTGCGTGTCGGGAAGGCTGGCCACAGCGCCAAGGCGCCACCGGGTCGGCAGGCGCGTGCGCCCTGCCAGGCCAGCAGGCCCAGCCAATGGGCGGCGCGCAGCTTGGCATCGCTGCCGATTTCCAGCGGCTCGGCCAGCAGGCGGCGCAGCAGCGGCAGGCGCAGCGCCATCGCGATCAGGCCGGCCGGCGGCGCATCGCAGTGCAGCCAGTCGGGACGCAGGCGTGCCCGCGCCACCGTGCGACCGTCCTCATGCGCCAGATAGAGCAGCTCCCAGTCGGAGCTTTCCAGTTGCTCGATCAGCACATCATCGTGGCGGCGCAAGGCGCTCGGCAGGCCTAGATCCGCGCATTGCAGCAGCAGGCCCGGGGCGCCGGCAGCTTCCGCACGCCGCATGGCGATGGCCAGCTGGCTGCGTGCCTGTGCATCGTTGCTGGCGTCAGCCCAGCGCTCGGGCAGGCCGGCTCCGGGGTGCGCCTGCTCGTCGCCGATCAGCAGCGTCTCGGTGAGGTAGTCGTTGAGCGTCATCGCATGCTCCTCGCGGGCCTGCGCCGCTCAGCTGAAGGAGGCAACCGCTTCGCCGCGTGCCTCATGGATGTTGAACACCCGGTGCATGCGCATCAGCTCGAACAGGGCGCGCACGGTGCGCGAGAGCTCGCACAGGCGGAAGTCGCCATTGCGGCTGTTGGCTTGGCGCAGGCAGGAGATCAAGGCTCCCAGGCCCGAGCTGTCGACGAACTTCACGCCGGCCATGTCGAGCACGATGCGGCTGCGTTCCAGCATCAGCGATTGCACGGCTTCACGGAACTCGCGCACATTGCTGGCGTCGAGGTTGTCCTCGCGCAGCTCGATCACGAGCACATCACTGCCTTCGATACGTCCGCTGATTTCCATCTTGGCCTCCTGTTTGCATGGAATGTCCATGCCTGTATTGGAGACCGGGCCGCTCAGCAGAGTGTCATGGGACTGTGACGCCTGCGTCAGCCAGCGCCTGGCGCAGTGCCTGCAGATCGGCCGCGTGGGCCATCGTGTCATCGAGCTGGCAGCTGTCTTCAGCGGCTCGTGCGGCATCGCACAGCGGCTGCATGCCGTAACTGCCGGCCGCGCCGACCAGCGCGTGTAGTGCCGCGCGGCGTGCCACCGCGTCTGGCGCAGCGCTGATGTCCTGCCAGCGCCCAGCGAGCCCGGCGACGAAGATCAGGCGCAGGCGCTCGAAGCCCTGTTGCATCTGCGGCGACATGCCGGCCGCCGGTCCGTCCTCAGGCGTTTCGCTGGCCACGGCCGTACTCCCAGAAAGGCCGGATGTCGTCCGGCAGGGTCATTGGATTGAAAGGCTTGACGATCACGCCGGTCGCGCCGAGCTGCAGCAAGGGCTCGAGGTCGCTCGGCAAGGCCTTGGCGGTGACGAAGATCACGGGCACGCCCTGCATCTCGGGCAGGGCACGCAGTGCCACCAAGGTCTCGGGCCCGCTCATGCCGGGCATCATCACATCCAGCAGCACCAGGTCGGGGTGGAACTGCGGCGCCAGCGCCAGCGCGCTCGGACCATCGGCACAGCAGCGCACCTCATAGCCGCCGATCTGGGTGAGGCTGTAGTCCAGCAGCAGGCGGATGTCGGCATCGTCGTCGACACACAGGATGCGGCGCAGCTGTTCGCTCATGGTGTGGGCTCGCTTGAAGGCAGGGTCAGCAGCAGGTGCAGGACCTGCTGCAGATTCTCGGCCTGGGCCTCGGCGGCCGCCAGCCATGGGAGGTCCACGCGCTCGCAGAAGTCTTGGTCGATCGAGTCCCCCAGCAGCAGCATCGGGCGGCCGGCCGCCAGTCGGCGCAATTCGGCGCAGAAGGTGTCGGCGGCCCCCTGGTCTTGCGGATTGGCGATGAAGCCGGCAATGGCTTCGGTGGCTTCGAGAGCGCGGGCCTGCTCCAGGCTGCCGGCGCTGCGCACGGTGTAGTGCGGGCTCAGCCATTGCGCCACGCGTTGCCGGCTCTGCAGATCACGGTCCACATGGATCAGCACAGGCGCCAGCTCGCCGACGCTGCCAGCCGCCGGCAGGTGCAGGCTGAAGGCCGCGCCATCGCCGGGCTCGTCGACCGTGATGTGGCCGCCCATGCGGCCAGCCAAGGTCTGCGCGATATACAGGCCCAAGCCGGTACCTTCGCTGGTGCGGCGGTCGCCGCTGTCGCCTTGGACGAACTTCTGGAACAGTCGGCCACGCAGCGCCGGCGCAATGCCCGGCCCGCGGTCGCGGATGGTGACGGTCACACCGGAGGGCTTGCCGCTCAGCGTCAGGCGCACGCTTTGCCCAGGGGGCGAATGCTTGATGGCGTTGTTCAGCAGGTTGCCAAGCACCTGCAGGATGCGGTGGCCGTCGATGTTCAGGTCCGGCAGGCCCGGCGTGTCCAGCCCTTCGGCCAGCAGGCTGACCTGTTGGCGTTGCGCCTGCGTTTCGGCGGCCTGCAGGGCTTCGCGCAGCAGGGGTGCCAGCGGCTGTTCGCGCAGCTGCAGCGGCAGGCGGTCGCCTTCGAGCTTGGTCAGGTCCAGGATGTCGTCGACGAGCCGGTTCAGGCGTTCGGCATTGCGCTGCGCCATGTCGACCAGCGGCGTCGCGCTGGCCGGCAGGGCACCGGCGGCGCCACCGGCCAGCAGGCCTACGGCGCCGATCACCGAGGTCAGCGGCGTGCGCAGCTCGTGGCTGACGGTGGCGAGAAAGTCGTCCTTCATCTGCTCCAGCTGGCGCCGGCGCGTCAGGTCGTGCAGCACCAGCGTGTAGTGCTGGCGGTTCATCTCGCGCCACTGGCTGGCGCCGATCTCGGCCACGAAGCTGCCGCCGCCGACACGCTGGACCTGCACTTCGCGCAGCTCCAGCAGCTGTGCCAGATCGACACCGAACACCGCACGGGCAGGCTGGCCGCGCACCAGCGCCTGTCCGCCCAGGTCGGCGAGCTCATGGGCGCTGCGGTTCAACTCGCTGATGCGGCCGGTCTCATCCAGTGTCAGCACCGGGTCGAGGATGTTGTCGAGGATGTCGCTCTGGCGCTGTGCCAGTGAGGAAAGCCGCTGCTGCAAGGCCAGCACACCGCCGTAGTGGCGCAGCTTGGCGTCCAGCAGGGCCGTGCTGACCGGCCGGGTGAGATAGTCGTCGGCGCCGCTGCCGAGCGCCTCGATGAAGTGCTGCTCGCCCGACAGTGATGAGGTGACGATGACCGGCAGCCAGCGCGTGGGGCTGAGCTCGCGCAGGCGGCGCGTCACTTCGAAACCATCCATGCCGGGCATCAGCAGGTCGAGCAGCACGAGGTCGGGCAACTGCTGCCGGAACAGCGCCAGCGCGCCAGCGCCGCTGTCGGCACCACGCGCCAGGTGGCCGAGCGCCGTCACGGCGGCACACAGCGCATCGCGTGATTCGGCGATGTCGTCGACAACCAGGATCTGCAGCTGCATTGAGGAAGGCTCCAGTGCTGCGGCCCATCTTACGGCCCAGTTCCTGGTGATCGGCGCGCTGCAGCCAAGGTTTGCAAAGTTGTCACAACCGCCGGCGCGCTTGCTCCTGTAATGGCGTCAAAGCTGTCACCCGGAGTCCTGCCATGAAGCGCCAAACCCCTTTGCCCACACTGCCGTCGCCCCTGATCTGCCGGCTTCAGGCGCGCCGCGCTCGCTGCCTGTGGTGGTGGCGCTCCCGCGTGCCCGCACTGCTGAAGCGCGGCCTTGATCTGGCGCTGGTGCTGCCGGCGCTGGTGCTGCTGGCGCCGCTGCTGATCGTGGTGGGTCTGTTGGTGCGCCTGCATGACGGCGGTCCGGCGCTGTACTGGCAGCAGCGCGTCGGCCGCGACGGGCGCGTGTTCGCGTTTCCGAAGTTCCGTTCGATGCGTATGCATGCAGACCGTGAGCATGCCGCGCTCGCCGTCTCCAACCAGCATGGCAGCGAGGCGCTGACCTTCAAGATGAAGCGCGATCCGCGCGTCACGCCGATCGGCCGGCTGCTGCGCCGCACCAGCATCGACGAGCTGCCCCAGCTCTGGTGCGTGCTGCGAGGCGAGATGAGTCTGGTGGGGCCGCGCCCGGCCTTGCTCAGCGAGGTCGAGCGCTATCGGCTGAACGATCGCGAGCGCCTGGCGGTGACGCCGGGGCTGACCTGCATCTGGCAGGTCAACGGGCGCTCGGAGGTGCCGTTCCCGCAGCAGCTGCAGATGGATCTGGACTACATCCGCTCCGCCAGCCTGTGGGCCGATGTGAAGCTGATCGCCAAGACCCTGCCCGCGGTGATCCGCGGTCGGGGCGCCTACTGAGGAGCCGGCCATGAGCAGTTGGTTGAACGAAGAAGAGGGCAACCGGGCCTCGCTGTTGCGTGCCCGCCAGCGCACTGGCTATGCGGTTGTGATGCGCGGCGTGGATGTGCTGCTGGCGCTGCTTGCGCTGCTGCCGCTGGCGCTGCCTTTGCTGCTGCTGCGGCGCTGCTGGCACAGCGAGTGGCGCCAGGGCCGGCGGGGGCGGATCTTTGATCGCTACAGCCTGGCCTTGCCGGCGTCTCGAACGGGCCGCCTGCTGGCACGCTGTGGCGCTGCGCATTGGCCGCTGCTGCTGAACGTGCTGCGCGGCGATCTGGCCTGGGTCGGCCCGCGCGCCAGGCCTTGCGAAGAGTCGTTGCCGCGCGCGCTTGCTGCGTTGCGGCCGGGCCTGATCAACCCTTGGTTCATTCGTCGCCGCACTGCGGTGGACTTCGGCAGCGAAGTGCAGTGCGATGCCCACTACCTGCAGCATCGCGGTCTGCGCCACGATCTGGGTTTGCTGCTGCGCGGCCTGCTGGTGGCTTTGCTGCCGCGCCCCGCAGGGCGCAGCGCACCGCAACGTGTGCAGGTGGGCGATGTGGTGTTCGACAACCTCAGCATGAGCGAGGCACTTGCCCGGCTGCGTGAGCTGCTGGATGGCGCACAGGCGCAGCAGGTGAGCTTTGTCAACCCGGCCTGCGTCAATATCGCGGCCAGCCATCGAGGCTATCGGCGCGCGCTGGCGCGTGCCGCTTTGGTGCTGCCGGACGGCATCGGCATCAAGATCGGTAGCGACCTGCTGGGTACGCCGCTGAAGCAGAACGTCAACGGCACCGACCTGTTTCCGCGTCTGTGCGACATGCTGCAGCTGCGCGGCAGCAGCGTCTTTCTGCTGGGCGGCCAGCCCGGTGTGGCCGAGCAGGTGGCCGCCGAGATCGCGCGTCGCTGGCCCGGGCTGGCGGTGAAGGGGCTGCGGAACGGCTATTTCTCGGTGGCGGAGGAGGGCCAGGTGGCCGCGCAGGTGCGTGCCAGCGGTGCCGAGGTGCTGTTGGTGGCGCGCGGTGTGCCCGGGCAGGACTTGTTCATCGACCGTCATCTGCCTTTGCTCGGCCCCAAGCTGGCGATTGGCGTGGGGGGCTTGTTCGACTTTGTCTCGGGCCGGATTTCGCGCGCACCGCTGTGGATGCGCGAGACCGGGCTGGAATGGGTTTGGCGCCTGCTGCAGGAGCCGGGCCGCATGTGGCGGCGCTATCTGCTCGGCAATTTCAGCTTTCTGGCGCGGGTGCTGCTGCAGCGCCTGGGGCTGCGCCGGCCGGCACGTGACTTGCGCGTGCCGGGCGAAGGTGTGAGGCGCGGCCCGGCGGTGCGCGCGGTGATCTTCGCCACGCAGCGCGCCAGCACCGACCTGCCGGTGGCAGACGACTTTCCTGCAGCGCTGTTGCCGCTGGGCAGCCAGACCGTGATCGAGCGCCTGATGGCGCAGCTGGCGCTGGCCGCCGTGCCCGAGGTGGACCTGGTGGTGAGCGACCAGCCCGAGGCGCTGCGTGCCTTGCTCGGTGACGGCAGCCGCTGGGGCCTGCGCTTGAAGTGGCATATGGCCAAGGATTCGGAGCGGCCCTATGCCTTGCTGCCGACGCTGTTGGATTCAGGCGCCAAGCGCGTGCTGATTGGCCATGTGTGCCGCTGCCCCGAGGCAGCCGCGCTGGCACGCCTGGCTGAGGCCGAGGCCCTCTGGGTGGACACCGGCGTCAGCGGCAGCTTGCGCTGGAGCGGCTGGGCCAGCGTGGCACCAGCGGCCTTGACCGGCATCACTGCCTGCATGGGCCAGGCAGCACTGGGGCAGCACCTGAGGCGCCAACTCCAGGCTACACGTCTGTGTGAGCCGGCTGACGGCGATGGTCTGCCCTTGGACTCGGCGCTGCGCCTGTCACAGGCCCAGCTCTACGCGCCGGGCGGTCTGCAGGAGGCGCCGGCGTCCTGGCGGCGCTACTCCTGGGGCGCGGCCAGCCCGAACGCGCAGGTGGATGAGGGCGCGACGCTGATCGGCCCGGTGCTGATCGGGCCGGGCTGCATCGTCGAGCGGGGTGCCCAGCTGGGGCCGGGCGTGGTGCTGACGCGCGATGTGCTGCTGTCCTCGCAAAGCCGGGTCGAACACAGCCTGGTGCTGCCGGGCAGCTACATCGGCTCAGGCCTGGACCTGAACGGCTGCATCGTCAATGGTGCGCGGGTCCACCACCTGAGCCTGGGCGTCGAGACGCACCTGGCCGAGGCGGATGCCTTGATGCTGAGCCTGCATGACGGCAGCAGCCGGGAATGGTCCTGGCTGGGTCGCGCGATCGCCTTGCTGATCTTGCCCTTGCTGCTTCCGATGCTTGGCTTGCACGCATTGGCCGCGCGTCTGGGCTGGACGCGCCTTGCATGGCAAAGCAGGCGAGCCGTGCGCGGGCGTGACGCGCAGACCAGGGCTTTGCATCTCGCGACTGTGCGCTTCCCGATGGAACCGATGACGCCCTGGCGGCGCCTGCTGGCCTTGGCGGCTGGCGTGCTCGATGTGGCAGCCGGAGAGCGTTGCTGGTTTGGCATGCGACCGCGCACGGCCGGCCAGTGGTACGGACTGCGTCATGAGTGGCAGCGGGTGCTGAGCGGATCCGGCATCGGCCTCTTGCACGCACCGTGCTGGGACGCCGAGAGCGAGGTGCAGGCCGAGGTGAGTGCAGCAGCCGATGTCTATGCCGCGGTGCTGACGCCCTTGCAGCGCCTGGTGCTGCTGCTGAAGGTCGGGCGTGAACAACTGTCCCTGGGTGGACGCTGAAAGGATTCGCCATGAGCGATCAAACGATGAGGCCAGGCAGCCAGCGAGCGATGCCACTTGCCGGCGCGTGGCTGCTGATGGTCCTGGGCCTGGCGGCCTGCGGTGGCGGGGGCGGCGCTGGTTCCGGGAGCAGCGCGCCCACTGCCGTCGTCAACACCGCGCTTTCAGCCACGACCGTTCCGAAGAGCCTGAAGCAGATCAGTGCCTTCGCGCCGGTGATCAAGCTGCGCGCCTCACAACTGCTCAGCGACCCGAGCCGGTTCAAGAACCCCAAGCTGAGCTATGTGACGGTCTGGTACGAGGACGCGTCAGGCAATCGGCAGCAGCTCTTGTTCATGCGCTTGTCGGCCTTGCAGGCACTCGAGGCCGCGGGCGGCGTCTCGCTGACGGTGCCGGCCCATGTCAAACGCCTGTTCTTCGAGATCTATGACTCTGGTGGCGCTGCCACTGCCTTGACTGGGGAGCTGAAGCCATGAATACGAATCTGAGCAGAGTTTCAAGCTGGCTGCTGGCCGGGCTGTTGCTGCTGGTGGCCGGTCGCGGCCTGAGCCAGTCGACCGGCTCGCTGCGCCTGACCGACACCATCGACAAGGGGCAGGGGAATATCCAGCTCTTCAAGGACCTGAATGCCAGTCAACTGGAGGCTTACCGCACGGCGCATGGTGGCAAGCTGGTGTTCGGCGTCGACATCAATGAAGCGGCCAACGGCAGCGAGAAGGCATCAGCCCAGGCGGTGACGGTGCAGGACGCATGGCTGGAGGTGACGATGGCCGATGGCAGCCAGCGCGTCTATGGCCATGCCGGCGGTTTCTGGACCGAGACGCAGGCCCTTGTTGCGTCGGCCGGCTCCACCAACAGGCAGCGCTACTACACGCTGCTGGGCGAGAGCGGCTCGAGCCGCATCACCGCGAACAGCAGCATCCAGAGTGTCTTCGACAGCACCTTGCGGATCGTGGTGCCCGAAAGCCTGGCAGGCGCCACGGCGGCGGTGCTGCGCATCCGGCTGCTGGACGCCAACGTCAAGCTGGGCGATCCCGAAGCCTTCTACGACTACACCGCGGGCTTCGAGGACCTGGCGATCCTCAGCCCGGCCGATGCGCAGTATCTGGACACCACGCTGGCATCCACGGCGAGCTTCCGGGTCGAGGCGCCGGCTGTCGAGATCAGCCCGGAGTCGGTCGTCAACACCAGCCCTGAACCAGCACCGACACCGGCACCGCCAACGACTTCCTTGAGCTGGGTGCAGATGCCGGGAGCCAGCAGCTACTTCCTGGCGGCCTACGAGGACCTGGCACCTGCGCGCGGCGACTACGACTTCAACGACCTGGTGGTGGCCTACCGCTACCAGCTGGGGATCAACAGCGACGGACGGGTCGAGCGCATCGATGGTGTGGCCTATCTGGTGGCGCGTGGATCGACCTATACACATGACTGGACGCTGGACCTGCCGCTGCCTGCGGGCGCCACCGGCACCGCCAGCTGCAGCACGCAAATGCAGGGCGGCGCCTCGCTGCCCTGCAGCGCGACACTGGACGGCGGGCAGCTGCGCTGGACGGCATTCCAGGACACGGTATTGGCGCTGCCGGCGCCTGGCGCCGCGCCGGCCGTTCCGGTGAACACGCCGGCGGGCAGCGGCTTCACACGCGGACCACGCGCCACCTTCAGCGTCGTCTTCGCAACGCCGTTGGCGCTGGCCGACATCGGCACGGCCGATCCGTGGATGCAGGTGCGCGCCAGCAAGCAGAACGTGCGGCTCAGTGACCGCTCGGCCGAGGACTACCCATTCGCCTTGCTGCTGCCTTCGGACTGGGCCTTGCCCAATGAGCGGGTGGACATGGGTCTGGCCTACCCCAGGCTGGCCAGCTATGTGAGCAGCAGCGGCGCACAGTCGCTGGACTGGTATCTGCAGCCCACGACCAGCGAGGTGCGCAACTGGACGGTGGGGGACTGGGCCTGGTAGTTTGGCGCTGAGGGGTGCGCTTCAGTTGAGCCAGAACGGGCGCTGCCTCTGGCTGGCGTCCGCACCGTCCTGCCCGGCCTCCAGGAGGATCAGCCGACGCTTGTTCAGCTGGGCGCGGGAAATGGTGTCGGTGAACGATGCCTTGAACAGCGCCTGCAAGGACCCGTCGTTGCGCATCTGCGCCAGGCCTTGCTCGAAACGCTGCCGCAGCGCTGTGTCGGCCTTGTTGAACATCAGATAGACCGGGTTGTGATAGACCAGCGCCAGATTGGGCGCGACCATCAGATTGCGCTTTTCGGCATGCTGCTCCAGCTCGGCCCAGGCCTCGTGAAGACCCCGGTGGAAATAGTGGAAGCGGCCGGCGTCCAGCATTGCCAGCAGGGTCTCGGCGCTGTTGGCACCAACGACCGGCAGCCGGTTCAGCTCGAACAGGCGGTAGTCGCTCCACTGGCTGCCGAAGCCGCCCTGCAGCTGGCGCAGATCCTCCAGGGTCTGCACCTTGGCAAACACGGCTTCATCGCGCCGGTTGATCAGCAGCAGGCGATAGCCCAGCATGCCCTGGTGCAGGTCGAAGGGGACCACATCGAATTCGGCCAGGCGCTCGGCCGTGGGCGGCAGATAGACCAGATCAACCTCGCGCTGGCGCAGCAGGGCCAGGCAACGCTCCTGGCTGGGGTCCGGCCCGCTCGCATAGGGCTGCAGGCTGTCGGCTGGAGTGCCGCGCGCCTGGGTCTTGGCCAGGATCTGGCGCACCAAGGCGATCCGGTAGGCATAGCGGGCGGGGTCGCTCTGGCAGACCCGCAGCGTCTTGGCGTGCGCCTGCGCCGGTGGCAGCAGCAGGCCCAGCAAGGTGCTGAGCCAGGCCAGGCAAATCAGCTTTCGGATCATCGGAGGCGCATCTGGCCCCAACGCCAGCTGCAGAGAAATTGATTTGCGGCCAGTCTAAGCGAGCGCTCCCGACAGCTGTGTGACGGTGTGCATGTTTCGCGAGCGGCGGGCAAAGTGAACGACCGTTCTATTTTGTCGCCCACGAGACGCCGCCGGCCTGGTGCTCATGCTTCAATTCGCCGGTCTGATCTTGCTCCAGGAGGCATTCACCATGACCGTCGTCAATCGTCAAATCCAACTCGCCAGCCGCCCCCAGGGCGAGCCTTCGGCCGACAACTTCAAGCTGGTCGAGGCCACGCTGCCTGCGCTGGCCGAGGGCCAGGTGCTGGTGCGCAACCATTACCTCAGCCTCGACCCCTATATGCGCGGCCGCATGAACGAGGGCAAGAGTTATGCGCAGCCGCAGCCGCTGAACGAGGTGATGATCGGCGGCACCGTCGGCGAAGTGGTCGAGTCCAAGAACGCGCATTTCGCGGTCGGCGACAAGGTGGTGGGCATGGGTGGCTGGCAGGAATATCAGCTGGTCGATGCCAGCCAGCGCGGCGTGCTGCAGAAGGTGGACACCACCCACATTCCGCTGTCGGCCTATCTGGGCGCGGTGGGCATGCCCGGCGTCACCGGCTGGTATGGCCTGGTCAAGATCATCAACCCCAAGGCCGGTGAGACGGTGGTGGTCAGTGCCGCCAGCGGCGCGGTGGGCGGCGCGGTCGGCCAGCTGGCCAAGGTGCGCGGCGCGCGCGCGGTGGGCATTGCCGGCGGCGCTGACAAGTGCCGTTATGTGGTCGAAGAGCTGGGCTTCGATGCCTGCATCGACTACAAGGAACACAAGGATGTGAAGAGCCTGTCGGCCGCGTTGAAGGCTGCCTGCCCGAACGGCATCGACGGTTACTTCGAGAACGTCGGCGGCATGATCCTGGACGCGGTGATGCTGCGGGCCAATGCCTTCAGCCGCATCGCCATGTGCGGCATGATTTCCGGCTACAACGGCGAGCCCATCCCGATGACGGCGCCCCAGCTGATCCTGGTGAACCGCATGAAGATCGAGGGCTTCATCGTCTCCGAGCACATGGAAGTCTGGCCCGAGGCGCTGAAGGAACTGGGCACGCTGGTGGCCACCGGCAAGCTGAAGTACCGCGAGAGCGTGGCCGAGGGCATTGCTGCTGCGCCCGAAGCTTTCCTCGGCCTGCTGAAAGGCAAGAACTTCGGCAAGCAGCTCGTCAAGCTGATCTAAGTGGCTCTGACCTGGACCTGCTGCGCGCTCGACGCCTTGAGCGCGCGTGAGCTCTATGCGCTGCTGCGCTTGCGCAGCGAGGTCTTCGTCGTCGAGCAGCGCTGCATCTATCTCGACCCGGACGGGCAGGACCTGATGGCCCTGCACCTGCTGGGCCGGGATGCGTCCGGCGACTTGCTGGCCTGTGCGCGCCTGATCCCGACTGCAGCCGGCCCCAAGATCGGCCGGGTGCTGACCGCGCCCGCCGCGCGCGGCGCCGGTCAGGGCAGGGTGCTGATGCAGCGCGCCATCGCCGAATGCGAGCAGCGCTGGCCCGGCCAGGCCATTGCCTTGAGTGCGCAGGCGCATCTGCAGGCCTTCTACGCCGGCCTGGGCTTTGCGCCCACCTCGGCCGTCTACGACGAGGACGGCATTTCCCATATCGACATGCGCCGGGAACCACAGCAGCCATGAGTGATTCGATGATCCTGCACCACTACGCCGGCTCGCCCTTCTCCGAGAAGATGCGCCTGATCCTGGGCTACAAGGGCCTGGCCTGGCGCAGCGTCACCGTGCCGGTGATCAATCCCAAACCCGATGTGCTGGCGCTGACCGGCGGCTACCGCCGCACGCCTTTCCTGCAGATCGGCGCCGACATCTATTGCGATACCGCGCTGATGAGCCGCGTGATCGATACGCTGCATCCCGCCCCCAGCCTCTTCCCGGCCGAGGCCGGCGGCGCGGCCGAGATCCTGGCGCAATGGGCCGACAGCGATCTGTTCTGGGTGGCGATTCCCTACACCATGCAGCCGGCCGGCGCTGCCGCCATCTTTGCCGGCGCACCGCCCGAGATGCTGCAGGCCTTTGCTGCCGACCGCGCCGCGATGACGGCCGGCATGAAGCGGCCCAGCACACGCGACGCCACGGCCGCACTGCAGACCTACCTCGGCTGGCTGGAGCAGCAACTCGACGGCCGGCCCTTCCTGTGCGGAAGCGTGCCCAGCATCGCCGACTTCTCGGCGGTGCAGAGCCTCTGGTACATCCGCCGCGCGCCGCCGGTGGCCGGCATCCTCGATGCTTTCCCGCGCCTCGCCGCCTGGTTTGATCGCATCGCCGCCTTCGGCCACGGCCACAGCGACAAGCTCGGCAGCGCCGAGGCCATCGCCATCGCGCACGCCGCCACGCCGCGGCCCACCGAGGTGCAGGCGGGGCAAGGCTTCGAGGCCGGCGATGCGGTCGAGGTGGCCGCCACCGACTACGCCTGCGATGTCGTCAGCGGCACGCTGGTGGGCCTGAGCGCCGGGCAGATCACGCTGCGCCGCGAGGACCCGCGCGCGGGCACCGTGCATGTGCACTTCCCGCGCATCGGCTATGCGCTGAGCAAGGCGAAGCAGCCGGCCTGACGAGAAGACAAGACAGAACCATCAAGGAGACCAGCCATGAAGACTTACCAGGGCCGCACGGCCGTGATCACCGGCGCGGGTTCGGGCTTCGGCCTCGAAGTGGCGCGCCTCGCTGCCGCGCGTGGCATGAACCTCGTGCTCTGCGATGTGCAGCAGGACGCGCTGGACAAGGCGGCAGCCGAGTTCGAGGGCCGTGTGCCGGTGCTGGCACGCCGCGTCGATGTGGCCAAGGCCGATCAGATGCAGGCGCTGGCCGATGCGGTGCAAGAGCGCTTCGGCGCGCCCAGCTTCGTCTTCAACAATGCCGGCGTCGGCTCGGGCGGCCTGGTGTGGGAGAACACGCTGGCCGACTGGGAATGGGTGCTGGGCGTCAACCTGATGGGCGTGGTGCATGGCGTGCGCCTGTTCACGCCGATGATGCTGGCGGCCGCCAAGGCTGATCCCTCTTTTGAAGGCCATATCGTCAACACCGCGTCGATGGCCGGCATGCTGAATGCGCCGAACATGGGCGTCTACAACGTCAGCAAGCATGCAGTGGTCAGCTTGAGCGAGACGCTCTATCAAGACCTGTCCCTGGTCAGCGAGCAGATCCACTGCTCGGTGCTGTGCCCTTACTTCGTGCCCACCGGCATCTCGCAGAGCCACCGCAACCGGCCGGGCGAGCTGGCGGCGTCCAAGCCGACGCAGAGCCAGCTGATCTCGCAGGCCATGAGCGACAAGGCCGTGTCCTCCGGCAAGGTCAGCGCCGCCGATGTGGCGGCCATGGTGTTCGCCGCGATGGACGAAGGCCGCTTCTACATCTTCAGCCACCCGCAGGCGCTGGCCGGCGTGCAGACGCGCATGGAAGACGCCATGCTGCTGCGCAATCCTACCGACCCCTTCAAGGACAAGCCCGAGCTGGGGCAGAAGCTGCGCGGGGCGCTGAAGCAGGGCTGAGCGGGCAGCCTTTCCGCGCCATCACGGCGCGGCACCGGGGCTTCAGCGTTGCGCCTCACCCTGTCAAGGCTTGCGCGCGATGATGAACACGCGAAGGTCCTTGCCGCGCGTGCCGTGGCGTTCCACTGCTTCCACCGCCAGCCCCTGGCGCTCATAGGCCGCCACCAGTTGCTCGGCCTTGAACAGCAGCACCGGCGGCGCCTTGCCGATCAGCCGGGCCAGCGGCAGGGCCAGCCGGGTGATCAGCGGGTTCATCTCCCCCACGCAGGCGGTCTTGGAGATGAACAGACCGCCGGGCTTGAGCGCACGCAGCATGGGGCTTAGGCTGGCGTCGAGGTCGGGCAATAGATGCACGGCATTGAAGGCCAGCAGCACGTCGAAGCTGCGCGCCTGAGGTGAGCAAGCATCGGCCACCTCGAACTGCAGGCCGCTCACGGGCTGGGCCTGGAATTTCTCGCGGGCGATGGCAATCATCTCGGGGGCCACGTCGGTGGCGAGGTAGCGGCGCGCCGCGCCGGCCAGGCGCAAGGCTGTGCTGCCCGTGCCGCAGCCGACCTCGAGCACGTCCTGGTCAGCGTGAAGCAGCGCCTGCACGCGGCGCAGCGTGTTCTCGTAGCCCGGCTCGTCGGCGATGGGGTCGGCAGCGTACTTGCGCGCGATGCGGTTCCAAAAGGTGACTTGAGGGTGGGCGTGAGCGTTCATCGGCGCGAGCAGTTCTGGCGTTTTCGAGGTGTGCTCGCATGCTACGCATGCAATTTAGTATTCGTCTCAGGCATTTCCGGATATCAACCATACGCATACGCATGGACTCACTGGATTGGAACCAGCTGCGCGCCTTCCTGCACAGCGCGGAGGCGGGCTCGTTCTCAGCCACAGCACGGCGACTGGGCCTGACGCAGCCGACGCTGAGCCGGCAGGTGGCCGCCATCGAGCAGCGCCTGGGGGTCTATCTCTTCGAGCGCGTAGGCAAGACCCTGCAGCCCACCCGGGCTGGCCTGGCCTTGCTGGACCATGTGCGCAGCATGGGGGCCGCGGCCGAGGAACTGAAGCTGGCGGCGAGCGGCCAGGTGCAGGCAGTGAGCGGCGTGGTCAGCGTCTCGGCCAGCGATGTGGTGGCCGCGTGTCTGCTGCCTGCGCTGCTGGTGCGCCTTTCCGAACTGGCACCGGCGCTGCGTGTGGAGGTGATCACGACGAACTCGCTGTCCGACCTGCGACGGCGTGAGGCCGACATTGCGCTACGCCATGTGCGGCCCACGGAGCCCGAGCTGATCGGCCGTCTGCTGCGCGAGGCGACGGCAGGCTTCTATGCCTCGCGCGGCTGGGTGGCGCGACATGGCCATCCGCGCCGTGCCGCCGAAGCAGCCGGACATCGCTTCATCGGATCGGATCGCGGCGGGCGCTACCTGAACCATTTGCAGGCCTTGGGGCTGCCGGTCGAGGACCAGAACTTCTGCGCTTACTCCGAGAACATGGCCACCGCCTGGGCGCTGGTGATCCAGGGCCTGGGCATCGGCGTGATGATGGATGAGGTGGCCACGGCCTGTCCTGAGGTGGTGCGCGTGCTGGACGAGGTGCCGCCGGTGCGTTTTCCGATCTGGCTGGTCACGCATCGCGAACTGCGCACTGCACGCCGCATCCGCATCGTGTTCGACCTGCTGGCCGAGGCGCTCTCGGCCCCACCGGGCCAGGCGGCCATGAATGAAGCAGGCGCAGACGCCATGGCTCCTCGGCCGGTCCGGCGTGCCCGCACGGCACGCTGATGTCCGGCGTGCAGACGGGCATGGAAGACGCGGTGCTGCTGCGCTACCCGACCGAACCCTTCTAGCTCAAGCCCCAAGCCCCAGTGCGAAACCTGATCCGGACAACGCCTGGCGCACCCAAGGCAGCTTCAGTCGGGCTCAAAGCGCTGCGAAGACGCGCACAATGGGTGCTATGAATTCGACCCTCCTCAAGGGCCGGGTGTTTCTAGCAGTCGCATTGCCGGCAGCTCCGGCGGCATTCTCGACAGCGTCGTCAGGACGCTGAACACTCGCAGCCACTAGCTCCCCATGACCCGCGCACCTTGGATCCTGCTCTGTACGCTCCTGCTGTTCGGGGCAAGCGCCGCCGCAGCAGCACCGTCCGCACTTGTGCTGGAGGGTCAGGTAGGACACCTTCACCACTACAAGGGGTCCGTGCTGCTGGAGGGCGTTGCAGAGCGCCGGGTGGACAAGGAGACCACAGAACTTGTCGGGGACAACTTGTGTTTCATCGTCTCTGCCAGGTCGCGCGCACGGGTCCCACGAGACAAGGACGAGCGCCTTGCCTGGTTCTGCTTCACGGAACGTGATGCAGCAATCCGTGCCCTCCGGCTGCCCAGCGCCCCAGCCCAAGGCACATGTGGCTATCGCATGCCCGCTACGGTCGTCGTGGGCAGTTACGTGGTGAACCGCTCGGAGTCTGATGTCTTCGATACCGCGGCACTCTTGGCCGTGAAGCGACGTGGCAAAGTGACTGCCATTGCGTGCCGGTAGCTCTACAGCGACTCCCGTCCCGGTCACTACCGATGCCCTCAGTTACTCCTGGCAGGACCGGTGCATCGTTGCGACGCCAATTGCCCGGCGATGAGATTGAACAGGGAACAGACTGCCATGCTGCCAGTGGCCATGTTTCAGGCGAACATCTGTTTTCATTGATCTGCTGCGTTACGGCTTGGACCGCTGGGCCTATGCCGTTCGCCTTCTGGCACACTCCCGCTCCAGTTTCCCGCGTGAGTTCCCGATGTCCCAGTCCGCCCTATCCGCTGCAAGAGCCGTCGTCATTGGGGGTGGGCCGGCCGGTCTGATGGCGGCCGAGCGCTTGCGCGCCGCGGGTTGCGAAGTGGATGTGTTCGATGCCATGGCCTCGGTGGGACGCAAGTTCCTGTTGGCCGGAAAGGGCGGTCTGAACCTGACGCATTCCGAAGACGGCGCGCTGTTTGCCACGCGCTTCGCCACCGGCCGCGCCGAGCCTTGTGCCGAGGTGGCGCAGTGGCTGGCCCGGCTCGATGGCCCGGGTCTGCGCGACTGGGCGCTCGAGCTGGGCGTGGAGACCTTCGTCGGCTCCTCGGGCCGCGTCTTCCCGGTCGACATGAAGGCGGCACCGCTGTTGCGTGCCTGGCTGGCCCGGCTGCGCGCCTCAGGCGTGCGCTTTCATATGCGCCACCACTGGCTGGGCTGGACCGAAGACGGCGCGCTGCGTTTTCGCCATGGCGACGAAGAGCGCGTGGTGCCGGCTGATGTGCTGGTGCTGGCGCTGGGCGGTGCGTCCTGGCCGCAGCTGGGCTCCAACGCCGGCTGGGTGCCGATCCTGGCCGCGCGCGGCGTGGCGGTGGCGGGGCTGCGTCCGGCCAACTGCGGCTTCGATGTCGGCCGGCTGCGCGCTGGCGCCGCCGAGCCGGGCTGGAGCGCGCTGTTCCGCGACAAGTTCGCCGGCCAGCCGGTCAAGCCGGTGGCGCTTCACTTCCAGGGTCAGAGCGGCCGCAGCTTCAGCCGCCAGGGCGAGTTCGTCATCACGGCCAGCGGCGTCGAGGGCTCGCTGATCTATGCGGCCTCCAGCCTCTTGCGCGAGGAGATCGAGGACCATGGCGAAGCCTTGATCCATCTGGACTTGCTGCCCTCGCGCAGCGAGGCCTTTGTGGCTGACGAGGTGGCGCGGCCGCGCGGCCCGCGCTCGATGTCCACCCACCTGAAGAGCCGTCTGGGTATCGAGGGCTTGAAGGCCTCGCTGCTGCACGAGGTGCTGAGCAAGGATCAATATGGCGACACGGCCACGCTGGCGCGTGCCCTCAAGCACCTGCCGATCCGCCTGCAGGCGGCACGCCCGGTGGCCGAGGCCATCAGCAGCGCCGGCGGCGTCTGCCTGCCCGAGCTCGACGAGCATCTGATGCTGCGCAAGCTGCCCGGCGTGTTCTGCGCCGGCGAGATGCTGGACTGGGAAGCCCCCACCGGCGGCTATCTGCTGACTGCCAGCATGGCCGGCGGCGCGGCGGCCGGCGAGGGCGCGGCGGCCTGGCTGCGGCGCTGAGTCGTCAGCAGCCCTCGATGCGGTGGCTGACGATGCGCAGGCCCTTGGCATCGAGCAGGTAATGCACCGTGCATGAGAACGACGCGCTTTGCGGCCCGGTCGGCGCCTTGAGCGGGATCGACCGGGTGTAGCTCAGACGCTGCTGGCCCTGGGCATCGCGGCCGCGGCTGCTGGGCGGGCCTTGCTTGGCCAGCAGCTCCTGCACGCTGGCTCCATGCCAGTGCTGCTGGCTCTGGTCGAAGGCGGCCTGTCGTTGGCGGTCGCTGTTGTCGGCCGCGGGCGGCGTGCCAGCTGAACGATTCGGCATGACTGGGACGCTGGCACAAGCTGTTAGCAGAACCCATACCGAGCTCAGCAGCACGCCGGGGCGAGTGGTGCGGCGTCGGGGCTGGGCAGGGGCTTGATGTGCAGGCAGCGCTGTCATGGTGACATCAGCCTACACGCAGTACGGCCGCTGCGGGCACCGCCTTGTATCGAACTGCAGCCGCCGCCGGGCCTGACTTACCGCCTGAAACCTTGCCGATCCCTCAGAGGCCTCAGAGCTTGATTTCCAGCCGCGCCTGCCAGTTGGTGAAGGTGCGGCCGGCGCTCTCGGTGGTGGTTTGCAGCTTGCTGGTGGTGATCACGCTGGCGCTGCTGTAGTCCAGCGGCGCGATATTGCTGGCGGCCAGGCGCAGGCCGATGTCGCGGTTGATGTTCCACAACACGAAGGCGTCACCCACCAGCTTGCGGCTGCTGCTGCTGGCCAGCAGCGGGGTCTGCTGCACCGTGGTGGCCGGCGTCCAGTTGAGATTGCCGCCAAAGCTCAGCGGCAGGCCGCGCATGCGGTAGTCGGCGCCCAGATTGGCGGTGGCCTTGGGCTGCTGGTCGAGCCGGTTGTTGGGGCCGGGAATGCCGTCGACGCTGGAGCGGAACAGGCTCAGATTGCTGCGCAGTGAGACGGGGAGGGCGTCGTCGAAGAACTCGTCGAGGCGGAACTTGGCTTCCAACTCAATGCCGTAGGTGGTGGCATTGCCGATATTGCGCGGGCGCTGCACCCAGCGCGGCGTGCCGGACCAGCTGACGGTTTCCAGCGCGGTGACATTGCGGATCAGGTCGGTGATGCGGCGCGCAAAGGTGCTGACGCTCAGCACGCCGCCCTTGCTCAGGTAGCGCTCGAAGGCCAGGTCGATGCCGGTGGCCAGCTCGGGCTTGAGATCGGGGTTGCCGGCGCGGTCGGGGTAGCTGCCAGTGTCGGGGTCGAGCTCGTATTGCGGGTTGATCGTCGGCCGCGCGATCAGGTTCTGCACATCGGGCGCGCGGTAGCTGCGTGTCAGGCTGACGCGCACCTGGTCGCGGCTTTTCTCGTTCGGCTTCCAGACGGTGTGGAACAGCGGCGTCCAGACGCTGGAGTTGTTGCGCACCGCGTAGTTGGCGGCATCGCTGCTGGTGCGTATGCCTTCCCAGCGCAGGCCGGCATAGGCCGACCATTGCTTGCTGATCTGGAACTCGTCCTGCGCGTAGGCGGCCAGACGCAGCGTCGAGGCCTGCAACTCGTCGCCGTAGTCGGCCAGCTCGGGGCGCGGCAGGCCGTTGACCAGGCTGATGCGGGTCTGGTCGCGCTTGACGCCCTCGGCCTCCAGGCCGCCGACCAGGCTGTGCTCGCTGGCCTCCAGCTGGTGCGAGAGCTTGCTGGCCAGGTTCCAGGAGCGGTCCAGGCTGTCGGTCGTGTCGTCCTGGCGCTTGGAGAGCATCAGCGCGCCGGGCGTGCCGCGCCATTCCTGGCGCAGGCTGCGGCTGTCCAGCTTGGCCTGGCCGATGCCGCCGCGCAGCTCCAGGCGGCTGCTGTCCGACAGCCGCTGCATCCACATGCCGTTGAGCCGGCCCATGCGGAACTGGTTGTCGCCCTCGGTCTGCACCTGGTCGTAGTCGCGGCCCGGTACTTGGGTGAAGGCGCTGCTGCTCTTGCCCTGCGCGGCCACCAGAATGGGCATGAAGTTCAGGGTGTTGCCGGCGTCCAGGCGCAGCTGCACACGGGCATTGACGTTGAGGCTGTCGCGCGTGCTTTCGCTGCTGCCGCTCTGACGTATCACGCTGCTGGACCTGTCCGCCAGATTGAGCGTGGTGATGCGCGTGTCCACATCGTCCATGCGGCTGCCGCGGTTGGCCACCACGCTGGTGGTGTAGGCATGGCCGCTGCCTTCCTCGCCCAGCGTGTCGTTGCGGGTCCAGGAGAACTGCGGGCTCCACAGGCCTTTTTCATAGGCCGAGCCGACGCGCAGATCGTTGTTGCGCTTCACCAGCGCTTCACGCAGCACGATGTTGATGGTGCCGGCCACCGCACGCGCGCCGAATTCGGCGGTGGGCGCACGCATCACCTCGATGCGCTCCACCTGCTCGGGCGGCAGGTCGTCCAGCGAGAAACCGGCCGGCATGCGCTCGCCATTGACCAGCACCTGGGTATAGCCCGCGCCCATGCCGCGCATGCGCGGCGCCCCGCCGCGGCCCGGGCGGCCGCCGGTGGTGACGCCGGGCAGGCGCTTCAGCGTCTCGGCCACGCTGGCGTCGCCGAAGCGCTCGATCTCCTCGCGGCCGATGACGATCTTGGATGCGGTGGAGGCGCGGCGCTGCGCCGTCTCACTGGCGCCGCCGCTGACTTCCACGCGCTCCAGCTGCTCGGCTTTGGGGTCGGCCTTGGCCGGCGCCGGCTGCGGCCGGGCGGCGGGCCGGCTGGCCGGCTTGCTGTCGGGCTGCGCCGCGCTGGCTGCCGGGGCCGGTGGTGCGACCGCGGTCTGGGCTGAGGCCCAGCCGGCGCTGAGCAGCGGCAGCAAGGCCAGGGTCAGGGGCGTGAACGAAGGGCGGCGGCGCATGGTGATCAGCGAGGGCTTGGGGTCGTGGGCGGGGCGGAGCATCGCATGCCCGCTGCAGCTTTGTCAGCCGCAGGGCTTGGCTTCAAGAATCTTTACCTGGCGTCTCAGCTGCAGCGTTCGAAGCGCAGGCCCTTGATGCGGGCGGTGTCGACGCGCAGCGCCTGCACCCGGCCCTGGCCATCGCGCTCCAGCTGCAGCAGCTGGCGGCCCTGCATCCAGTAGCCCTGGCTCAACAGCTCGACGGTGTCGCCATCCAATCCCTGCAGCGTCCAGGCCTGCACGGTCTTGAGTAGCGGGCCTTCGGCCCACAGCGCCAGGCCGCCGGCGGCCGGCACGATGCGCCACTGCGTGGCGATGTCCGCGCAGTGGTAGTCGCCGGCCAGGCCCTCGGGCAGTGGCGGGCGCTGGGCCAGGCGCTGCAGGCTGTGGGGGCGGCCACGGCTGGCCTGCACGCGCAGCCGGTCGGCGCCATCCAGCCCCAGCAGCTGCAGCTCGTAGGCGCCCCGCAGCGGCAGCCAACGGCCGTCGGCGCTGGCCTGCATCTCGAAGTTCACGCCCCACTGCTGCGCCATCAGGCGGCCGCCCTGCTGGCTCAGCTCCAGCAGCTGGCGGCTGTCGGCATTCCACCAGCAGCCGGCCAGCGCGGGCTCGGGTGCAGCGGCCGCGGGGGCCGGCAGGTCCAGCGCCAGCCGGGCAATCTCGCGCGCGGTCTTGTAGGGGTTGTGGCCGCCGTCATTGCTGATCACCACCACCGCCAGCTCGCGCTCGGGCAGCAGCAGGAACTCGGTGCGGAAGCCTGGCCACAGACCGCCATGGCCGATGCAGGCCAGGCCGTCCAGCGTGCTGCGCTCCAGGCCGCGCGCATAGGGCGAGGCTTCGCCGCCGTTCAGCGAAGCGGCCTGCATCAGATCGGCCGCCACATCCGGCGCAGCGCCGGCCGGGCGCAGCAGGTGGGCCGCCCACTGCAGCATGTCCTGCACGCTGGACACCATGCCACCTTCGCCGCCATGTTCGAAGCCATGCTGAGCCCGGCGCCAGCCGCCGCCGACTTCGGCCGGCACCGGCAGATAGCCTGAAGCCAGGCGCGGCAGCGCCACATCACTCTCGACCAGCATGCGTGTCTGGCGCATGCCCAGCGGGCCGAAGAACTGCTGCTGCAGCAGCTCACCCAGGCTCTGGCCGGCGATGCGCTCGACGATCAGCCCCAGCAGCGCAAAGCCGCTGTTGCAGTAGAGAAACTGGCTGCCCGGCAAGAAGTTCAGATGGCGGTTGCGCAGCATCGCCTGCAGCAGCGTGGCGCGGTCCACGCGCAGGTCGAGGTTGACGCCGCCCAGCCGCAGCAGCTCCAGCATGTCGGGCAGGCCGCTGGTGTTGCGCATCAGGTGCTCGATGCGCACGACCGCGCCGTCCAGATCCCAGGGGCCCAGCTCGGGCAGGTGCTGGCGCACATCGTCCTGCTGCGACAGCCGGCCCTGGCGCTCCAGCAGCAGCGCGGCGGCCACGGTGAACTGCTTGGAGACCGAGGCGATGCGCAGCACGCTGTCGGCCTTCAGTGGCGTCAGCTGGGACAGATCCGCCATGCCATAGCCCTTGGCATGCAGCACCTCGCCGGCCTGCAGCACGCCGACCACCAGGCCCGGTGCGCTGCGCCCGGCAAGATCGGTGAACAGGGCATCGATGCGGGCTTGGAGGGCGGAGTTCATGGCACGTCCCGTGGCTGTCTGAGGAGGTGGCGAGCAGTGTCGCACGCAGCTTTCGGCATGCCGGAGCTCACGTGCGCGCTGCGCCCGCCGCTGCGTCAAGCGCCGCCGCGCTTGCTGGCCAGACGCTCGCGCGCGCCCCGGCTGCGGGCCTTCCACTCGGCCAGCTGTTCGCGCCTTTGCTGCAGGTCCATCTGGCCGCGCTCGGCTTCACGCTGCAGCTTGTGAAAGCTCTTCAGCCGCGCCGGGTCCAGCGTGTCGCGCACCGCGCAGCCGGGCTCGTTGCCGTGGCTGCAGTTGCGGAAGCGGCAGGCGGGGGCCAGCCGGGCCACATCGTCGAAGCCGGCGGCCAGATCGGCCTCGTCAGCATCCAGCGCCAGGCCGCGCAGGCCCGGCGTGTCGATGATGCAGGCACCCTCAGGCGTGCGGTGCAGGCTGCGCGCCGTGGTGGTGTGGCGGCCGCGGCTGTCGTCGGCGCGCACGCCGCCGGTGTCCTGCAGGGCCAGGCCGCACAGCGTGTTGGTCAGCGTGCTCTTGCCCGCGCCGCTGGAACCCAGCAGCACCAGCGTGTTGCCTGCGGACAGCCAGGGCGCCAGTTGCACACGCGCATCCGGCTGCGTGCCGTCCAGCGCCAGCACGTCCACCGCGGCGCTGTGGGCCAGGTGGGCGCGCAGGCGCTGCACGCGCTGGCCGACGTCATCGCACTGGTCGGCCTTGCTGAGCACCACCACGCTGGCCACGCCGGCGGCGCGCGTCAGCAGCAGATAGCGGTCCAGGCGCGCCAGATTGAAGTCATGGTCCAGCCCCATCACCAGCAGGGCGGTGTCCACATTGGCCACCAGCGCCTGCAGCCGCCCGGCGGGCGTGCGTCGGCTCAGCGCGTTGAGCGGCGGCACGCGCTGATGGATCCAGTCGTCTTCGGCCACCAGCACCCAGTCGCCCACAGCCAGCGCTTCGCCGCAGGCCTGCAGCTCGCGCGCCAGTTCGGGCACGCAGCCAGCGCTGCGCGCACCGGCGGCGTCGGTGATGGTGTAGCGGTCGCGGTGGACCTCGGTGATGCGGGCCGGCCAAGTGCCGGTGGTGTCGCGCAGACTGGCCAGGCGGGCCAGCAAGGCATTGTTGAGACCCAGGCCACGCAGGGCCGTGAGCGTCTTGGAGTCGAGTTCGAGCATGTCGAGCACATCGCTTGATGAGAGCCCGGCACGGCGGCCTTCTTGGCCGTCGCGTGCAGGCGTGATCAATCCAGCCTGGACTGGGGTCCAGGCGCGGGAGGTGGTGCGATGTCGGCCGCGGCTGCGGCGCTAAAGCTCAGGGAGCCACGCGAGGCGTGGCGTGCCGGACTCAGGCGTGGCGCGGGAGCGCAGCCGACAGGAGGCGGGCAATATCAGTCTTGGCCATGGTGTGCTCCTGTGTGAGTGGAAGGAAGGTGCGCAGTGTGCCGCGCAGCCGGCGCGCAGGTCAAGGCGCTGTCAGCGCCGCGCCACATCAGTCGGGGCTGAAGAAATAGACCTCGTGGATCAGGCCGTCGCGGCAGTGATAGACCACCATCACCGGCTGGGCCTCGGCGCTGCGGCCATGCACCCACTCGTAGTCGACCACCTTGCTGCCCATCACCAGGCGCTCGCGCACCTCGGCGCGGATGGCGGGGTTGGCGAAGGGGCCGCCGGCATAGCTTTCGCGGAAGCTGCTGATGCCTGAAGTGCGCGGCATCGGATCGGGCAGGCGCCAGACGCGCACATCGTCGGCATAACAGGCGCAGAACGCGTCCAGATCCTTGGCGTTGTAGGCCTCAAGCTGAGCTTGGGCCAGCTCGGCAGGGCTGCGCGTTGCGTTGTTGCTGGGTGAAGTCATGAGTTGGACGCGTACTTGATGCTGCAGCCATAGGCTTGCGAACTGCTGCGGCCGACCGGCTTGCCGGCGCGCAGATCGGCCAGGGCCAGGCGAACGAACTGATCGGCCCGGGCGATGTCTTCGTCGCGCGCGCTCGGGATGCTGTCGATGCCGCCGGCATAGGCCAGCCGGCCATCGGGCGCAATGACATACAGGTGCGGCGTCGTGCGCGCACCATACAGCCGGCCGATCTGGCCGCTCGGGTCGAGCAGCACGGCGGCGGGCTTGGCGCTGCGCTCGGTGTTCAGGCGCAGCGCCGTTGCACCGTCGACATGGCCCTGCGTGCCGGGCGCCGACGAGATGATCTGCAGCCAGACCACACCCTGGGCGGCGGCCTCCTGCTGTTGCTGGGGGATGTTGCCGCTGCGGTAATGCTTCTTGACGTAGGGGCAGTCGTGGTTGGTCCACTCCAGCACCACGGTCTTGCCGCGCAGGGACTTCAGCTCCAGGGTTCGGCCGTCGGCGGTGCTGGCGCTGAAGTCGGGTGCAGGCTGGCCGATGCTGGCGGTCGCGGCAGCCAGGGCGGGCAGTGCCGCCAGCGCGGAGCCGCCGATCAGGTGCAGCACGAAACGACGGGCCGCGAAGTGCGGATGCAGGACAGGCTTGAGCATTTTGGGGTCTCCGGGCAAACGGATTTGCGCGCAGTGTCGCATCCGATTCGAGTCCCCAAAAAGCAAAGGGCCACCAGATGGCGGCCCTGCTTACCGGACAAGAAGCGACGTTTATGGTGTCGCCTCAAGACGGCTTCCTCTGGCGCTGGTGACGGGTTCCAGAACTCTGCCCAATCTGCAGCCGGTTTGTCGCCTTGGATGCCTTGCATTGTGCATGGCTTGTGTGACGGCAATTTGACGATAAGCAAGTGCTTGGCACGCTACTTCGGCGCTGGCGATGCCGCCGCTTCATGGCGGCGGAAAGCGCGCCACAGGGCCAGGTCGTAGCCGATCTTCAGCAGGCCGCACAGGGCCAGCGGCGTGGCCAGCCAGCCCGCCGCGAACAAGGCGCCGCCCAGCGAGGGGCTGAGTGCGGCCGCCAAGCTGCGCGGCACGGCGGTGAAGCTGGCGGCAGCGGGTCGCTCTGCCGGCGTGACCACCGACATCACGAAGGCCGAGCGCGCCGGCACATCCATCTGCGACAGGCAGGCACGGGCCAGCAGCAGGCCCAGGGCCAGCGGCAGCGTGGGCGCAAAGGCCGCCGCGATCAGGAAGAGATTGGCCGGGATGTGGGTGAACACCATGGTGTTCACCAGGCCGATGCGCTCAGCCAGACGCGGGGCCAGCCATTGCGACAGCGTGCCCAGCAGGCCGGTCCAGAAGAAGAACAGGCCCGCCTGCGCCAGGTCCAGGCCGAACCGCGTGTGCAGCCACAGCGCCAGCATCGCATTCAAGACCAGGCCCCCGGCGAAGGCGTCGACGCTGAACAGCAGTGCCAGTCGCAGCACGATGGGACGCGACGGACCCAGGCTGATGCCGGGCGAGGCTGCGACGCGCGGAGCGGTGCCGAGTTCCTGTGCCGGCCCGCGGTAGATCAACCAGACGAGCAGGCCGATCACGCCGTAAGCGATGAACATGGCGCGCATCACGTCGAGACTCTGCAGCCCGGCTTGCCAGCGACTGAGCCACTCGGGCATGCCGGCGAGCAAGGCGCCCAGCGCGGCGGCGAGGGCCCCGATGAGGCTGTAGTGCGCGAACACATGCGTACGCCGCGGCCCGTCGGCCAGCGCGGCCAGGCGCGCATGCTCCAGCGGCAGGAAGACGCTGACGTCGCCCGAGCTGGGGTTGAGCGTGCCTACCAGTCCGATCAGCAGCAACGGCCAGAAGCTGCTGGACAGGCCGAAGCTCAGGCCGGTGGCGGCCATCAGCAGGGCAGCCGCGGCGAGCAGACGCTGCTGCGGCCAGCGGTGCCCCCAGGCGCCCAAGGCCAGCGTCGCCAGTGCCGAGCCGAGCAAGGTGGCGCTGCTGAGCAGGCCGACGGACCAGGCCTCATGACCGAGGGCCAGCAGATATGCCGGCAGCAGCACGGCCACATAGCCATCGCCCAATCCGCGCAGCGCGCGAGCCAGCAGCAGGCGACGCAGCGAGGGGGCCGCTGTCATGGCATCAGCAGCTTGAGCAGCAAGCCGGCCACGGCGCAGGCCCCGATGACTTCCAGCACCGAGCGCTTGAAGCGCTGCAGCGCCATGGCCGAGGCGAAGCCGGTCAGCGGGCCGCCGAAGCTGATGAAGCCGAGCTTGAACCAGAAGCGCAGCGCTTCACGGAAGGGGATGGTGCAGTCGGGCAGCGAGGACATGGGCCTGCAGCCTACCCGAAGCACAGGGCGGCACGGTGTCAGCGCAGGCTGATCTGGTCGAACACGCCGCCGTCGTCGAAGTGCGTCTTCTGCGCCGCGCGCCAGCCGCCGAACACCTCGTCCACCGTGATCAGCTGGGTGGGGGCGAACTGCTTGGCGTACTTCGCGGCGACCTTCGTATCGCGCGGGCGGTAGTAGTGGCGCCCGGCGATGTCCTGACCCTCGGGGCTGTAGAGGTAGGCCAGGTAGGCCTCGGCCAGCTTGCGCGTGCCGCGCTTGTCGACCACCTTGTCCACCACGGCCACCGGCGGCTCGGCCAGGATGGACAGGGTGGGTGTGACGATCTCGAACTTCTGCGGCCCCAGCTCCTTGACCGCCAGATAGGCCTCGTTCTCCCACGAGATCAGCACGTCGCCGATGCCGCGCTCGGTGAAGGTGGTCAGCGAGCCGCGTGCGCCCGAATCGAGCACCTTGGTGTTGGCGTAGATGCGCTTGACGAAGGCCTTGGCGGATTCGGCATTGCCGCCGGGCTGCTTCAAGGCATAGGCCCAGGCCGCCAGGTAGTTCCAGCGTGCGCCGCCCGAGGTCTTGGGATTGGGCGTGATCACGTCGACACCGCTGCGCGCCAGGTCGGCCCAGCCGGTGATGCCCTTCGGATTGCCCTTGCGCACCAGGAACACGATGGTCGAGGTGTAGGGGCTGCTGTTGTTCGGCAGGCGTTTCTGCCAATCGGCGGGGAGGAGCTTGGCCTTGTCATGGAGGGCGTCGATGTCGTAGGCCAGGGCCAGCGTCACCACATCGGCTTCCAGCCCGTCGATCACCGAGCGGGCCTGCTTGCCCGAGCCGCCATGTGATTGCTTGACGACCAGGCTCTCGCCAGTCTTGGCCTTCCACTGCTTGGCGAAGGCGGCGTTGAAGTCCTGGTAGAGCTCGCGCGTCGGGTCGTAGGAGACATTCAGCAGCGTGGCCTGGGCCTGCACCGCGGCGGCGCTGCCGAGCAGCAGGGCCCCGGTCAGCAATGTGTAGAGGCGACGATTGATCTTCATGGCAAGGGTTCTGCAAGGGAAGCGATGGGAGACATCACTCTAGGCAGCGGCCGCGGCGGTGTGAACCAAGAAATCCTGCTTTGCTTAGCGAAGGCAGGCTGCCCCTGCGCGATTGCCGCTCGGTCAGTCGACGGCCAGCGCCGCCCGCACTGCTTCCTCGGTGAGATCGGCCGCGCACTCCTGCAGGAAGCGGTAGGCATAGCCGCGCAGATAGTGGCCGCGCTTGAGCGCGATGCGCGTGGTGTTCTGCGGGAACAGGTGCGCGGCGCTGATCAGCTGCAGACCGGCGTCGCGCTGCGGCTCGAAGGCCATCGAGGCGATGATGCCCACGCCCAGGCCGACCTGCACATAGGTCTTGATCACGTCGGCATCCAGCGCCGACATCACCAGGTCCGGCGCCAGGCCGGCGGCGCTGAAGCTGGCGTCGATGCGCTCGCGGCCGGTGTAGCCCTCGTGGTAGGTGATCAGCGGCAGCTCGGCCAGCTGCTCCAGCGTCAGCGTGCTGTCGCTGCCGGCCAGTGCATGGCCTTGCGGCACCACCACCGCGTGGTGCCAGTCGTAGAAGGGGAAGGTGACGAAGGCGCCGTGCTTGTCCAGCGCCTCGGTGGCGATGCCGACATCGGCTTCGCCCGACTCCAGCATTGCCACGATCTCGGCCGGGCTGCCCTGGTGCAGCACCAGATGCACCTTGGGGAAGGCTGCCTTGAAGCGGGCCACCACCTGCGGCAGCGCATAGCGGGCCTGGGTGTGCGTGGTGGCGATCGTCAGCTGGCCGGTCTGCGCATCGGCAAACTGATCGGCCAGGCGTTTGATGTTGCGCGCGTCCTGCAGCATGCGGTCGACGATGACGGCCAGCTCCTTGCCCGGCTCGGTCAAGCCGAGCAGGCGCTTGCCGCGGCGCACGAAGAGCTCGACGCCCAGCTCGTCTTCCAGGTCCTTGATGTGCTTGGAGACGCCCGACTGCGAGGTGAACAGCGCGGCCGCCACCTCCGTCAGATTGAAGTTCTGCTGAACGGCCTCGCGGATGATGCGCAACTGCTGGAAGTTCATGCGGCTCAGGCGGCTTCAAACAGGCTCAGTCGGGAGGTTTGCAGCTTCACCTGCTGACCGGACTGCAGGTTCAGCGCGGCGGCCTCTTCGCGGCCGAGCTCGGCCTCCAGATGCTGGCCGTCCGGCCCGGTCAGCTCAATGCGGCTGGCGGCGCCGAAGGTCAGCACCCGCTCGACGCGCGCGGCCAGGCCATCGGCCCCCGGCGTGGTGAGGATCTGCAACTCGTGCGGGCGAGCGTAGGCCTGCAGCAGGGTGCCGTCTGCCTGCGCCTGGCCATGGGCCAGCGTGTGCTCGCCGATGCGCAGCCGGCCGTTCTCGCTGCGCCCCTCAAAGCGGTTGACCGCGCCGAGAAAGCCGTAGACAAAAGGCGTGGCCGGGCGCTCGTAGACCTCGGCCGGCGTACCGACCTGCTCGACGCGGCCGTGGTCCATCAGCACCACGCGGTCGGCCACCTCCAGCGCCTCTTCCTGGTCGTGGGTGACGAAGATGCTGGTGATGTGCAGCTCGTCGTGCAGGCGGCGCAGCCAGCGGCGCAGCTCCTTGCGCACCTTGGCATCGAGCGCGCCGAAGGGCTCGTCCAGCAGCAGCACGCGCGGCTCCACCGCCAGCGCGCGGGCCAGCGCGATGCGCTGGCGCTGGCCGCCGCTGAGCTGCGGCGGAAAGCGGTCGGCCAGCCAGTCCAGCTGCACGAGGTTCAAGAGCTCATGCACCTTCTTGCGGATCTCGCTCTCGCTGGGCCTTTGCTTGCGCGGCTTGACGCGCAGGCCGAAGGCGACGTTGTCGAACACCGTCATGTGGCGGAACAGCGCGTAGTGCTGGAACACGAAGCCGACCTGGCGCTCGCGCACATGGGTGTCGGAGGCGTCCTCGCCATCGAGCAAGACCTGGCCCCGATCGGCGGTCTCCAGCCCGGCGATGATGCGCAGCAGCGTGGTCTTGCCGCAGCCCGAGGGGCCCAGCAGTGCGACCAGTTCGCCGGTCGGGAAGTCGAGCGAGACATCGCCCAGCGCGGTGAAGTTGCCGAAGGACTTGTGGATATTGCGAACCTGGATGCTCATGGCGCTTCCTTGACTAGCGAATGGGCACGCCATTCGACGAACTGCTTCAACACCAGGGTCACCAGGGCCAGCAAGGCCAGCAGGGACGCCACCGCGAAAGCCGCAGCGAACTGGTACTCGTTGTAGAGGATCTCGACATGCAGCGGCAGCGTGTTGGTCTGGCCGCGGATATGGCCCGAGACCACCGAGACCGCGCCGAACTCTCCCATGGCGCGCGCATTGCACAGGATCACGCCGTACAGCAGGCCCCACTTCACATTCGGCAGCGTGACGCGCCAGAAGGTCTGCCAGCCGCTGGCGCCCAGCACCGTGGCAGCTTCCTCTTCGTCGCGGCCCTGGGCCTGCATCAGCGGGATCAGCTCGCGGGCGATGAAGGGGAAGGTGACGAACACGGTGGCCAGCACGATGCCCGGCACTGCGAAGATGATGCGGATGTCCTGGTCCTGCAGCCAGGCGCCGAACCAGCCCTGGGCGCCGAACAGCAGCACGAAGACCAGGCCTGCCACCACCGGCGAGACCGAGAAGGGCAGGTCGATGAAGGTGATCAGCAACTGCTTGCCGCGGAAATCATGCTTGGCAATGGCCCAGGCCGCACTGACGCCGAACACCAGATTGAGCGGCAGCGAGATGGCCGCTGCGATCAGGGTCAGCTTGATCGCCGACACCGCGTCCGGCTCGGCCAGCGCGGCGAAGTAGACGCCCCAGCCTTTGCGCAGCGCCTCGACGAAAACGGCCACCAGGGGCAGCACCAGGAACAGCAGGAAGAAGCTCAGGCCCAGCGCCAGCAGCGTGCGGCGCACCCACGGCGCCTCGCGCGTGGCGGGGTTGCTTTGGTACAGGCTGCCCTGCTTGCGGCTGGTCGTCAGTGTGGAGACGGCGGCGCTCATGGCTTCCTCCCGCCCTGGCCGTTGCGGCGCGCGCTCCAGGCCTGCAGGCCGTTGATGGCCAGCAGCAGCACGAAGGAGAAGACCAGCATCACCGTCGCGATCACGGTGGCGCCCACATAGTCGTACTGCTCCAGCTTGGCGATGATCATCAGCGGTGTGATTTCGCTGACCATCGGGATGTTGCCGGCGATGAAGATCACCGAGCCGTACTCGCCGACCGCACGGGCGAAGGCCAGCGCGAAGCCGGTCAGCAGGGCCGGCAGCAGCATGGGCAGCAGCACCAGACGGAAGGTCTGCCAGCGCTGCGCGCCCAGCGAGGCGGCCGCTTCTTCCAGCTCGGTCTCCATGTCCTCCAGCACCGGCTGCACCGTGCGCACCACAAAGGGCAGGCCGATGAAGATCAGCGCGATCAGGATGCCCAGCGGCGTGAACGCGACCTTGATGCCATAGGGCGCCAGCAGCGAACCGATCCAGCCGTTGCCGGCGTAGAGCGCGGTCAGCGCGATGCCGGCCACGGCCGTGGGCAGAGCGAACGGCAGGTCAATCAGCGCGTCGACCAGCTTCTTGCCCGGGAACTCATAGCGCACCAGCGACCAGGCCAGGACCAGGCCGAACACCAGATTGATCGCCGCCGCCAGCAGCGAGGTGCCGAAGCTGAGCTTGTAGGAGGCCAGCACGCGCGGCGCCGTGGCCGCCGCCCAGAAGGCCTCGAAGCCATGGCCGCCGGCCTTGATGAAGACCGCCGACAGCGGGATCAGCACGATCAGCGACAGATAGAAGACGGTGAAGCCCAGCGTGGGCGCGAAGCCCGGCAACACCCGGCGCGGCTTGCGCAGCGGCGCACTGCTGGGCGCACCGCTCAGGACGAGGGTAGTCATGAGCTTCAGCGCTTCGCGACCAGCTGGTCGTAGATGCCGCCATCGGCGAAATGGGTCTTCACCACGGCCGGCCAGCCGCCCAGCAGGGAGTCGACCGTGAAGGTCTTGACGGCCGGGAAGCGCGCGGCATGGCGCTTGGCCACCTCGGCGTCGCGCGGGCGGAAGTTGTGCCGCGCCAGGATCTCCTGGCCTTCGGGGCTGAACAGGAAGTTCAGATAGGCGCGCGCGGCCTCGCCCGAGTTCTTCTTGGCGACCACCTTCTCATTGATCGCCACCGGCGCTTCGGCGGAAATCGTGATGCTGGGGTAGACCACCTCGTACTTGCCCTTGCCGAACTCGTTCTCGATCAGCTCGGCCTCGTTCTCGAAGGTCACCAGCACATCGCCGATGTCGCGCTGGGTGAAGGTGGTGGTGGCGCCGCGGCCGCCGCCGTCCAGCACTGGCACATTGGCCAGCAGCCGGGCCACGAAGTCACGCGCCTGCGCTTCGTTGCCGCCCTTGGCGAGCACGCTGCCCCAGGCCGCCAGATAGGTGTAGCGGCCATTGCCCGAGGTCTTGGGGTTGGGCACGATCACGCCGGTGCCGGGCTTGGCCAGGTCGGCCCAGTCCTTGATGCCCTTGGGGTTGCCCTTGCGCACCAGGAAGACGGTCACGCTGGTGTAGGGCGCGGCACCGTGCGGGAAGGCCTGGCGCCAGTCCTTGCGGATGACGTCCTTGTCGGCCAGGAAGTCCAGGTCCGAGGCCTGGTTCATCGTGATCACATCGGCATCCAGGCCGCTGGCCACCGCCAGCGCCTGGCGGCTGGAGCCGCCATGCGATTGGCTGATGCCGAGCGCCTTGCCGCTCTTGGCCTGCCACTGCTTGCTGAAGGCGGGATTGATGTCCTTGTAGAGCTCGCGGCTGACGTCGTAGGAGACATTGAGCAGCTGGGTGCTGGCGCCGGCCTGGGCCCAGGCACTGGATGCGGATAGAACGGTGGCGCCCAAGGCAGCAAGGGTGATCAGGGCGCGGCGTTGGCGGCTGGGCAGGGTCATGGCGGAGCGTGAGGTTTGATTCAGGCTCGCAGATTGCCCCTGTCTGCAGGTTTAGGGAACGAACGATTTCTGATTTGCTTATTCCAAAAGCGCCTGCCTGTGCGGCGCGAAGTCGGCCTGCGGCAGCAGCTGGCGGCGGCGCGAGGCCCAGGCCAGCGCGACCAAGCCGGCCAGCAGCAGCGCCAGGCTCTGCGGCTCAGGCACGGCGTTGCCCTGGGGGCGGAAGGGCTCGTGGCCCAGCTCGAAGGCCTGCGACACCGACTGGCCGATCACCGTGCCTTCCACATGGCCCTGGCCGCGGAAGTCGGCCTTGGGTGCGAGGATGCTGCCCCACACAAAGGTGTTGATCGAGATTTCGCTGGCGTCGGTGAAGTTGAACAGCACACGGCCGCCCAGATCGTCGAACAGGCCGTCGAAGCCGCCGGTGAAGGCGATGGCGCCGCTGTTGCGCACATTGATCACCGCCCAGGAGTCGGCGGCCACATCGCGCAATTCCAGTGTGCCGATGGCCAGCCTGCCGTCCCAGCGCGGCTTGGCGATCAGATCGAAGAACTCGATCACGCCGCTCTTGCCGGAGCCCGTCAGACGCGTGTCCGACCAAGGCGCCTCGACCTTGCCGGTGCCGAGCTGCTTGCCCAGCTCGACCGAGAGGCTCCCCAGCTGTGCCTGGGCCTGCGCGAAGTCGATCACGCCGCTTTGCTGGCGCAGGTCCATGCCGGCTGTCGCGCCGCTGAGGCTGCGCCGTAGACGCCGTAGCCCGGTGCCTTCGCATAGCCGGTGATCGGACCGACCGTGGCATTGGTGTCGGCCGATGTCTGGGGCCCGTTGAAGATGCCGCCGTTGGTGTTGAAGTGGGCGTTGCCGCCGACCACCAGGCTGGGCGCGCTGGAGCCGTAGGGGTTGCGGTAGCCGATCGAGCCGTTGCCGCTGAAGTTGCCGCCCACGGCGAGGCGCCCCTCGACATCGTTCTGCGCCTTCACGTCACCGAAGAAGAAGCCGCTGTAGCCCTGGGCTGCGCCCAGGCTGAGCACAGGCGCTGCCATCGCGCTGGCGCTGGAGAGACCGGCGATCAGGTAGGCTACCAAAGAGATACCAATTGTCTTGCTGGCGAGGCGCTTCACTTGTTTCATACCGAGGGCTTGGTTCGTCAGGAGATGCGAGAGGGCCCATTTATTGGGCGTGGCGCATTCTTGTGCCAAGGGTTGATCAGGGAAACCCCGTGCTTGAGTGGTATTCGATTGGTTTGTGTCCTTGTCCACGGTCCCGCTGCGGGGGAGGCTAGAAAAGTTGTCCCTGTCCGGCCGGCGTCGGGCCCTTGCGCCTGGCGCGTGGCCGGGTGGGCGGCAGGCCGCTCTTTCTTGAGCCATGCTTGTGCTGGATGGCTTCGGCCTCGGCGCGGGCCGCGCCGGTGCGGCGCAGCGCATAGAGCTTGTCCTTGATGGCCGCCAACGCGGCCCGCTCGTCGACGATGGGCGGCGGGTAGGCGGGGCTGCCAAGCTCGGGCACCCAGCGCCGGATGTAGAGGCCCTGCGGGTCGTGGTCGCGCGCCTGCTTGGCGGGCGAATAGATGCGCAGCGTGTTGATGCCGGTGGTACCTGACTGCATCTGCATCTGGCTCCAATGGATGCCGGCTTCGAAGTCGAGAAACTGCCGGGCCAGGAACAGCCCGGGCTCGCGCCAGTGCAGGCCCAGGTGATAGGCGGCGAAGCTGACCAGCATGGCGCGCATGCGGAAGTTCAGCCAGCCGGTGGCGCACAGTTGGCGCATGCAGGCATCGACCATGGGGAAGCCGGTGCGGCCCGCGCACCAGGCCTGCAGGCGCTCCTGGTCGACCGGCTCCGGGTGGTGGCCGTCACCGGCGCGCAGGCCATCGACCGAGCGCGCCACGTTGCGCCACTCGATGGCCGGCTCGTCCTCGAGTTTCTGCATGAAGTGGCAATGCCAGCGCAGGCGGCTGGCAAAGCCGCGCAGTGCATAGGCCAGCTGCCGGTCCGAGCTGCTGGCGATGCGGGCCTCGGTGGTCTGGTGCACGCAGCGCATCGAGATCGTGCCGAAAGCCAGGTGCGCGCTCAGGCGGCTGCAGCCCTCGGCGGCGCTCAAGGGGCTGGACAGGGCCTGGCGGTAGTCGCGGCCCCGGCCGGCCAGAAAGCTGTCCAGCGTGGCCCAGGCAGCGCGCTCGCCGCCCGCAGGCACGGGTGTCGGTGGGGCGGGCAGTCCCAGTTCACGCAGGCTGGGCAGCGTGCCGGGCAGCAGGCCGGCAGCGGGCTTGAAGCCGCAAGCGTCCGGTGCTTCGGCCGCGTTCATGCGCTGCGTCCAGCGGCCGGCCCAGCCCGCGCGCGAACGCAGTCGCCGCACCACGCCGGTTTGCGGCGATTCAAGCCACTGCACACCGTGGCTGCGGCACCAGTCGGCCACCGCCCGATCACGCGTGTAGCTCCAGCCCGGGCCGGTCTCCTCGTGGCTGAACAGATGCGTGAAGGGAAACTCGCGCCGCAATGACTGCAGCACTGCCGGCATGGCGCCGCAGCGCACGATCAGGCGCAGCCCGCGGCCGCCAGCTCGGCCTGCAGCTCGTTGACGCAGTCCAGCAGGAAGGCGACATGGCGTGGGTCGCACTCGGGGCTGGCCAGCCACTGCGGCTCGA
>JACDQM010000006.1 GCA_015657635.1 Roseateles sp.
GGCCAGGCGCTGCGCCGCCTGGCCGCACCGGAGCTGGTGGCATGAGCAAGCTCGGCCTGACAAGCCTGCTGCTCGTCAGCCTGTTCAGCGCTGCTGCGGAGGCCCAGAGCGCCGCGCCCAAGCTGCTGGTCTGGATCAATGGCGACAAGGCCTACAACGGACTGCAGAAGGTGGGCGACGCCTTCGAGAAACTGTCCGGCGTGCGGGTGGTGGTCGAGCATCCGGTCGACGCCACCGACAAGTTCCAGCAGGCCACCGGTGCCGGCAAGGGGCCGGACATCTTCTGCTGGCCGCACGACCGCGTCGGCGAATGGGCCAAGTCAGGCCTGCTGACACCACTGCGGCCCAGCAAGAAGCTGCTGGCGGAGAACGAGGCCACAGCCTGGCAGGCGCTGTCCTATCAGGGCCGCATCTGGGGCTACCCGATCGCGATCGAGACCACCGGGCTGATCTACAACAAGGCGCTCGTCGACAAGCCGCCAGCCAGCTTCGACGAACTGCTGCAGCTCGACAAGAAGCTCGCGGCCCAGGGCAAGCGCGCCATCCTGTGGGACTACAACAAGAGCTTCTTCAGCTGGCCGCTGCTGGCGGGCGCGGGCGGGCAGATCTTCGGCCGCAATGCGCTGGGCGATTTCGACCCGGCCCAGGTCGGCGTCAACAATGCCGGCGCGCTGGCCGGCGCCGAGATGATCCAGCGCCTGCTGCGCGACGGCCATATGCCCAAGGGCGCACGCTACGCCGAGATGGAAAGCGCCTTCGCGCGCGGCGAGGTGGCGATGATGATCTCCGGGCCCTGGGCCTGGGACAACGCACGCCGCGCCAAGATCGACTTCGGCGTGGCGCCGATTCCCGCCGTGCTGCCCGGCAAGCCGTCCAAGCCCTTTGTCGGCGTGCTGGGCTGCATGATTGCCGCGCCCTCCAAGCACAAGGACATCGCCCGCGAATTCCTCGAGCGGCATCTGCTGCGCCCCGAGGCGCTGAAGGCGCTGGACGCCGACGTGCCCATCGGCGTGCCGGCCAACAAGGCCTTCTACGCCGAGCTGGCGGTGAACCCGCTGATCAAGGCCAGCATGGAGAACGCCCGGCTGGGTGAACCGATTCCCAACATCCCCGAGGTCGGCCGCTTCTGGACTGCCATGGACGCCGCGCTGGAAGCCATCACCAACGGACTGCAATCGCCCAAGGACGCGCTGAATGGCGCGGCCGCCCGCATGCAGCTCAAGCCATGAACGCCGCCACCGATTCCACCCCGGCCCGCAGCGCGCCACTGCGCAGCGCCTACGGGCGCCTGCCGGACAGCCTGCCGCAGCGCCTGGGCCGCCTGCTGCGCTGGCCGCTCACCGCTGCCGCCCTGCTGGGGGCGCTGTACCTGGTGTTTCTGGTCTATATGGCCGGCCAGACGAGCTGGGCGCTGGGCACGCTGACTTTGCTGGCCGCCGGCTTCTACGCCTATCTCAACCGGGCCAGCTTTGCGCTGCGCTACCTGTTTCCCGGCATCGCCGGCATGCTGGTGTTCGTGGCCTTTCCGCTGGTCTATACGGCGCAGATCGGCTTCACCAACTATTCGTCGGCGCATCTGCTCAGCGAGGAGCGCGCGCGCGACTACCTGCTCGACCAGCATGAGGTGGTCGAAGCCCAGGTGCTGAACTTCACGCTGCACGCCGATGCGGCCGATGCCACGCAATACCGCCTGCTGCTCAGCGACCCCGAGCTGGCGACGCCGCTGTGGCTGTCCCCCGCACTGACACTGACGAGCGGCGCGCCGATTCGCGTAACGATGCAGGCCGCTGCCGACGCCAAGCTGCCGGCCGCTGACTCGGCGCTGCCGCTGCGCGAGCTGATCCGCCATCGCGACGCTCTGCGCGCGCTGACGCTGCAAGTGCCTGGCCAGCCTGAGCTGCGCTACCTGGGCCTGCGCGAGTTCGGCCCGATCCAGCAGCACTGGCAGGCCGCGGCCGATGGCAGCCTGACGCGCAACAGCGATGGCCAGGTCTTCAGGCCGGACCGCGAGCGCGGCAATTTCAGCAGCGCCAGCGGCGAACTGCTGCAGCCCGGCTTCAAGGTAATGGTGGGCTGGCGCAACTACGCCCGCATGGTGCTGGACGCCGACTTCCGCGGCCCCTTCCTGGCCATCTTCAGCTGGACCGTGCTGTTCTCGGCCCTCACCGTGCTGTTCGCCACCGCGATCGGCATGCTGCTGGCCGTGCTGCTGAACTGGGAAGACCTGAAGTACCGCGCCACCTACCGCACCCTGTTGTTCCTGCCCTATGCGGTGCCGGGCTTCATCTCCATCCTGGTGTTCAAGGGTCTGTTCAACCAGAACTTCGGCGAGATCAACGCCATCCTGGATGCCTTGCTGGGCGTCAAGCCGGCCTGGTTTGCCGATCCGCTGCTGGCCAAGGTCATGCTGCTGATCGTCAACGTCTGGCTGGGCTATCCCTACATCATGATTCTGTGCGCCGGCCTGCTGAAGGCGATTCCGGCCGATCTGTATGAGGCCTCGGCCATCGCCGGCGCTGGCCCGCTGACGAACTTCTTCAAGATCACCGCGCCGCTGATCATCAAGCCGCTGGCGCCGCTGCTGGTCTCGGCCTTCGCTTTCAACTTCAACAACTTCGTGCTGATCGCGCTGCTCACCGACGGGCGGCCCGATTTCCTGAGCACCAAGATTCCCGCCGGACAGACCGACATCCTGGTGTCCTACACCTACCGCATCGCCTTCAAGGATTCGGGCTCGGACTTCGGCCTGGCCGCGGCAATCTCGACGCTGATCTTCTTCCTGGTGGCGGCCTTGTCGCTGCTGAATCTGCGCCTGATGCGCAAGACACAAGACTGAGACCCACACACCATGGCCATCGTTCGAGGCAAACAAGCCCGCTGGCGCGTCTTCGCCGCGCATGCGCTGCTGTGGGGCTTTCTCGCGCTGACGCTGTTTCCGCTGCTGGCGGTGCTGTCGATCTCGCTGCGGCCCGGCAACTTCGCCACCGGCAGCCTGATCCCCACCGAGATCAGCCTGGAGCACTGGAAGCTGGCGCTGGGCATCGCTTATCAGGCCGAGGACGGCAGCTGGGTGCAGCCGCCCTTCCCGGTGCTGCTGTGGCTGTGGAACTCGGTCAAGATCGCGACCGTCTCGGCGCTGCTGATCGTCGCCATCTCGACCACCGCGGCCTATGCCTTCGCGCGGCTGCGCTTTCGCTTCAAGCTGCCCTTGCTGAACAGCATGCTGCTGCTGCAGATGTTCCCGCCGGTGCTGGCCCTGGTGGCGATCTATGCGATCTTCGAGACCCTGGGCACCCACCTGCCCTGGCTGGGCATCGAGACCCATGCGGGCCTGGCGCTGGCCTATCTGGGCGGCGTGGCCACGCACATCTGGACCATCAAGGGCTACTTCGAGACCATTCCGGTGGAGATCGAGGAATGCGCCAAGGTGGACGGCGCCACGCACTGGCAGGCCTTCCGCCGGGTGCTGTTGCCGATGGCCGTGCCCATCCTGATGGTGGTGTTCGTGCTGGCCTTCATCGGCACCATCATCGAGTACCCGGTGGCCTCGGTGCTGCTGCGCGAGGAAGCCAACCTGACGCTGGCGGTGGGCTCCAAGTACTTCCTGCACGACCAGCGTTTCCTGTGGGGCGATTTCGCCGCGGCGGCCGTGCTGTCGGGCCTGCCGATCACGCTGGTGTTCCTGCTGGCGCAGCGCTGGATCGTCTCCGGGCTGACGGCCGGTGGCGTCAAGGGCTGAGCGATGGTCGGTCGACTTGCTGCAGCCGCGCTGCTGGGCCTGGCCCTGCTGCCCCAGGCCAAGGCCCAATCCCAGGCCTCCGACTGCAAGCCCAGCCCGCTGGGTGCGCGCGATCTCTACCTGCGCGGCACGATGAACGGCTGGGCAGCATTGGACAGCTATCGCTTCCAGTACCGCTGTGACCGCTACGAACTGCTCGTAGAACTGAAGGGCGAGCAGCGCTTCAAGGTGGCTGACGAAGACTGGTCGGCCGATGCCGACTTCGGAGGCAACCTGCAGGCCCTGCAAGCCAAGGGTGCCGAACTGGGCCAGCGCTTCGCTCCCGGCCACTACCGCCTGCAACTTCGCATGGATGACAAGCACAAGACCGCGCAGACACTGAGCATCAGCGCCTGCCCGACAGCGCCCCTGGGCGACACCACGCTCTACCTGCGCGGCACGATGAACAACTGGGCCGCCCTGGACGACTATGCCTTCCAGTACCGCTGCGACGCCTACGAGCTGGACCTGCAACTGAGCAGCGCGCATGAGTTCAAGATCGCCGACGCCGCCTGGACCCCGGCCACGAGCTTCGCGGCCGCCAACGGTGGCAACCACAGCCTTCGCTTCGACGGCGCGCACACGCTGCGCATGGAGCTGGACGAGCGCAAGCGCCCTCGCCTCACGCTGCTGCCGCGTCGAGCCAGCGCCGCGGCCAGCACCATCAGCGACCCGCTGGCGCTGAGCGTCCGCTACGACTCGCGGTCCGGCGCGCACAAGGCGCCCTTCGGTGCGCAGCCCGCGGGCACGCGCTTCGACTTCATGCTCGACGCGCTGCCCGGCGTCGAGTCCGTCGAGCTGGTGATCGAGCGTCGCCGCCTCGAGGGCAACCAGGAACTGCTCGAATACAGCGAGCTGGCACGCCTTGCGATGCAACGCAGCACGGTCGGCGGGCGCGAGCAGTGGCGCGCGCAGCACCGCTTCGCCGAGCCGGCGATCTACGGCTACTACTTCGTCCTCAACATCCAGGGGCGGCGCTACGTCTACCAGAACAACAAGGACAGCATCTACTGGACGCGCGAGAAGGGCTCGATGGGCGCCGGCCTGATCGAGGAGCCGCCTGCTGAAGCCAAGCGCATCCGCCGCTACCGCCAGACCATCCATGCGGCCGACTTCCAGGTGCCAAGTTGGGCGCGCGACATCGTCTACTACTACGTCTTCCCCGAGCGCTTTCGCAATGGCAACAAGGCCAACGATCCGCGGCCCGGACGCGAGCGCTACCAGCGCCACAGCATCGAGCTGCACCAGCGCTGGAACGAGAAGCCCTTCAAGCCAGGCAGCGGTGACGGCTCGGACAGCGTCTTCAACAACGACTTCTTCGGCGGCGACTTGCAGGGCATCATCGACAAGCTGGACTACATCCGCGAGCTGGGCGCCAACACCTTGTACATGACGCCAGTGTTCCGCGCTCCCAGCAACCACAAGTACGACACCGCGGACTTCAAGCAGATCGATCCCGCCTTCGGCAGCAACGCCGACTTCAAGCGCCTGACGCAGGAAGCGGCCAAGCGTGGCATCCGCGTGATTCCCGACACCTCGCTCAATCACGTCGGCAGCGACTCGCCCTACTTCAACCGCTTCGGCAACTACCCGGCCGGCGGCGCCTTCGACGGCGGCCGGCTCAACCCGGCATCGCCCTACGCCAGCTGGTTCAAGCTGGACCCGAGCCAGCCGAATCCCGAGGACCAGTACCAGGGCTGGGTCGGCGTGAAAGACCTGCCGGAGCTGGACAAGCAATCGAAGTCCTTCCGCGCCTTTGCCTATGGCCAGCCGGACTCGGTGATGAAGCATTGGCTGGACCAGGGCGCAGCCGGCTGGCGCATGGACGTGGCGCCCTGGGTGCCGGACGACTTCTGGCGCGAATGGCGCGCCGCGATCAAGGCCCACAAGCCCGACGCACTGACGATCGCCGAGACCTGGTTCGACGCCAGCAAGTACTTCCTGGGCGACAGCTTCGATTCGACGATGAACTACATCTTCCGCAACACCGTGCTGGACTATGCAGCCGGCGGCGCGGCCGACAAGCTCTACGCCAATCTGGAACTGCTGCGCGAGGCCTATCCGCCGCAGGCGCTGTACGCGCTGATGAACCTGCTGTCCAGCCACGACCAGCCGCGCGCGCTGCACCACTTCGGCCACCATGACGACGCCAACACCAAGACGCTCGCCGAGGCCAAGCAGCGCCTGCGCCTGGCGCTGCTGTTCCAGATGATTTATCCCGCGCGCCGACCGTCTACTACGGCGATGAGGTGGGCCTGGGCGGTGGTGACGACCCGGACAACCGCCGCCCCTACCCCTGGGCCGACGAAGGCGGCCAGCCCGACACGGCGCTGCTGGCGGACTTCAAGCGCCTGACGCAGATGCGCCAGAGCCACCCGGTGCTGCGTCACGGCAGCTTGGAGGCACCGCTGCATCTGGATGCGCATCTGATCGTGCTGGTCCGCCAGTCGGGACAGCACTGGGCCTTGACCGCGACCAACAATGCCACACAGGCAAGGCGCGTGAGGCTGGCCTTGCCTGAGGCGCTGCGCCAGGCCGAATGGCGCGACGCCCTTGATGGCCGCGTGCTGCGGCCGGTGGACGGCCATCTGGAGCTTGAGATCCCGCCGCTGTTCGGCCGCGTGCTGCTGTGGAACTGAGGCAGCTCGGGCGCAGCGGCCTGCGGGTGTCGGCGCTGGGCTTCGGCGCCATGCATCTGAACGACGGGCGCATCAGCGAGGCCGAGGCTGGCCGCCTGCTCAATGCGGTGCTCGATCTGGGCGTGAACCTGATCGACACCGCCCGCAGCTATGGCCTCAGCGAAGAGCGCATCGGCCGCCACCTCGCCCATCGGCGCCAGCAGTTTCTGCTGTCCACCAAGGTGGGCTACGGCGTCGAAGGCGTGCCCGACTGGAGCTATGACTGCATCGTCCTCGGCGTGGAGAGGGCCTTGCGCCTGATGCACTCCGATGTGATCGATATCGTGCATCTGCATTCCTGCCCGCTCGCCGTGCTGCAGCAGGGCGAGGTGACGGCTGCGCTGCTGGACTGCCAGCGCGCCGGCAAGCTGCGCGTGGCGGCCTACTCGGGCGACAACGCCGAGCTGGACTTCGCGCTGCGCAGCGGCGCCTTCGGCTCGGTGCAAACCTCGGTCAGCCTGTGCGACCAGGTCAACTTGAACGACAGGCTGGCACAGGCACAGCAGCGCGGCATCGGTGTGCTGGCGAAGCGCCCGCTCGCCGGCTCTATCTGGCGCTTCCTGCAACGCCCGTCGGATGCGGCTGAAGCCACGTACTGGGAGCGTTGGCAGGCCATGGACCTGGATGGCCTGCGCGCTGATATGGCGGCGGACGAACTCGCACTTCGCTTCGCCGGGCACCAGCCCGGCGTTGCCTGCGCGCTGGTCGGCACCTCCAGCCTGGCCCGCCTGCACCGCAATATCGCCCTGTTCGACAAGGGTCCGCTGCCATCCAGCCTGCAAGCCCAGCTGCGCCAGCGCTTCATGCGCCAGGGCGAGGCCTGGCCGGGCCTGATCTGAGGGGCTGTGTCAGCTGCGCGCCGCGCTGCAATGCTGCGCGATATAGGCACCATGCTCGGGCATCACGTCCACACACTTGGCAATCACCTGCCGCACGCTGTCCAGATAGCTGGCGGTCTCTGCATCGCCGGGCAGATCGGCCAGCGGGTGGCAGGCCTCGGGCACCAGGTTCTGGCCCCGCATCACCTGCAGCCAAGCGACTTCCGAGAACAGCTCGTTGTCGAAGCGCACGATGCGGCCGCGCGTCTTGTAAAGCTCGATCTTGCGCTTGAGCGAGGCCGGGATCTCCATCGCCGCGCAGGCCTGCCAGAAGGCCGAGTCGCTGCGCTGATTGAGGTGGTAGTGCAGGATGATGAAGTCCCGCACGCTCTCGAACTCAAAGCGGTTCTGGCGGTTGAATTCAGCGATGTCCGCCTCGCTGAAGCCGCTGTCGGGGAAGAAGTCGATCAGGCGCTGGATCGAAGCCTGGATCAGATGGATGCTGGTGGACTCCAGCGGCTCCAGGAAGCCGCTGGCCAGGCCGATGGCCACCACATTGCGGTTCCAGCCGAGCTTGCGCATGCCGGTACGGAAGGGAATCAGCCGCGGCTCGGCAAGAGCCGGTGCATCGAGATTCGCCAGCAAGGTGGCGGCAGCCTCATCGTCCGAGATGTGGCGGCTGCAGTAGACATGGCCATTGCCGGTGCGGTGCTGCAGCGGGATGCGCCACTGCCAGCCGGCACGATGTGCGGTGGAGCGTGTGTAGGGCGTCAGCTGCGGCACCGATTCGCAAGGCACGGCCAGCGCGCGGTCGCAGGGCAGCCAGTGCGTCCAGTCCTCGTAGCCGGTCTGCAAGGCCTGCTCGATCAGCAGGCCGCGGAAACCCGAGCAATCGATGAAGAGCTCGCCCTCGACACGGGCGCCTGACTCCAGCTCGACCGCGCTCACATGGCCATCGCCTTCGCGCTGGAGCACCTGGCGGATCTTGCCCTCGACACGTTTGACGCCGCGCTCTTCGGCCAGGCGCCTCAGGTATTTGGCATACAGGCTGGCGTCGAAGTGGTAGGCGTAGGCGATGTCGCCCAAGGGCGAGTTGCCCAGATCGTGGCGCGGCGGCATGAACTTGTTGGCCTTGGCCGCCATGCGCGTGATGGAGTAGGCCTCCAGTGGCGCGGCCCGGCCGAGTGCGGCCATCTTCAGCCAGTACTGCTCGAAGCGCACGGTCCACAGATCCTGGCCGAAACGCCCGAAGCCATGGGTGTAGCGATCGCCGAGCTGCCCCCAGTTGACGAACTCGATGCCCAGCTTGAAGCTGCCCTGCGTGGCGCGCACGAAGTCGTTCTCGTCGATGCCGATGATCTTGTTGAAGCGCTGGATCATCGGGATCGTCGCCTCACCGACACCCACGATGCCGATCTCGTCGGACTCCACCAGCGTGATCGAGTAGCGCCCCTTCAGCACGGTCGCCAACGCGACTGCCGTCATCCAACCAGCGGTGCCACCGCCAACAATCACCAGGCTCTTGATCAGAGGCATCTGCATGGTCTGAATCACAAGATATTTGAAGGTTCAGGATAGAACAAAACCCCTGCGGACCTGGCTGGGCCGCAGGGGTTCGTCATGGAGCGCTGTAGATCAGAGCTTGTAGTTCAGGCCGAACATATAGGTGCGGCCATAGACCTTGGTATCCGTGATCTTCGAGGGATCCGTGGTGTACTGCTGGAACTTGGCGTCACCGATATTGTTAGCCTGGAACAGCACGGACAAGCCCTTGAACCAGCCGCGCTGGAACTCATAACCCAGCTGGAGGTCGACGACCGATTCGCCCTTGATGAAGGTGATTTCCTTGTCATCCTTGTAGTCGGTCACCTCACCCAGGAAGTCCGAACGCTTGCGCTGCGCCACCGCGAACTGGATGCCATGCTTCTCGTAGTAGAAGCGCAGGTTGGTGACCTTGCGCGACAGGCCCGGCAGCGGAATGTCCGGAATCTGTGCGCTGGCATTCGGGAAAGCCGAGGTGGGCAGCTTGATCGAGCTCTTGGTGTCAGAGTGGTTCACCGACACACCGAATCCGTCCAAAGGCTTGGCCAGCAAGGACAGCGGGATGTTGACGGCCATCTCGATGCCGCGGATGGTGCCGCCAGTGCCATTGATCGGCTGGGTCAGGATGCCGACGGTCGAGCCGTTCGGCGGCAGCACGGTATTGGGCGTGAGGTAGTTCTTGAAATCGAACTCACGGCCCAGGGTCAGGATGTAGGTGTTCAGGTCCTTGTAGAAGCCCGCCACGCTCACATAGCCCTTGCTGCCGAAGTACTTCTCGTAGGACAGGTCGAATGCGGTCGCGCGGAACGGCTCCAGCTCAGGATTGCCACCCGAGGCGCGCAGCACCTTGACCGGCAGCGAGTTGTTGACCGACGGCGCATCCATGCTGGCGCGCATATCGCCCATCTTGGGGCGCGACAGCGTCTTGCCCACACCCAGACGCATGATCTGGTCGTTGCCCAGTTCAAGAGCCAGGTTCACGCTGGGCAGCACATCGGTGAAGCTCTTGCCGCCTGTCAGACCCTTGCAGGTGTCGGGCGTCTGTCCGGTGCAGGTGCCGCTGTCATTGGTGAAACCGTTGGACGTCTGGTCCGTGTTCACGAACTGCGCGCCGACATTGCCGCTGTAAGGCAGGCCGAACAATGTGCCGTCGAGTTCACCCTTGACGAAGCCGGTAGTGACTTCCTCCTTGACAGACCAGTTGCGGTTGATCACCGTGCCGTAAAGGTTGGAGCGCAAGGCATAGACCGACCCCAGCGAACCGCGCGATCCCAGGTCATCACCGGGATGCCGCTGGCGCCGGCTGTGGTCACACCCGCACCGGGCGCAACCACCGAAGCATAGGGATCGCTGCTGCCCTTGATGACCAGGAAACCTTCCTGCGTGCTCGAGAGCTTGTCGCGCGTCAGCGCGTTGACACCGAACTCAACTGCGTTGAAAGGCCCAAACTCAACCCCACGCTTGGCACTCAGGCGCAGATTGTCGATCTTGTCGCTGATGGTCGGCGACGCGACATAGCCCGCCTGCGGCGAGCCTTCGCCACCGCCCCAGCCCATCACGTCGGTGAGCTTGGCCACATTCGGATCGGCATAGTTCAGACCGGTCGTGAACTTGATGTCGTTGAAGTTCGAGCCATCGAAGTTGCTCCACGAAATCGTGTCGGTCTTGCCACCCTTCTGGCCATTGCCCGGCAGGCCGGCCGTGGTCTCGTAGCGGGCGCCAACCTTGGTCACCTTGGACTGGCCCAGGTCGACAACACCGGTCCAGTCGCCGAACTTGAAGCGGTTGTTCCAGCCCAGCGCTTCCAGCTTGTCGTCCGTGCCTTCGTTGTGGTTGCGGATCACGGCCTTGAAGTTGTCGACGGTGCCGCTGGTCGCAAAGCCGTTGGCGACCGTGGCTGTCAGCAGTTTGGGCGCGCCGCGGTAGCTGCTGCCACCCGAGTCGCCGCCTATGAAGCCTTCGATGCCCTTCTTCTGGAAGGCCTGCGAGCCCTTCGAATAGAAGATGTCCAGCACCGACTCGAAGTTCTCGTGCGGCTTGAACTGCAGCACAGCCATCGCGCCGTCGCGCTCCTGCACCGTCAGCTCGGTATCCCGGCCGAAGCCGCCAGGCACCTTGACCTTCTGGCCGTTGTAGTCTAGCTCAGGGGTCCAGCCGCCCCAGGTATTGGCACGCGGCTGCGCAGCGCCGTTTTCCTTGAAGTGGACGAAGCCCAGCGCCACACCGATCTTGCGGTCGGCGAACTGGTCGATGTAGGACAAGGACATGCGCTCGCCGCTGCCTTCACCATTGGGCACACCGTTCTTGATGCCCGTCTTCATGTCGCGGTAGTTGATCGCCGCGGTGCGCTTCTTGAAGTCCAGCGGACGCACAGTGCGCAGGTCGATCGTCGACGACAGACCCTGCCCCACTAGGCTGGCATGGGGTGTCTTGTAGACCAGCACGCTGGACAGAAGTTCAGCCGGGTAGAGATCGAAGTCCACGCCGCGGCTGTCGCCCGACGAAGCCACTTCGCGCCCATTGAGGGTGGCGCCATTGAAGTCAGGCGACATGCCGCGAACGCTGATCTGCTGCGCCTTGCCCGAGCCTTTGTTGCTCTGCGCGGCCACACCGGGCAGACGGGAGATCGAGTCCGCCACACTGGGGTCCGGCAGCTTGCCGATGTCTTCGGCCGAGATCGCCTCAACGATGCTGGAGGCGTTCTTCTTCGTCGCCACGGCATCTTCGATGGCCTTGCGGATGCCGGTCACCGTGACGGTATCCAGCGTGGTGGCCTGCTGAGCCTGCGCGGCCTGGGCCGCAACCAGCAACAGCAGCGTGCAACCGGCCGCGACCGGGCTCATTCTGCAAACGGACTGCCGCCCCGCCTGGCGCGACTCGGACCTGAACTTGGAACTCTTCATTGCTTGTCTCCTACTTGATCTTTATGGCTAACACACATGCACCGGAATCAGCTCACATCGCCTGATCGCCAGCAAAACCTACCGTCGCCTCAGCTCTATTTGTACCAAAACTAGATTTGTTGCAACACCGTCAAAACCCGCTGAGATGACTTTCAACACACCAAACGAATGAAACAAAACTCATTAAATTCAAAGGCTTACACCACAACATCTTAAAATCCATGACTCAAGAAACTGAGTGGCCAGATTCGACAATATGTAGCTCGACTACAACTTTGGCGCACAACAGCTCTGCAAGCCCTAGCCGCGGTGCTGCTCGATCGCCAGCGCGGCACCGCCCAGCGCAGCCAGCGTGTCGGTGATCAGCGCCGTCGGGATGTCCTGCAGGTACGGGCGCAAGCGCCCCTTGGCCTCAAATCGTTCGCGGAAAGCGGATGCAAAAAAGCGCTCCCCGAGCCGCGGCACGATGCCGCCGCCGATGTAGACGCCGCCGCGGGCCCCCAGGGTCAGTGCCACGCTGCCGGCAAAACCGCCCAGCAGAGCGCAGAACACATCCACGGTGCGGCTGCAGGCCACGTCAGCCTCAGTCAGGCCCAGCTCGACAATGCGCTCGGACGTCAGCACCGGCGCGGCGCAGCCCAGCACCGCAGCCACTGCCCCGTGCAGCACGGGCAAGCCGATGCCGGAGAGCAGTCGCTCAGCGGAGACATGCGCGTGAGTGCCCCGCACATGCGCCAGCAGCGCCGACTCGAAATCGTCCGCTGGCGCCAGCGAGGCATGCCCGCCCTCACCCGGCAGCGCCAGCCAGCCCTGCTGCGTCTGGATCACACCGGCAACACCCAGACCGGTACCCGGACCGATCACCGCCAGCATGCCCGCGGCTTGGGCAGCACACCATGCGCGCGCAATTGAGAAGGCTGGAGTCCAGGCAGAGAAAGCGCCAAGGCCTCGAAGTCATTCAACATCAGCAGCACATCCAGGCCGAGCTGACGCTGGACTTCGCTGCTCGAAAAGCGCCAGCTGCTGTTGATCAGGTCGACTTCGTCACCATCCAGCGCGGTGGCAACCGCAAATGCCGCACGCCGCGGCCTGCTGAAAGCCGGCCCCAACTCTGCCGCCAAGTCGTTCAGATACGCCTGCGCCGCCTCGACAGGCCCGCCATAGCCTGTCACTGCCAGAGTCCGGACATGCGAGACCCGACCAGCCACTGCGCAAGCAAAGCGCGCATTGCTGCCGCCAATATCGGCCACCAGGCAAGGCAAGGCAGAGGCCTCGAAGTCCCGCCGCATCGCGTTCTCAGGGCTGCTGCTCATCAGGAACCCAGCCTCCGCGGCGTTCCCGCATTCGTTGCAAAACTTCTTTTTCCCATGCACAGAAGGTAGCAAAACTACATTTTCAACGCAAGAGAGATTTCACCAGAACTACATCTTCAGGCCTGAACAAGCGAGCACCTCCCGGCGCTGGCCTGGTGCTGACCCTGTGGCATACAAGAGCGCCCGCTCGCTGGGTGACGGATGCGCCTGCGGGCTACACCGACTTGCGCTGCGGCTGTAGCGCAGCTACACACTCTGCGCTGAACTGCCGGCCGATCCGGGCCGCATAATCGTGCGCAGCCAAGCGCCGCCCCAGGGCCTCAGACAAGAACAACCTATGCATCCTTTCGACAGCCCTCGCCTGATTGCCGACATCGGCGGCACCTATGCCCGTTTCGCGCTGGAAACCACGCAGGGCCAGTTCGAGCACATTGCCTCGCTGCGCTGCGCCGACCACGCGGACTTCCATGCCGCCATCAAGGCCTATCTCGCCACCTTGCCCAAGGTGCAGATCCAGCATGCGGGCGTGGCGATCGCCAACCCGGTCGAAGGCGACCAGGTGCGCATGACCAACTACCACTGGCAGTTTTCGATCGAGGAGATGCGCCAGCGCCTGGGGCTGGACACGCTGCTGGTGGTCAATGACTTCACCGCGCTGGCGATGGCGCTGCCGCGGCTCTCAGCCCGTGATGTGCGCCAGATCGGCGGCGGCGCGGCCAACAAGCAAAGCGTGATCGGGCTGCTGGGCTCGGGCAGCGGACTGGGCGTCTCGGGTCTGATTCCGGCCGGCGATGGCTGGATCGCGCTGGGCACCGAAGGCGGCCACACCAGCTTCTCGCCGCGCGACGAACGCGAAATTGCCCTGCTGCGCTTCGCCTGGCAGCAGTTCCAGCACGTGTCCTTCGAGCGCCTGCTGTCGGGTCCGGGGCTGGAGTTGATCTACCGCGCCACGGCCGACTACGCCGGCCGCAACGCCGAGGACCTGCAGGCGCCGGAGATCACCCAGCGCGCGCTGGATGGCAGCGATCCGGTCTGCGTCGACACGCTGGATCTGTTCTGCGTGCTGATGGGAACGGCCGCTGCCAACCTGGCGGTGACGCTGGGTGCGCTGGGCGGCATCTACATCGGCGGCGGCATCGTGCCGCGCCTGGGCAGTTACTTCGACCAGTCCAAGTTCCGCCAGCGCTTCGAGGAGAAGGGGCGGTTCAGCAGCTATCTGGCGGCCATCCCGACCTATGTCATCACGGCCGAACACGCCACCTTCATCGGCGCCTCGGCCATCCTCGATGCGCAGCTGCGCAGCCTCAACAGCGGGCCCGGTGCGGCCATCCTGAATCAGATCCGGCGTGCCCGCGAGCAGCTCTCGCCCGCCGAGTTGCGCGTGGCCGACCATGTCCTGGCACATCCGCGCGCGCCCTCAATGCGCCGATCGCCGAGATCTCCCGCGCCGCCAACGTCAGCCAACCCACGGTGATCCGTTTCTGCCGCTCGCTCGGCTGCGAGGGCCTGTCGGACTTCAAGCTGCGTCTGGCTTCAGGGCTGACCGGCACGGTGCCTGTGACCCACACCCAGGTCACACAGGACGACTCGATGGTGGAACTGGGTGCCAAGGTGCTGGGCAACACTGCCTCGGCCATCCTGCAGGTGCGCAGCGCGCTGAACCGCGACATGATCGACCGCGCCATCGAGCTGCTGCTGAAGGCGCGCCGCATCGAATTCTTCGCGGTCGGCCACTACGGCGTGGTGGCGCAGGACGCGCAGTTCAAGTTTCTGCGTTTTGGCGTGCCGAGCGGCGCGCACACCGACCCGCGGCTGCAATCACTGGCTGCGGCCGTGATGAGCAAGGACGACGTGGCCGTCATCATCAGCTCCGGCGGCAAGCTGCCCGAGCTGCTGGAAGTGGCAGAGCAAGCCCGGGCGCGCGGCGCCTCGGTGGTGGCCATCACGGCCAGCCAGTCGCCGCTGGCGCGCAAGGCCGACGCCGCGCTGATCGTCGACCACGTCGAAGACGTGGCCACCCACCTGCCGATGGTCAGCCGCATCCTGCATCTGCTGGTGATCGACATCCTGGCGGTCGGCGTGGCAATGCGCCGCAATCCCGAGGTCATGCTGGACGGCGTGCGTCAGGAGCTTGAGGAAGAAGCGCCGGCCGCGCCTGCGCCCACGGGTGCCCGAGGTGCCCGCAGCGCAGCGCCGGGGGTCAGCCTGGCCGCGCCGCTGGCCCGGCTGACCTCGCACAGCCGCTGAGCCAAAGTCCAGCGACAGCGCCCTGATCAGCCCTGCGTTTCGCTGGGGCGCTGTGCAGCGTCCGGGCCTGCGCCGGCTTCGAAAAAACGCAGCTGGTTGCGCCCGGCCGCCTTGGACTCGTACATCGCCAGATCGGCCTGCTTGATCAGGTCGTCGCCAGCCACGGCCTGGCCGCTGAACAGCGTCAGGCCCATGCTGGGCGTGCTGCTATGCGCCAGCCCGGCCAGGTCGTAGGGCTCATTCAGCGCCGCCAGCATCTTCTGCCCGAGTCGGGTCAACTGACCCACCGCTTCGCCATGATCGACGCTGAGCGACTCGACCAGCACGACGAACTCGTCGCCGCCCAGCCGCGCGACGGTGTCGGCCTCGCGCACGCAGCCTTGCAGGCGCCGCGCCACCTGCTGCAGCAGCAGGTCACCCTTGTCGTGGCCATGCGTGTCATTGAGCTGTTTGAAGCGATCCAGGTCGATGAACATCAGACCGGCGAATGTCTTGCTGCGGGCACTGCTGGTTTGCGCCTGGTGCAGCCGATCCATCAGCAGGCGGCGGTTCGGCAGCTGCGTCAGCGCGTCGAAAAACGCCAGGCTGCGGATCTTTTCCTCCGCCGCCTTGCGCTCCGAAATGTCGTGCATGGTCGCCACATAGTGCGTCACATTTCTGCTGTCGCCCATCACCGCCGTGATGGTGATGGACTCCGGGTAGATCTCGCCATTCTTGCGCCGGTTCCAGAGCTCGCCCTTCCAGGCGCCGGTCGCCCGGATGCGTTCCCACATCGCCGCATAGAAGGCCGCATCCTGCCGGCCTGAGCTGCGCTCGCGCGGGTTCTTGCCGACGATCTCGGCGGCGGTATAGCCGGTGATTTCGGTGAAGGCGCGGTTGACGCGCAGGATGCTGCCTTCGGCGTCGGTGACAAACATGCCTTCCTGCGTCTGGAACGCCGCTTCGGCGATGCGCAATTCCAGCTCGGCACGCTTGCGCGCCGAGATGTCGGAGAAGGTCACCACCGTGCCGCTGACCACCTCGCCATCACGCACCGGATGGGCCGCGTATTCGACGGCAATCGCCTGCCCATTGCGGTGCCAGAACACCTCGTCATCGCGGCGGCAGGAGTCACCGGACAGCGTCGCCAGGAACACCGGGCATTGCGCCGACGGATAGTGGCTGCCATCGGCGCGGTGGTGATGGATCAGCTCGTGGATGTCGCGGCCGATCAGCTCCGCCACCTGATAGCCCAGCATCTGCGCCCCGGCCTGATTGATGAAGGTGCAGCGCCCATCGGTATCGATGCCATAGATACCTTCGCCGGTGGAGTCCAGCAGCAGCAGCTTGTCGCGATTCAGGGCCTCGCGCTCGGCCTCTTCGCGCCGCCGCGCGCTGATGTCCTGCACGGTGCCGGCCAGGCTGATCGCCTTGCCCCGCGAGTCAAAGCTGACCCGTCCGCGCGCGTGCACCCAGCATTCGCCGGCTGAAGGCAGCAGCAGGCGATGGTTGAAGTCATAGGAGCCCTCGGCGCGCAGGGCCTGGCGGTAAGCGGAAGTCGCCATCGCCCTGTCATCGGGATGGACCCGGTCCAGGGCCTGTTGATAGATCTCGGCAGCCGGGGTCTGCGGATCAAGCTCGAAGATGCGAAAGGCTTCGTCGGACAGATGCAGCTGCCGCGTCTCGGGGTCCAGTTCCCAGCTGCCCAGACGGGCAATGCGCTGTGCTTCCAGCAGGCGATGGTGGGCCTTGCGCAGGCGGGTGGCGATCTGCTGCCGCTGCCGCAATGAGCGCGCCAGCGCAGCCAGCGAGCCGCCCACCAGCAGCGCCGCAAGCAATCCGATCTGCACCAGGTTCTGGCGCACGGATTTGATCTCGGCCCGCATCAGCACCGGCTCACGCGACACCAGCAAGAGCAAGGGAAAGCTGGCCAGCCAGCGATGGGCCGTGCCGCGCTCGACCTGATCGAGCGGCGATACCGCCAAGCGGAAGCCGGCCGTCTGCTGCCGCAGCGTGCGCAGTTGCGCCTCATCGAGCTTGGCGTTGCGGTAGCGCTCGAGCTCGACGGTGCGGCTCAGCAAGGCCCCGCTGCTGGAGGCCACCGACACCAGCGTGTCCGAAGCCAGGGTCAGGCCTTGCATGAAGCGCGTCAGCTGCTCGGGTGGCAAGCGCAGTTCCACGATGCCCTGGAAGCTTCCATCCGGCCCGAGCACCGGCCGCGACAGGCGCAGGAACCAGCGTCGGGTCTGCGGATCCAGCATCGGCTCTTCGATGTGCAACTGGTCGGCGCCGCCGGCGACAAAGGTCTTGTAAGCAGGACGGTCCGCCAGCGGCTGCAGCGGCTCCGGCGTGGGCTGGTCCGAGAACAGCACGTGTCCTTGATGATCGAGGACGGTGACATGCACCGCCTGGCCCATCGACACATCATGCCGGAGCAGCTCTGCGCTGCGGGGCAGGTCTTCACGGTGGTGCAGCGCCTGCTCGCGCAGGAACAGCAAGCCATGGTCCAGGTTCTGCAGCTGCTGGGTCAACGTCACATCGATGAGTTCGGCCGCATGCTGCAGCTCGCCCTTGAAGTGATTCAGACGGTCTGATTCCACCCGCGCGGACTGCCAGGTGAGCGTCGCCACGACGAAGCCCATCAGCAGCAGGCCGACGAGCAGCAGCTGGCGGGTCGCCGCCCCGTCTGACGACGGTGCCGCAAGGCGGGCCCAGAATCCTGCACTCGATGGCGTTCGAACTTCAGCGGTCATGCGCTTCCTGTGCCTGGCAACAAAATCATTCTAGGACCGCGACCTCCGGCCGATGGCTCGAACTGCCAGGGCTTCGCCCGGGAGCCGAGGGTTATGGAGCATGGTCAAGCCGGATGCGCTGGCTAGCATGGGCCGATCCTCGTCATCCGGAGTACTGCATGCCCACACTCGTCGCCGACTCGCTGGATCTGCCTGGACTGCTCGGGCGCGAGGCCATGCTCACCGAGCTGGATGCCGCCGCTGCACTAGCGCGCAGCAGCGCGCAGCCGCTGGCCACCCTGACGCTCGATGTGGATCACTTCAAGGACTACCAAGACCAGGCCGGGGGCGACAAGGCCCATGCAGTGCTGCAAAGCCTGGCCGAGCTGCTGATGCAGCACAAGCCGGCGGCCTCGACCCTGGTGCATATGGGCTCCGATGAGTTCATGCTGCTGCTGCCCAGCCATGATCTGGCGGCCGCGCTTGATGTAGCCGAGCGTCTGCGCGGCGAGGCGGCTCAGGCCTTCTCGGCGCTGGGCCGCGGGCTGACGATCACCGTCGGCGTGGCCGCGTCGCCGGCCGGCGCGAACTGGAGCGCACGCACCTTGCTGGCACTGACCGATGCCCGCATGACCTTTGCCAAGCGCCGCCTGCTGCCGCACCACAATCTGGTGTGGGCCGGCACCCTGCCCTCGGACTGGTATCTGCGCCTGGACATCGAACCGGGCATCTGGCCCTCGCTCTGATTTCCGCACCCATCCGTGCAGCCGTGCGATGCGCGGCTGCAGCGGTCGGCAGGCCAGGCGCAGGCAGGCGATCCGCTTCCTAAAATCAGGCAGCCATGCGCCCCCTGCCCCTGATCGTCATCCTGCTGGTCCTGACCCATGTCGCGTTCAACGGCAGCCGGATCGCCGTGGCTCTGTATGCGATCCACCAGGGCGCTTCCACCTTCACCGTCGGCACGCTGGTTGCGCTCTATGCGCTGCTGCCGGCGCTGAGCTCGGTGGCCGCCGGCCGCTGGATCGACCGGCGCGGCATCCAGCGCCCGATGCTGCTGGGCACGCTGGGCGTGGGCCTGGGCACCATCGCGCCCTTTGCTGTGCCCCATGTCGCGAGCCTGTATGTGACGGCCGTGCTGGTCGGCGTGTCCTTCATGCTGATCAATGTGGCGGCCTATCACGCGGTCGGCGAGATGAGCGCGCCCGAAGAGCGCACCGTCAACTTCAGCTATGTCGCCCTAGGCTTCTCGACCTCGGCCTTCGTCGCGCCGCTGCTGGTGGGCATGTCGATCGAGAGCCTGGGCTACCGCGCCTGCTTCCTGATCCTGGCGCTGTTCACCGTGATGCCCTTGCTGGCGTTGTGGGCCAGGCTGCTGCCCAATGGCGCCACGCGCGCCAAGCAAGACCTGGCCCCCAAAGGCCATGTGTTCGAGCTCTTGCGCGACCCCGAGCTGCGACGGCTCTTCATCGCCATGGCCATCCTGACGGTCGGTTGGGACATCTACAACTTCGCGATTCCGGTCTATGGCGCGCAGATCGGCCTGCGGCCCTCTCAGATCGGCATCGTGATGGGCGCCTTCGCAGCGGCCACTTTCGCGGTGCGCCTGGCGATGCCCTTTTTTGCGCACCGTGTGCGGCCCTGGGGCCTGCTGATGGGTTCGCTGGTGATCGCCGGTGCAGCCTATGTCGCGGTGCCGTTCACGCACAGCGTCGGCGTGCTGATGGCCATCACCTTCGTGCTCGGCCTGGGGCTGGGCGCCCCGCAGCCCATGGTGCTGACGCTGCTGCACCAGTCGGCGCCCGAGGGCCGCGCTGCCGAGGCGCTGGGCCTGCGCACCACGCTGATCAACACCAGCCAGACCGTGATGCCGCTGCTGTTCGGCGCCGTCGGCGCGGCGCTGGGCGTGGCGCCGCTGTTCTGGGCCATGGCCGCCACCATGCTGGCCGGTGCCGCCGGCTCGCGTCGCCGCAGCTGAAAGTCACCCCCCGTTGGTGTGTCCAGAGCCGGCCCCAGGGTCTGGGATACTGCCCGCACCTTTCAGCAAGGAGCACGCCATGGCCCTGATGGATTTCATCAAGAAACAGTTCATCGACGTTCTGCAATGGACCGAGTCCGGCGACGGCACGCTGGCCTGGAGATTTCCGATGGCAGGCATGGAAATCCAGAACGGCGCCTCGCTGACGGTGCGCGAAACGCAGATCGCCGTCTTCGTCAACGAAGGCCAGGTGGCCGATGTGTTCGGACCCGGCATGTACACGCTGACGACGCAGACCCTGCCGGTGCTGACCTATCTGAAGAACTGGGACAAGCTGTTCGAGTCCCCGTTCAAGAGCGATGTCTACTTCTTCAGCACGCGCCAGCAGATCGACCAACGCTGGGGCACGCCGCAGCCCATCACCATCCGCGACAAGGATTTCGGCGCGGTGCGCCTGCGCGCCTTCGGCAATTACGCCTGGCACATCGCCGATGCCAAGCAGTTCCACAGCCAGATCGCCGGCACGCGCGAGACCTACACGGTGCAGGAGCTCGAAGGCCAGCTGCGCGGCCTGATGCTGCAGCACATCGCCGATGCGGTGGCCGCCAGCGGCATCCCCTTCCTGGACCTGGCCGCCAACCAGATCGAGTTCGCCAAGCAGCTGCAGGCCGCCACCGCGCCCGAGTTCGAGAAGCTGGGCCTGGCGCTGGACAGCGTCACGCTGCAGAGCGTCTCGCTGCCCGAAGAACTGCAGAAGATCCTTGATCAGAAGATCGGAATGGGCATGATCGGCCAGAACATGGGCCAGTTCATGCAGTACCAGACCGCGCAGTCGCTGCCCAAGATGGCCGAAGGTGCCGCCTCGGGCGGAGGCGTCGCCGGCGACGCAATGGGCCTGGGGGCAGGTCTTGCGCTAGGCCAGGTGATGGCGCAGCAGCTGGGCCAGGGCCTCGGGGTCGGCGTGGGTGCGGCGGCCGCCGCTGCGCCAGCGCAGAGCCCCGAGCAGATCATGGCGATGCTGGAGAAGCTGGGCGATCTGAAGAGCAAGGGCATCCTGACCGACGAAGAGTTCGCGGCCAAGAAGGCCGAGCTCCTGAAGAAGCTGGGCTGACCGGGTCTTGAGCTCGAGCACCCAGCGCCGCTGGCAGGCGGCCTGTCCCAACTGCGGCGCGCCGGTCGAGTTCGCCTCGGCCGCGTCCGCCAGCACGGTCTGCAGTTTCTGCCGATCCACCCTGCTGCGCGAGGGCGAGGCGCTGCGCAAGATCGGCCAGAGCGCCGAGCTGTTCGAGGACTATTCCCCGCTGCAACTCGGCGCCAACGGGCGCCATGCCGGCGAGGGCTTCAGCGTGGTCGGCCGGCTGCAGCTGCGCTATGCCGAGGGCGGCTGGAACGAGTGGCACATCCTGTTCGACCAGGGCCGCAGCGCCTGGCTGTCGGAAGACAACGGCGCCTTCGTGATCGCCTTCGAGGCGCCGCTCGCCGAAGCGCCGCCGCCGGCCGAAGCACTGGTGGTGGGCGCGCAGCAGATCGTCGCCGGCCTGCCCTGGCAGGTGGCCTCCAAGGTCGAGGCCACGCTGCTGGCCGCCGAAGGCGAACTGCCACATGCACCCGAGCTGCTGAACAGCTTCTGGGTGGCCGACCTGCGCAACGCAAAGGACGAAGTCGCCACGCTGGACTACAGCCAGCCGGCAGCGCCCAGCTGGTCGGTCGGCCGCCCGGTGCAGTTGGCCGAGCTGGCCATGAGCGGCCTGCGCGAGGACAGCAGCAAGACCTTGGCCTCCAAGGCCAGGCCCTGCCCCAGCTGCGGCGCGGCCCTCACGCAGCGGCTGGAGAACAGCCAGTCCATCGTCTGCGAGCAATGCCATGCGGTGGTCGACATCTCCACCGAGCTGGGCGCTGACCTGAAGCATTACGGCCAGATGAACGGCATGCAGCCGCAGATCCCGCTGGGCACGACCGGCCAGCTGGCCTTCAGCGGCGGCGTACCCAAGCCCTGGCAGGTGGTCGGCTATCTGGAACGCTGCGATCTGCCGGAAACTGCCGACGACGAGCAGACCTTCTGGCGCGAATACCTGCTCTTCAACAAGCTCGAAGGCTTTGCCTTTCTGGTTGATACCGAGGAAGGCTGGAGCCTGGTGCGGCCACTGACCGGCGCGCCACGCGCGGCCGGTGGCGGCGCGATGGAATGGCAGGGCAAGACCTACAAGAAGCGCTGGACCTACACCGCCAAAGTCACCTATGTGCTGGGCGAGTTCTACTGGCGCGTCAAGCGCGAGGAACGCGCCCTCGTCAGCGATTTCGAATCCAAGAGCGGCACCCGCACCGAGCTGCTGAGCCGCGAACAGACCGGCAACGAGGTGACCTGGAGCCAGGGCCGCACGCTGGACGCGTCTGAAGTGCTGCGCGCCTTCAAGCTGGCCGCCGATCAGACCGCAGCGCTGCAGCGCGATGCCAAGAGCCTCAGCTTCGAGCCCGGCAAGCTGCTGCGCAATATCGTCATCGGCCTGCTGCTGATCGTCCTGCTGTTTGCGCTGCTGCGCGCCTGCAGCAAGGACGATTGCGAGCCCTACAAGAACACCTATGGCGCGGCCAGCAGCGAATACCAGCAGTGCAAGCAGCGCAGCAGCGGAAGCGGCGTGCGCACCGGCTCGGGCGGCGGCTCCTACGGCGGCTACAGCAGTGGCGGCGGTGGGCACAAGTGACACGAACAGCAAGCAAACCCATACCCTGAAGGAGTGCAGTGATGGACATCGAATGGCTCAAGCCCGCCGTCGTGCTGGGCTCAATCCTGTACGCCGTGATCGGCGTGCTGATCTTCTGGATCAGCTTCGTCATCGTCGACAAGCTGACGCCCTACAAGCTGTGGGAAGAGATCGTCGAGCACAAGAACCTGGCGCTGGCCGTGGTGGTGGCGGCCAAGTGCATCGCCATCGGCATGATCGTCGCGGCGGCGATCAAGGGCTGAGCGGGTGAGCGAACAAACGCTGCGCCAGCAGATCCACGCCGAAGTGGCTGCGCTGCGGCCGCTCGATGCGCTGGAAGCCGCGCATCAGCAACAGGCGTTGGACTGGATCGCCAGCGGTGCCGAGCTGTGCCGCCTGGCCAAGCCGGCCACGCCGCTGAGGCACCTGGTGTCCTATTTCGCCGTCGTCGATGACGCGCAGCGCCTGCTGCTGGTCGAGCACCGCAAGGCGCTGCTGTGGCTGCCGCCCGGCGGCCATGTGGAGCCGGGCGAGCATCCGCGCGACACCGTGGCGCGCGAGATTGTCGAAGAGCTGGGCTTCGCGCCCCCCGAGCCCGTCGGCGCGCCGCTGTTCATCACCGCCACCGAGACCGTCGGGCTGACCGCCGGCCATACCGATGTGTCGCTGTGGTACCTGGTGCGCGTGCCCAGCGGGCAGCGCATTGATTTCGACGCTGAGGAATTCGCCTCGGTGCGCTGGTTCGACCAGCACGCACTGCCGCTGAGCCACAGCGACCCGCATCTGGCGCGCTTCTGCGCCAAGCTGCTGCAAGCCAGCGACCGACGGCCTCTTGCCGCTGCCCTAGATTCCAATTGAACGAGCCCAGCGCCTCAGCGCCCGCACCGTCGCGCGCCTCCCTGCCCGAACTGCTGCTGCTCGGCAGCGTCTTCGTCATTGCCGCCTGCGGCCTGGTCTATGAACTGGCGGCCGGTGCGCTCGCCAGTTATCTGCTTGGCGACTCGGTGCTGCAGTTCAGCACCATCATCGGCGCCTATCTGTTCGCGATGGGACTGGGCTCCTGGCTCAGCCGCTATGTCGAACGCCAGCTGATCGCGCAGTTCCTGAAGATCGAGTTGCTGGTGGGCGTGATCGGCGGGCTGATGCCAGCCGCGCTGTTCACCGCGCACAGCCTGCTGCCGCCCGATCAGCTGGCCGGCTTTCGCGTGCTGCTCTACGGCCTGGTGCTGCTGGTGGGCGCGCTGGTGGGGCTGGAGATTCCGCTGGTGATGCGCATTCTGAAGGCCCACTTCAGCCAGCGTTACCGGCTGAGCGAGCTGGTCTCGCAGGTGCTGACCTTCGACTACCTGGGCGCGCTGCTGGTGGCGGTGGCCTTCCCACTGCTGCTGGTGCCGCATCTAGGGCTGATACGCACCGGCGTGTTCTTCGGCCTGCTGAATGTGCTGGTGGCGATCTGGGCGCTGTGGCTGTTCCGCGCCGAGCTGCGCGCCTGGCGCAGCCTGGCCTGGGCCTGCGCCGTCAGCCTGGCGCTCCTGCTGGGCGCGATGTTCCAGGCCGAGACCTTGAGCACCTGGGCCGAAGACCGCTTCTACGGCGACCACATCGTGGTGCGTGAAAGCAGCGACTACCAGCGTGTGGTCGTGACCGACAGCCGCGCCGGCACGCGCCTGTTCCTGAACGGCAATCTGCAGTTCCACTCACGCGACGAGTACCGCTATCACGAGTCCCTGGTGCACCCGGCCATGGCGGCGCATGGCGCGCCCAAGCGGGTTCTGGTGCTGGGCGGCGGCGACGGCATGGCGGTGCGCGAGGTGCTGCGCTACCCCAGCGTCGAGCAGGTGACGCTGGTCGAGCTGGACCCGCATATGACGCGGCTCTTTGCCACGCTGCCGCTGCTGAGCCGACTCAACGGCGGCGCGCTGAAGAGCGACAAGCTGAAGATCGTCAACACCGACGCCTTTGGCTGGCTGGAGCAGTCGAAGGAGGTCTTCGACGTGATCGTGATCGACTTCCCCGACCCCAGCAATTTCGCGCTGGGCAAGCTCTACACCACCAGCTTCTACCAGTTGGTCGACCAGCATCTGTCAGCCGGCGGCTTTGCCGTGGTGCAGTCCACCTCGCCACTGGTGGCGCGCCGCAGTTTCTGGACCGTGGTGAACACCATCGAGGCGGTGGGACTGAGCACCACGCCCTATCACGCCCATGTGCCCAGCTTCGGCGAGTGGGGCTTTGTGCTGGCCTCGCGCCGGCCCTGGAGCCCGCCGAGCCAGCTGCCTGAAGGGCTACGCTTTCTCAGCGTCGAAGGCCTGCCGGCCATGACGCAGTTCCCGCCCGACATGGCCCGCCTACCCACCCAGGTGAATCGCCTCTCCAACCAGGTGCTGGTGCAGGAGTTCGAGGCCGAGTGGGGCAAGCTGCACTGATGGCGCCCCAGCTGCGCAGGCGCGAACTGCTGTTGGCCGCAGCCGGGCTGCCGTTGGCGGGCTGCGAGGCGCCGTCAGCACCGCTGCAAGGCGGCTGGGTCGGCGCCAGTGCGGCGCGCGGCCACCGCCTGCGCCAGGCGCCACCGGCCTGGAGCGATGGCCCCATGCGGCGCACCGAGGTGCTGATCGTCGGCGGCGGCGTGTCAGGTCTTGCCTGCGCGCGAGCCTTGCAGGCAGGCGGCATCGATTGCGCGCTGCTGGAGCTGGAAGACCAGGCCGGCGGCAATGCCCGCGCGCATCAGATCGGCGGCAGCCCTGCCCGCTGGGCGCGCATTACCTGCCGCTGCCGGGCGCCGAGGCGCGCGAAGTGCAGCAGCTGCTGTTCGAGCTGGGCCTGGCGCGGACCGAACTGGGCCGCACCGTCTATGACGAGCGCCATCTCTGCCACAGCCCGCAGGAGCGCCTCTTCTATGAGGGCGAATGGGTGGAGGGCCTGCTGCCGCCCACCGACGATCTGCCGCTGCGCCAGGCGCAATACCGGCGCTTTGCGATGCGGGTCAATCAGGCCCGGCGCGAGCTGGGCTTTGCCATGCCCAGCCGCCGCGCGCGCTGGACAGCCGCGCATGCCGCGCTCGACGGCCAGACGATGGCGCAGTGGCTGCAGGCGCAGCAACTGGATGAGGCCGGCCTGCTCTGGTATCTCGACTACTGCTGCCGCGACGATTACGGCGCCGGCCTCGCCGAAGTCTCAGCCTGGGCCGGCATTCAGTACTTCGCCAGCCGCCACGGCTTTCATGCGCCCGGCGATGCCGAAGGCGAGCGCGATGCCGTGCTGACCTGGCCCGAGGGCAACGCTTGGCTGACCCAGCGCATGGCGCAAGGCTTGTCAGAGCAGCTGTTCACCGGCCGCAGCGTGCTGCGGGTGCGCGAGAGCCGGCATCAGGTCGAGTTGCTGGCCTGGAACGAGACCACACAAGCACCCGAGCGCTGGAGCGCCAGCCAGCTGGTGTTGGCCACGCCGCTTTTCGTCGCCCAGCGCCTGCTGGAGGCTGTGCCACCGGCGCTGCAGGCCGCCACGCAACAGATCAGTTATGCGCCCTGGCTGGTCAGCAACCTCAGCCTCAAGTCCGCGCTGCTGGACCGGCCCGGCGTCGGCCCGGCCTGGGACAGCGTGACCTACGGCAGCCCGGCGCTGGGCTATGTGGATGCGCGCCATCAGACCTTGGACCCGACGCCCCGCCCCAGCCTCATCACGCACTACTGGGCGCTGCCGCGCCAGCAGCGCGCAGCGCTGCTGAGCGATGACTGGACGACATGGGCGCAGGCGGTGATCGCCGAGCTGGCTCACACCCACGCCGATCTGCCACAGCAGCTGCAGCGCATCGACCTGGCGCGCTGGGGCCATGCGATGAGCATCCCGACGCCGGGCGTGCGCGGGTCCGCGGCGCTGGCTGCCTTGCGCGAGCAGCCGCAAGGCCGGCTGCATTTCGCGCACAGCGATGTGGCCGGCTATTCGGTCTTTGAGGAAGCCTACACACAGGGCGCCGCCGTCGCGGCCCGCTTGGCCCGCGAGGTTCAGTCGCCGCGGCGCAAGAGCTGACGCTGCACACCTGTCGGCGCGAAAGCTTCGACGAGTTGCGCCATCAGCGCTTCGACACGCGCACTGTTGTCACGCCCCAGATTGCAGGCATAGACATCCAGCGTCACCGCGCCCAGCTCGGGCCAGGTGTGCACCGCCAGATGCGATTCAGCCAGCAGCACCACGCCGGTGATGCCGCTCTGCGCCTCGCCTGGCGCTGGCGTGAAGCGGTGGAACAGCTCGGCCACCGCACCCAGGCCAGCGGCCTCGACGGCATCCACGCACAGGGCCTGCAGCGCCGTGACATCAGCCATCAAGGGCTGGGCGGGATCGCAGCCGCGCAGATCAGCCGTCAGGTGCAGTCCCTGCATGGCGCCAGCGGGCCGTTCAGCGCCAGTAACCGGCGGGAAGAAGGCGACTTCGGCGCCTTCGGGAATCAACGCGTCTTCCTTGGCGATCTGCTGGTTCAGCGCGCAGCGCAACGCGCGCGTACGGCTCAGCGCCGAGGCATGCGGCTCGCCGCGCGCCAGCAGCTGGTCACGCAGGCCGCCCAGGCTCATGCCGGGCTGCCAGGCCAGGCTTTCGCTGGCGCCCAGCGCTTCGCGCAGCGAGGCGAAGTAACGCACGGTGATATTCGTCTGGCTCATGACAACACTTCTGAAAACGGGATGAAGCTGACGCTGTCGCCCAGCGCGATGGGCGCGCCGGCGGGGTTGTCCACCAGCCCATCGGCCCAGACGGCCGAGCTCAGCACGCCCGAACTCTGATTGGGAAACAGATCCAGGCCGCCGCTGTCGTTCAGGCGCACACGCAGAAACTCGCGGCGCCGATCGGGCTTGGGCCAGGCGAAATCGGCGCGCAGCGCGAAGCGGCGTGGCGCCAGTCGCGTGGCGCCCTGCAGCCGCAGGATCACCGGACGCACCAGCAGCAGGAAGGTGACGAAGCTGGAAACCGGATTGCCCGGCAGGCCGATGAACCAGCTGCCCAGGCGCTCGCCGGGCCGCTCCCAAGAGCGGCTTGCACCCCCTTGGGGGGCTGCCGGTACGCCGGCCAGGGGCTCACAAAAAATGCGGCCGAAGGCCAGCGGTTTGCCGGGCTTCATGGCGATCTGCCACAGGTCCAGCTCGCCTTCGGCCTGCACCGCGGGGCGCAGATGGTCTTCCTCGCCGACCGAGACGCCGCCCGAGGTGATGATCAGATCCGCCTGGCTTGCGGCTTCGCGCAGCGCTGCGCGCGTGGCATCCAGCTGGTCGGGCACGATGCCCAGATCGACCACCTCGCAGCCGAGGCCTTGCAGCAGGCCGCGCAGCGTGAAGCGGTTGCTGTTGTAGATCGCACCGGGCTTGAGCGGCTCGCCCGGCATCACCAGCTCATCGCCGGTGGAGAACAGCGCCACGCGCGGGCGGCGTGCCACCGTCAGCTGGGCAGCGCCCACCGTAGCAGCCAGGCCCAGGGCCGCAGCGTCGAGCTTGTGGCCGGCGGTGAGCACGACCGAATCCTTGCGCACATCCTCGCCCTGGCAGCGAATCCACTGGCCGCTCTGCACCTCGGCGTTGACACGCACGCTGCCCAGGCCCTCGCCCGATTCCCCGGGCACGGCCTCGCACTGCTCCTGCATCACCACCGCATCGGCGCCGATCGGAATCTGTGCACCGGTGAAGATGCGGGCTGCGGTGCCCGGCTGATGCAGAGCGCCCACCACGCCGGCCGGCACGCGCTGCGCCACCGGCAGCACGGTGCCAGGACCTGCCACATCGGCGGCACACAGGGCATAGCCGTCCATGCTGGTGTTGTCGGCCGGCGGCACGTCCAGGGCCGACACCACATCAGCGGCCAGCACGCGGCCCAAGGCCTCGGCCGTGGACAGGGTCTCGAGCTGACCCAGCGGCGCCACGCGCGCCGGCAGGCGCTCCAGTGCCTCGTCCAGGCTCTGCATGGTCGGACGCCGCGGTGCTTCAGACATGGCTGCGGACGAAGTCCTTGACCTGCTGCACATCCACCGGCATCACCGTGACGCGCTTGGGCAGGGCTTCGATGTTTTCCAGCCCCGCCGGACGCGGCGGCTCGATGGCCAGCGCTTCCTGGATGGTGGCGGCGAACTTGGCCGGCAGTGCCGTCTCCAGCACCAGCATGGTGACGCCCGCTTCACGCTGCTCCAGCGCCACCTTCAGGCCATCGGCCGTGTGGGTGTCGATCAACACGCCGTAGCTTGCATAGCAGCTGCGGATCGTGGCCAGGCGGTCAGCATGGGTGGAGCGGCCCGAGGCAAAGCCATAGCCGGCGATACGCGCGAATTCCTCGGCGCTGATCTCGAATCGGCCTTGCTTGGCCACCGCCTCGCCGAACAAGGCCTTGGTGCGCGCGCCGTCGCGGCCCAGCAGGTCGAACACGAAGCGCTCGAAGTTGCTGGCCTTGGAGATGTCCATCGAGGGGCTGGAGGTCTCATGCGTCTCGGCCGAGCCGCGCACGCGATAGACGCCGCTGCGGAAGAACTCGTCGAGCACGTCGTTCTCGTTGGTGGCCACCACCAGCTCGGCGATCGGCAGGCCCATCATGCGCGCCACATGGCCGGCGCAGACATTGCCGAAGTTGCCCGAGGGCACGCAGAAACTGACCTTCTCGCTATTGGACTTGGTGGCCTGGAAGTAGCCGGCGAAGTAATAGACGACTTGCGCCAGAAGACGCGCCCAGTTGATCGAGTTGACGGTGCCGATCTTGTACTTGCGCTTGAAGTCCAGATCGTTGGACACCGCCTTGACGATGTCCTGGCAGTCGTCGAACACGCCTTCGATCGCGATGTTGTGGATATTGGCGTCCTGCAGGCTGAACATCTGCGCCTGCTGGAAGGGGCTCATGCGGCCATGCGGGCTGAGCATGAAGACGTTGACGCCCTGCTTGCCGCGCATCGCGTATTCGGCCGCGCTGCCGGTGTCGCCCGAGGTCGCACCCAGGATGTTGAGTGTTTCGCCGCGACGCTTCAGTTCGTACTCGAACAGCTGGCCCAGCAGCTGCATCGCCATGTCCTTGAAGGCCAGCGTGGGGCCGTTGGACAGGGCTTCGAGCGCCAGACCCGGCTCCAGCGGCTTCAAGGGCGTGATCTCGGGCGCGCCGAAAACTTCGGCCGTGTAGGTGCGGCGCGCGATGGCGCGCAGATCCTCGGCCGGGATGTCGTCGATATAGAGGCTCAGGATCTCGAAAGCCAGGTCGGCATAGGCCAGGCCGCGCCACTTCGAGAGCGTCGCATCGTCGACCTTCGGGTACTGCAACGGTAGGTAGAGGCCGCCGTCCGGCGCCAGGCCTTCGAGCAGGATCTCGCAAAAGCGGCGCTCAGTCGTGTCGCCGCGGGTGCTGACATAACGCATCAGGCCAGTTCCTCTTTACGCAGCTTGACGATGGGCGCCAGCACGGTCGGCAGCGCCTGCATCTGCGACAGCGCCTTGTTCATGCGGCCCTCGACGGTGTCGTGGGTCAGGATGATCAGGTCGGTCTGCTTCTCGCCCTCGGCAGATTCACGCTGCAGCACCGCATCGATCGAGATGTCGTTCTCGGCCAGGATGGTGGTGATGCTGGACAGCACGCCGGCCTGGTCGGCCACGCACAGGCGCAGGTAGAAGGCGGTGACCACATCGTCCATGGCCAGGATGGGCGTGTCGTTCATCGCATCCGGCTGGAAGGCCAGGTGCGGCACGCGGTGGTCGGGGTCGGCGGTGTGCAGGCGGGTGATGTCCACCAGATCGGCGATCACGGCCGAGGCGGTGGGCTCGGAGCCTGCACCCTTGCCGTAGTACAGCGTGGTGCCGACGGCATCGCCCTGCACCACCACGGCATTCATCGCGCCTTCGACATTGGCGATCAGGCGTTGCGACGGGATCAGCGTGGGATGCACGCGCAGCTCGATGCCATTGTCACGACGGCGCGCAATGCCCAGCAGCTTGATGCGGTAGCCCAGCTGCTCGGCGTACTTGATGTCAGCCGCCTGCAGCTTGGTGATGCCTTCCACATGGGCCTTGTCGAACTGCACCGGAATGCCGAAGGCGATGGCCGACATGATGGTGGCCTTGTGCGCGGCGTCCACACCTTCGATGTCGAAGGTCGGATCGGCCTCTGCATAGCCCAGGCGCTGCGCTTCCTTCAGCACCACGCCAAAGTCCAGGCCCTTGCCACGCATCTCCGACAGGATGAAGTTGGTGGTGCCATTGATGATGCCGGCGATCCACTCGATGCGGTTGGCCGTCAGGCCTTCGCGCAGGGCCTTGATGATGGGGATGCCGCCGGCCACTGCAGCTTCGAACGCCACGATCACGCCCTTGGCATGCGCAGCCGCGAAGATTTCCGTGCCATGCACGGCCAGCAGCGCCTTGTTGGCGGTGACCACATGCTTGCCGGCAGCAATCGCCTCCAGCACCAGGGCCTTGGCAATGCCGTAGCCGCCGATCAGCTCGACGACGATGTCGATCTCGGGATTGGCAATCAACTCGCGCGCATCGCTCACGACCACGGCGGCGTCGCCGACGATCTCGCGCGCGCGCTCGATGTTCAGGTCGGCAACCATCGCAATCTCGATGCCGCGGCCGGCGCGGCCACGTATCACATCCTGGTTGCGGCGCAGCACATTGAAGGTGCCGCTGCCCACGGTGCCGATGCCCAACAGGCCAACTTTGATCGCTTTCATCTCGTACTCACTCACTTCATCTCAACTTGTAGTCCCAAGCGGCACCCGTGGAACCGGCTTGGCCGGGCCACCGGGCGCCCCACTTGAGGGGGCGTTTCCCGGACACTGGCAGTCTCGAGGACTGACCGTGCCTGGCGACGGCCAAGGCCGCTGTGCCTTGGCGCGCCGCAGGCTCTCCGGGGGTGGGTCATGTCCCGTGGCGCTTGCGGTAATGCGCCAGGAAGCGCTCGATGCGGCCGATGGCATCACGGAGATCGTCCGTATTCGGCAGGAACACCAGGCGGAAGTGATCGGGGGCTGTCCAGTTGAAGCCCGTCCCCTGCACGATCAGCACCTTTTCCTCGGCCAGCAGTTCGTAGGCGAACTGCTGGTCGTCCTCGATCGGATAGATCTTGGGGTCCAGGCGAGGGAACATATACAAAGCCGCTTTGGGTTTGACCACGCTAACGCCGGGAATCTGCGCCAACAGCTCGTAGGCGAGGTCGCGCTGGCGGCACAGCCGCCCTCCGGGCGCGACCAGGTCCTTGATGCTCTGGTAGCCGCCCAGGGCCGTCTGGATCGCCAGCTGGCCCGGCGTGTTGGCGCACAGGCGCATCGAGGCCAACATGTTCAGGCCCTCGATGTAGTCCTTGCCGCCGCGTTTGGCGCCCGAGACGATCATCCAACCAGCGCGGTAGCCGCAGGCGCGGTAGTTTTTAGACAGGCCGTTGAAGGTCAGGAACAGCACATCGTCGGCCAGCGAGGCGATGCTGGTGTGCGTGTTGCCGTCGTACAGCGTCTTGTCGTAGATCTCGTCAGCAAAGACGATCAACTGGTGCTGGCGGGCAATCTCGACGATCTCCAGCAGCACGCTGTCGGGATACAGCGCACCGGTGGGATTGTTCGGGTTGATGACGACAATGCCTTTGGTATTGGGCGTGATCTTGCGGCGAATGTCCTCGATATCGGGCATCCAGCCGGCCTGCTCGTCGCAGATGTAGTGCACCGGGCTGCCACCGGCCAGGGCCACGCTGGCCGTCCACAGTGGATAGTCGGGCGCCGGCACCAGGATCTCATCGCCGCTATTGAGCAGCGCGTTCATGCTCATGGTGATGAGCTCGCTGGCGCCATTGCCCAGATAGACGTCGTCGACCGTCACGCCGGCGATGCGCTTTTCCTGGCTGTAATGCACCACGCTCTTGCGCGGCGCAAAAAGCCCCTTGCTGTCGGTGTAGCCCGCAGCGATCTGGCCGCCCAGGTTGCGGATCATGTCCTGCACGATCTCGTCAGGCGGCTCCAGGCCGAAGGCGGCGACGTTGCCGATGTTCAGCTTGATGATCTTCTGACCCTCTTCCTCCATCTGCCGCGCCTTGTCCAGCACAGGTCCACGGATGTCATAGCAGACATTGGCGAGCTTGCTGGACTTGGCGATGGTCTTCAAGACGGACTCCGATAGGGAAATAGGGCTGCGGTTATGCTGCGCCGCAAAACGTTGAATTTAAACACAGGGTTAGTGCCAATCCGCCACGCCGCAAGCTGCGCGCATCGAAGGGCACGACACCCGCGACACAGCGCATGAAGTTCCAACTCGATGAGCCGCAAGGCGGCAACAGCATTTCACGCCACGACGGCTCACGCGTCTGGGTCAATGGCCGGGTTCACAGCAGCAGCCTGCTGGTGCCCTGGCAGGGTGCCGTGCAAGCCTGGAATGTGTCGCAGTTCGATGCGCTGGACGAAGCTCACTTCGAGCAGATCCTCGCTTTGAAGCCAGAGCTTGTGGTCTTTGGCAGTGGCAATAAACTGAGGTTCGCACGACCGGCGCTGTATCGCGGCCTGATCGAAGCCCGCATCGGCATCGAGACCATGGATCTGGCAGCGGCCTGCCGCACCTACAACGTGCTGTCCAGCGAGGGGCGCTCAGTTCTGGCGGCGCTGTTGATCGAGTCCTGAGCGCCTTTGCGGCGCATCCCTCCAAGGGGCGACAAGGGGGTCGCCGGAGACGCTGTGCGTTCAACGTATAATCCCGGGCTATGCCCAGCCGGGCACCCTCTCCTATAGAACGCCTCATGACGCCAGCGCTCAACAAACCCCTTCCGGAAATTGAAGCTCTCGCCACCGGCGGCCTGAAGTTCACACCGCATTCCTTTCTGGGTCAAGCCGTGGTGTTGTACTTCTATCCCAAGGACAACACGCCGGGTTGCACCACCGAAGCCATGCAGTTCCGTGACCGCCACAAGGACTTCGTGAAGGCCGGCGCCGTGGTGCTGGGCGTCGTCGCGGGACAATATGGTCTCGCACGACAAGTTCAAGCAGAACCTGGACTGCCCTTCGAAGCTGATCGCCGACACCGAAGAGAAGCTCTGCCACATGTCGGCGTGGTCAAGGAACAAGATCA
>JACDQM010000071.1 GCA_015657635.1 Roseateles sp.
CCCCGGGGGGTCAGGCGCTTGAATGTGAGGCTGCCAACTCGCGCAGCCAGTCCAGCGCCTCGGCTTCGGTTTCCAGCGGCGTCATCGGCGGCAAAGCCGCGCGCAGACGGCGGCCGTAGTTCATGCCAGCCATGCGCGGATCGCAGACCACCAGCAGACCCCGATCCCGCTCGCTGCGGATCAGGCGGCCCCCGCCCTGCTTCAAGGCGATCGCGGCCTCGGCGATGAAGAACTCGGCAAAAGCATTGCGCCCCTGGGCCTCCAGGCGCTGCACGCGCGCCTCGACCAGCGGGTCATTGGGCGGCGGAAAGGGCAGTTTGTCGATCAGCACGCATTGCAGATCGTCGCCCGGCACATCGATGCCCTCCCAGAAGCTGGCCGAGCCCACCAGCACCGCACGCGGATCGTCGACGAACTGCTGCAGCAATTGCCGCTTGGGCGCCGAGCCCTGCACCAGCACCCGGATCGAATCCTCCGCCAGGGCTTCGCGCAAGGCCTCGCCGATGGTTTGCAAGGCGCGCAATGTCGTCGTCAGCACGAAGCTGCGGCCGCCCAGGCAGCGCGCGCAGCGGGCCGCCAGCGCCGCAACCTGCTGCGCATGGTCGGGCTCGTTGGGCTTGGGAAAACGTCGCGGCACGTAAAGCCGCGCATGGCCGGGGTAATCGAAGGGGCTGCCCACGCGCAGCACCGTCGCATCGTCCAGTCCGGCCGGCTCGGTGAACCAGGACAGGCGCTCATCGTCGCCCAGCGTGGCCGAGGTGAAGATCCAGCCCTTGGCCGGGCCTTCCAACTGCTCCTGCATCGCCTGCCGGATGTCCAGCGGCGACTCGACCAGGCGCGCCTGCTGCGGGCTCAGATCGATCCAGCGCACCGCACCGTCGGCCGGCGGCTGCGCGAACTGCTGCGCCAGTTCAGCCAGCTGCTGAGCACGCTCATGCAAGCGGACAAAGTCTGGCGAGATCTCGGTGACTGTCTCCAGCGTCTGGACCGCCAGTTCGGCCAGTGCTTCGACCTCCTGCAAGGCCGCCAGGAAGGCCGGTGTCTGCGCCCGCTCCTGCCAGCGCAGCTTGAGAAGACCGCGCACGTCCCGCCCGCCGCTGGCCAGCGCACCCGCACAGGCCAGCCGCAGCTCACGCGCAGCCTTCTCGGAACGCGCGTGCAGGCCTTGCCAATCCTGCAGCCCACGCGCCTCGGACAGGCCCTGGGCCAGCACGTCGCGGGCGAAGTCGATCAACTGACCGGTGCCCAGCATCGTGCCGAGAAACTGCACGCCGGCTTCGGCCAGCTGATGCGCTTCGTCGAACACGGCCACATCCACCGTGGGCAGCAGTTCCGCCACGCCGCTATCGCGCAAGGCCATGTCGGCGAAGAACAAGTGATGGTTGACCACCACCACATCGGCCTCCATCGCCTCGCGACGGGCCTTCACCACGTGGCAGGCACGGAACTCCGGGCAGTCGCTGCCCAGGCAGTTGTCGCGCGTGGAGCTGACGATGGGGATGATGGGCGAGCGCTCGTCCAGGCCCTCGATCTCGGCAAAGTCGCCGCTGCGGGTCTGCTGCGCCCACTGCTCGATACGCGCCAGCGCCATCACCGCGCGCCGGTCTGGCAACTCGGCCGTCTGGCGTGCCTGATTCATCCGGTGCAGGCACAGATAGCTACCGCGCCCTTTCAGCAGCGCGATGCGCAAAGGCACTTGCAGCGCTTCGCACAGCCGGGGCAGATCGCGCAGGAACAGCTGATCCTGAAGGCTCTTTGTCGCGGTGCTGATCAACGCTCGCCCACCCGACAGCAGGGCCGGAACCAGGTAGGCAAAGGTCTTGCCGACACCGGTACCGGCCTCCACCACCAAGGTCTCGCGATGCGCCACCGCGCGCGCCACTGCCATGCTCATCTGCAGCTGGGCCTGGCGCGGCTGATAGCCGCGGTCGGCGCGCGCCAGCGGCCCGCCCAGATCGAAGGCGGCCGCCACCCACTGCTCCAGCTCGCTCAGGCTGGCGCCGTGCTGCTCGTGCTCGCTGGAATCGTCGTTCTTCGCTTCGGCTTCACTCAAAGGGGATTGCCGCGCAGGCCCTCGTCGCTCATCGCTGGATCAGAGCGGCCTCAGGCCGGCTCGTCAGGTTCACTGGCCTGCTCAAGGCGCACAATCAGGTCGCGCAGAGCCAAACGCCGCTTCTTCAGACGTCGCAGCGTCAGTTCATCAAGTGGCAGTTGCTGCGACAACTGGTCGATCATCCCATCCAGATCCGCATGCTCCATGCGCAACTCGATCAGACGGCGCGACAGGGAGTGAAGTTCTTCGTCCATAAATGGCCTGCACGGGCCTCTGCCTGAGGGGGTGGACGGGCTGGATGCCCGGACCGTCACCCTGGGGCGATTATAGTTTTCGTCATGACCCGCAAGACACCAGGCTTCAGACTCAATGCCGCGACCGGCACCCACCGCGGCGATCGGCAGTATCAGCAAGACCAGGTCGAGGTGCTGAGCCACCCCCGAGTCGCTGGCTGCATGCTCGCCGTGGTGGCCGATGGCATGGGCGGCAAGAGCGGCGGGCGCAAGGCGGCCGATCAGGTGATCCTGACGGCGCATCAGTTGTTCGAACGCTTTGTGCCTAGCGAAGAAAGCCCCAGTGATCTGCTGGCCCAGCTTGCCGCCGAAGCGCATCTGATGATCAAGCTGACGGCGCTGTCGGCCGAGGAAGAACCCCACAGCACGCTGGCGGCTTTTCTGATCACGGGCGAGCGCAGCTGTTACTGGCTGCACACGGGAGACTCCCGCCTCTACCACTTCCGCGGCGCCGAGCTGCTCAAGCGCAGCCGCGATCACAGCTATGTGCAGCGACTGATCGACGATGGCCAGATCACCGAGGCCGAAGCCGAAGTGCACCCGCAGTCCAATCTGCTGACCGGATGTCTGGGCACCGAGCAAGATCCGGTGCCGAGCGCCGAGGTGATCGAACGGTTGGAGGTGGGCGACACGCTGATGGCCTGCAGCGATGGCCTGTGGCACTACTTCACTTCACGCGAGCTGGGCACCGTGCTGCACAACCTCAGCCCGCGTGAGGCCGCCGAGTTGCTGGTCAGCAAGGCACGCGAACGCGCCCGCGGCAGCGGCGACAACCTCTCGCTGGCAATTGTCAGGGTCGAGGCGCTGAACTAGCCGGCGCAGAAGCACGCAACGCGGCCAGCTGCGCTGCGCTCGGCACCGGCAGTCCGGCGGGCGGCTTGCCCTGCGCCGCGTCGCCGGCCCTGTCGGAGCTCTTGGCGCTCTTGGCCCTGTCAGCCTGGCGCTGTTCGATCTTGCGGCGTTGCTCCTCGCTGCGCAGGCGCTGGCTCTCCGCCCGTGCTGCAGCACCTTGCGCCTTTTGCTGCCGCTCCCGTTCAGCGGCTGCCGCATCAGGGCGAGCTGGGCGGGCGGCCTGGCGTGACTTCGTCGACGCAGAAGCGGCAGCGGCGGGTGCCGCCGCCGGCGCCAGCTGTTGTTGCGCGTCCACCAAGGCCGCGTCGCGTTGCTTGTCGCGCACGCGCAGCTGCTGTCGCTCGGATCGATCCTTGCGCTCCCGGTCGGCCAGTTCAGACTCACGGCGCTGCAAAGGAGCCAGCGCTGTGCTGCGTTCGCGGCGCGCCGCCTCCTGGCAGCCGGTCACATCAAACCGCGCTGAGCATGCGGCCAGCGCCTGCTCCGCGCGGGACTCGATCTGCTGGCGTTGGGCGGCGAGCTGCGCCCGCTCGTCATCGCCGACTGCAGGCGCAGCGAGACACCAGCCGGGCAGCGCCAGAGCAAGCGTCGTCACGTAGCGGCGCATCAAAGGGACGCTCATGTCAGCGAGGTATCCACATCACGCCGCTCCAGTGCCAGGTACTCGGCCGACTGCATTTCCTGCAAGCGCGAGACGGTGCGCGGAAATTCGTGCGCCAGCGGCCCTTCGGTGTAGAGCTGCTCGGGCGGCACTGCCGCCGAGATGATCAGCTTGACTCGGCGGTCGTAGAGCACATCGACCAGCCAGGTGAAGCGCCGCGCCTCGCTGGCCAGGCGCACCGGCATCTCAGGCACATCGGACAGGATCAGGGTGTGGAACTGTGACGCCAGCTCAAGGTAATCGTTCTGCGAGCGTGGCCCGCCGCACAGGGTGCGGAAATCGAACCAGACCACACCGCCGGCACGGCGCCGCGCCCGCAGCTCACGGTGCTCGATGTAAAGCAGCGGGCTCTCATCGCGAGTTTCGGCGAGGGACTCGAAGGCCTGCGTCAGTGCGACATCGGCCTTGTCGTCGAGCGGGCAGTGGTACAGCTCCACGTGCTCCAGCGAGCGCTGGCGATAGTCGGTGCCATTGTCCACATTGATGACTTCCAGCTTCTGCTTCAACAGCGCGATGGCGGGCAGGATGCGGTCGCGATGCAAGCCGTTGGGATAGAGACCGTCAGGATGGAAGTTGGAGGTCGTGACGATGGAGACGCGGTGCTTGAACATCGAGTCCAGCAGCCGGTGCAGAATCATCGCGTCGGTCACGTCGGCCACATGGAACTCATCAAAGCAGATCAGGCGGAAGCGCTTGGCGATGCGCTTGCCCAACTCCTCCAGCGGGTCGGTGATGCCCTTCAGGTCCTGCAACTCGCGGTGCACCTCGCGCATGAACTCATGGAAGTGCAGCCGCGTCTTGCGCTTCAGTGGCACGGCCTGAAAAAAGCAGTCCATCAGGAAGCTCTTGCCGCGTCCAACCCCGCCATACATATAGACGCCGCGCGGCAGCGGCGGCCGCACCAGCAGCTTGGTCACCGCATTGCTGCGACGCGCCAGATAGTCCAGCCATTCGTCGTGGCAGCGCTGCAGCGCAGCGACGGCACGCAGCTGCGCCGGGTCGCTGACATAGCCTCGCTCGACCAACTGCTCCTCGTACAAGCGCTCGACACCGCTCTTCACTGACACCTGATCCTTCATACCTCTATCCGGTTGCGTCCTGCGCGCTTGGCGCCATAAAGCTTGGCATCGGCCCGCGCGATGGCCTCTTCAAATGCATCACCGGGCGTCACCATCACAAGGCCGGCACTGAGGGTGATGGCAAGGCCCGGCGCACAGCAGGACCAATCGTGGCTCTGGATGCGCTGATGCAGCCGCTCGATGACCGCCAAAGCGGCCCCCGCCTGCGGCTCGGCCAGCAGCACCGTGAACTCCTCCCCGCCATAGCGCGCAAGGCAGTCGGCGCCGCAAAGACTCTGCCATCAGCTGAGCGCATTGACGCAGCACGATATCGCCGACCAGATGCGAGAACTGGTCGTTGACCCGCTTGAAGTGGTCAACATCCAGCATGGCCAGGGCAAAG
>JACDQM010000072.1 GCA_015657635.1 Roseateles sp.
GGCGCGCCGCCTCCGAAGCTGAAGGTGGGCGCATCGCCGGAGGCATTGTTGGCGATCACCACACCGATCGCGCCGCGGTTGGCGGCATTCGCCACCTTGATGCTGATCGAGCAACTGCCACGATCAATCAGGGCCACAGTGCCTGTGAAATCGATGGTCGTCGCCATCTCGCAGGCCAGCGCATTGGCGGTTCCGTTCAGGCCGGCGCGCCGCAGGGTGCCGCTGAATCCGGCGCCTATCGGCGCCCAGTCGAGCGTGGCGGTGTTCGCATAGACGCCGGCAATGTTGGCTGGCGCGGTTACCACCAAGGGGATCGAACCGGCATTGGCCATGCTGGTCTGCGCGACGCTGATGGCCTCGGGCGCGTTCGAGGGAGAACCGACGATGAAGGGACGGTCCGCCGAGTTGCCGGCAGAGATCGCGGCGACGATGCCGAAGCGCACGACATTGCTGACCGCCTCGGTCGAGGGGTTCTCGCGCTGGCCGTAGCTCGAGCCCAGCGAGAGATTGACGACATCGGCCGCATCGGAGAAGTCCAGATCTCCGTTCGGGTCCATGGCCCATTCCAGGCCTTGCAGAATCGCCAAGCCGTTGCAGCTGGTGGAGACGCTGCTGCAGACCTTGACCGCATACAGCGAGGCGCCGGGCGCCATGCCCTTGTGCAGGCCGTCCAGGCTGGCGCCGGCGGCGATGTCGGCCACATGGGTGCCGTGGCCGGAGCCGACGCCCGCGTCGATCGGGTTCGGGTCGGGAGCGAGGGGGCCATTTGGCCAGCTCTCGCCGACAAAGTCATAGCCACCGATGACTTTGGCGCTTGGGAACAGAGTGCCCGGCGCCACGCCGCCGGCAGCTGCAGCGGCGGCATTGAAGTCCGAGATCAAGCCCGAGCCGCCAAGGTTGCGGTGCGTGTAGTCGATGCCGGAATCAAGCACCGCGATCTTGACGCCAAGGCCGCTCAGACCCAGGTCCTGCAAAGCCTTGCCGCCGACATAGGGCACCGTGCTGTTCAGCGCTTTCTGATGATCGACCACCGGACGAAGCGCGGAGACGCCGGGCAGGCGCGCGATCTGTGGCAGCTTGGATGCGTCGGCCGAAATCACCACGGCGTTGTAAGCCTTGCCCACGCGACCGAGCTCCTTGCCGCCCAGGGCCTGGATCTGGCTCATCAGCGCATCCTGCTTGGTCTTCAAGCTGGCCATATAGGCCTGGCGTTGCGCCAACGACATGCCGCCGCCAGTCTTTTTCGCGTTCATCGCCAGCGCCTGGGCCAATGGCGGATCGCTCAGTCGTACCGCCACCTGCACGGTGCCGGTCTGCTGGCGCAGCAAGGAACTGCGGTCCTGGGTTTGCGGGCTGGGCAGTGCGAGCGCTGCTGCCGTGTTGGGCAAGGGGGTCTGGGCGACGGCAGCGCCCAAGGCCGCCATCGCGGCGGCGCTCAGCAGGGCGTGTCTTGCGGTACGGGAACTGAACATGGAATTCTCCTTGTTGCAGAAGCAGGTGGCGTCAGGCGGTGGCGATCAAGGGCGTACGCTGGGCGCGCCGGCGCGAGGCCCACAGCCCTAGGCCAGCGGCCAGAACCAAGCCGATCGTGCCAGGCTCGGGCAGCTCGGCATTGGTGGCGCCGGTCAGCAAGATGCTGTAGTTCCAGGGCACCTCCTCAAAGCTGGCGAAGCCCGGAGCCCAGGAGGCGAGGGGGCCGGCTCCGGTTGCACTTCCCATGAAATCAAAGAGACTGAAGTCGCCGGCATCGCTGGCAACGAAGCCGCCGAATGCGATGGCCAGATAGTAGATGCCGTCGCTGATCGGGCCGCCCGGGTCGCCGCTGGGCAGTAGCGATGTGAGCCCGAAACCATCGTCGTCGTTGGCGTAGATGCCCAGGCCCGCCGCATCGAACAGATAAAGTGCCGTGTCGAAACCTGTGTCAACCGTCTTGGCCGAGAAGCTGGCCGCATTGCTGATGCGGATCTTGTAGAGATCTACTTGGTAGACCGGGGAGCCGCCGACCGATACGCTGGAGGTCAATCGGCCGTTGATGCCGTCCAGACTGTTGAAGCTGCTGTCAAAAGTAGTCTGGGCCGTACCCAGCAGATCGCCGGCACCTGGGCCGGCCTCATTCCATACGAAACCGGCCAGAGCAGCCGTTGGCAGGCTGAGGGCGGCCGCTGTGGCCAGCAGTGCGGCGATTTTCTTCAAGCGTTTCATGAGGCAAGCTCCTGTGAGGGCGCGAATCTGCGAGGAATGGCAACGTGTTTGGCACTGTGATCAAGCCTTCGCCGGTTCTTCTGTTCGGTCCCTGTGCTGCCCATGCGGACCTCGTCATCGGAACTTGCGCTGCCTGCCCTGTTGCAGCCGGCTGGCCGCAGCTCACCATGCCGCGAGGCCTGACGATAAGCCGCGCACCGCTTTTCGCGCTTCGGAGGGCTCCCCCTTGTTCATGGGGGTGGGGTCAGTGCTTGCCAGTGCGCTCTGCGGGGCCAGATCGTGACTTTTCTCACAGTGAAAGGCTGCCTTCAGGTTGAAGCTGGGCTGCCGCGAAGCGGGGGCCAGACCTAGGGAATGTCCCAGGTCGCTGTTTCGGGCCGCACGAGGCGCGTGAGGGCACGCAAGGCTCGACAAGCGGCTGTCAGGATCGCGGCAAGTCCGGCGCATGCCAGTGGCCTGTGCATGGCCCGCATCACGTGGGAATGAACGCGAACTGTGTTTCGAACGCCAGCGTTGGGCCGGCGATCCGGAGCTCGACATGCGCCAGCGAATTTCTGCGGGCGCTGAGTGCGGCGGCCGAGTCAGGCGCCTGCAGGGCTTGCAGTCAACCTTGTGTAGTCGACCGCTTCGCCGGTCTTCATTGGCGCGCAAGCAGCAGCCTCATTCACTAGAGCGCGTGCGGGGCAGCGCGTAGATGCGTTGCCCCGCATGATCAGAAAACTCTCGTGAGAGTCAATGCGCCCGCTTGGGCTGGCCCGCCAGCAGCTCCGACTGGGCGGCCGGCTTGCCTTGAATGCGCAGATGCGCGTAGCTGTCGTTGTTGCCATTGATCAGCTCAAGCTCGCCGCTGGCACGCGCAGCCGCCAGTTCGGCTTTCACTTCAGCGCGGGTCTTGGTCGAGGCTTGCTGCGTTGCCACGGGGGGCAGGCCGTAGTCAGCATCCGGACGGTCCAACTCGCCAGCAGCGCGGGCGCGCTTGAGTTCGGCCAGCACGGTGGCTCGCGAGGTCGTCGACGGGGCGGCGGCTTCGGCGCGGCGTGCAGCTTCCGGGTTTTCGTAGCTGTTGGCCAGCAGTTCGCCGGCGTTGCGGGCACGCGCCAGCTCGGCGACCACGTCTTCGCGGCTCAGGCCGCCGGCCATCGCGGCACCGGCAGTCAGCAGGGTCAGGGCGATCACGGACAGATTCAGATGCTTCTTCATGATGATGATGAGTTCCTATGCGGTTGGAGGTGAGCTGCGCGTCGCTTGCTTGCTTGCTTTGTCGTGGCGCGCTGCCCATGACCGAAACTTTAGAACTTACCAACTGGTAAATGATTTACCCCAACATGAATGAAGCATTCAAGAAATAAGAACATTCCCTGATGGGTGCGCCCCCAAATCGCCCGGCACCGGCTTTGGGGTTGGCGAAGCGTCGGCCGAGCGCTGGACCGGCAGACTTTCCGGCCCGTCCTTCAGGTTCTGGTGTGAAGCGACCCGGGCTTGGGCGTGGGCGTGGGCGTCGTTTGTGACATGGCTGTCATGCCTTGTTCACGAGACTTACACGGGCTGAACCTAGGCTGCTGGCTGGTCTATTAGCGAGCTGCTGCCAGCAGAAAAGCCCATGAAGAACACACAAGATCCGAGCCGCGTCCACTTCAATGACGAGGACTCCAACACGTCGAGCAACCCGAGCTTCGAGTCGGTGCTGAGCGCCCGCCTGAGCCGCCGCAGCATCCTGCGCGGCTCGGTCGGCACCGTGGCCACTACGATGCTGGGTGCCGCTTCGCTGTCGGCCTGCGGCGGTGGCGACGACGACACCCCGAGCGTGACGCCCACCACGCCGGTCAACACCCCGCTGAAGGCCCTGGGCTTTGCGGCCGTGGCCAAGAGCCTGGAAGACAAGGTCAGCGTGCCGGCCGGCTACAGCTTCAGCGTGATCTACGCGCTGGGTGATCCGCTGCGCGCTTCCACCGCTGCTTACAAGAACGACGGCACCGATACCGACTACGAGAACCGTGCTGGCGACCACCACGACGGCATGGAGTGGTTTGGCCTGGCGGCCGACGGCAAGCCCTCGACCACAGCGGCTGACCGTGGCCTGCTGGGCATGAACCACGAAGCCACCACCGACGAAGTGCGCTCGTCCTTCTTCCTGCACGCCAATGGCGGCACGTCGACGCTGCCGCGTCCGGCCTCCGAGGTGGACAAGGAGCTGGCGATCCACGGCGTCTCGGTTGTGGAAGTGAAGAAGGCCAGCGACGGCAAGTGGTCCTACATCAAGGATTCGGCCTTCAACTTCCGCGTCACGACGCTGACGGATGTGGAGATCAGCGGCCCGGCACGCGGCAACAAGCTGCTCATCACCAAGTATTCGCCCACCGGCACCAAGACCCGTGGCACGCTGAACAACTGCGGCACCGGCAAGACGCCCTGGGGCACGCTGCTGACCGGCGAAGAGAACTGGGCCGGCTATTTCACCCGTAATGCCACTGACAACGCCGCCCGCGGCAATGACAAGAGCGTCACCGCGCTGAACCGCTACGGCCGCAGCCAGGGCGCCGCTTCGCGTCACGGCTGGGAAAGCGCCGGCAGCGAAGACAAGTACGCACGCTGGAACAACAGCAAGCTGGGCGCTTCGGCCGATGGCAGCGACGACTATCGCAATGAGCTGAACGGCCAGGGCTATATCGTCGAGATCGACGCTTACGACAAGAGCAAGCTGGCCAAGAAGCGCACCGGCCTGGGCCGCTTCGCGCACGAGAGCGCAGCTTTCGGCACGCCGGTGGTCGGCAAGCCGCTGGCGGCCTATATGGGCGACGACTCGCGCGGCGAGTACATCTACAAGTTCGTCAGCGCCGCCAACTGGGACGCGGCCGATGCCAACCCGGCCAACCGTATGGCGGCCGGTGACAAGTATCTGGACAGCGGCAAGCTGTATGTGGCCAAGTTCGCCGCCGACGGCACCGGCCAGTGGATCGAGCTGGCGCTGTCGACCGCAGCCATCGCCGGCTACGCCAGCTATGCCTTCGCCGATCAGGCCGACATCTGCGTGAACACCCGCCTGGCGGCTGATGCCGTGGGCGCCACCAAGATGGACCGCCCCGAGTGGTGCTCGGTCAACCCGGTCAACGGCGAGGTCTACTTCGCGCTGACCAACAACAGCAACCGCCGTGTCGAACCGAGCGGCAGCTCGCAGATGGCGCCGGACAGCGCCAACCCGCGCGTCTACACCGACGTCAAGGGCGGCACCACCAACCAGACCGGCAACCCCAACGGCCACATCCTGCGCATCAAGGAAGGCGCGGCCGGCTCCGCAGCGACCAGCTTCACCTGGGACGTCTATCTGTTCGGCGCCGAGTCCACCGCGGCGGCTGGCAGCGTCAACCTGTCCAGCCTGACCAGTGACCAGGACCTGTCCAGCCCGGACGGCCTGGTGTTCAGCCCCTCGACGGGCATCTGCTGGATCCAGACCGACGACGGCGCCTACACCGATGTGACCAACTGCATGATGCTGGCCGCCATCCCCGGCCAGGTGGGCGATGGCGCGAAGAAGACGCTGAGCTATACCAAGGCCGACGGCGGTGCACTGAATGTCGACACCTTTGTGGGCAAGGCACCGACGGCCGACACGCTGAAGCGCTTCCTGGTCGGCCCCAAGGACTGCGAGATCACCGGCCTGTGCGAGACGCCGGACGGCAAGGCGCTGTTCATCAATGTGCAGCACCCGGGCGAAGGCACGGCGATGGCCAACGTCGCTGATCCGAGCAAGTACACCAGCCAGTGGCCCAGCAATGCCGGCTACGGTGCTGGCAAGCGCCCGCGCTCGGCCACCATCGTGATCACCAAGAACGACGCGGCCGCATCGGCAGCTGATCGCGCGTCAAGCCAAGGCCTGTGAGGCCCCGCTACGGCGGGGCTTTTTTTGTTCTGCTGTTCATGGCTGCTGGCTTGCCTCGCCCCAGGGGGCAGGGGTGTGGACACCTACAATGCCGCCGTGCAGCCCATCAAATGCTTTCGCGCCAGCTTTGCGCCGCCCATGCGTGGCCGCGATCTGCCGCGCGGCCATTTCCGCGGCGTGACGCCGCCCTAGGCGCGCGCAGCGCCCGCGTTCGCGCTGCAGGCGCCCGGCACTGGGGTGAGCCCGTCTCGCCTCGTTTCTTCCCCTCGTTTCGCTCATCAACAAGGACGCGCGCAGGCTGGCCTCTGGCAGCCGGGCGGGCCATCTCTGCAATGTCCATTTCCTCATTCCGTCAGGACTGGCTGTCCAATGTCCGAGGCGATCTGCTGGCCGGCCTGGTCGTCGCGCTGGCGCTGATTCCCGAGGCGATTGCCTTCTCCATCATTGCCGGGGTCGATCCCAAGATCGGGCTCTATGCCTCCTTCAGCATGGCGGTGGTGATCGCCATCGCTGGTGGGCGCCCGGGCATGATCTCCGCCGCAACAGGCGCCATGGCTCTGGTGATGGTCACGCTGGTGAAAGAGCATGGCCTGCAGTACCTGCTTGCCGCAACGCTGCTGACCGGCCTGCTGCAGATCGCGGCCGGCGTGCTGAAACTGGGTTCGCTGATGCGCTTCGTCTCGCGTTCGGTGGTGACCGGTTTCGTCAACGCGCTGGCGATCCTGATTTTTCTGGCCCAGTTGCCCGAGCTGACGAATGTCAGCTGGGTGGTCTATGCGATGACGGCCGCGGGCCTGGCCATCATCTACGGCTTCCCCTACCTCACGCGCGCCGTCCCCTCGCCGCTGGTGACCATCGTGGTGCTGACCGGGGTGTCGCTGGCGCTGGGTCTGGACATCCGCACGGTGGGCGATATGGGCGAGCTGCCCGACAGCCTGCCCGTCTTCCTGCTGCCCGATGTGCCGCTGAATCTGCAGACGCTGAAGATCATCTTTCCCTACGCGCTGACGCTGGCGGTGGTGGGCCTGCTGGAGTCGATGATGACGGCCTCCATCGTTGACGATCTCACCGACACCAGCAGCGACAAGAACCGCGAGTGCGTGGGGCAGGGCACGGCCAATATCGCCACCGGCCTGATCGGCGGCATGGCCGGCTGCGCAATGATCGGCCAGTCGGTCATCAACGTGAAGTCCGGCGGCCGCGGCCGGCTCTCCACCTTCGTGGCTGGCGCCTTTTTGCTGATCCTGGTGGTCTTTCTCGGCCCCTGGGTCAAGCAGATCCCGATGGCGGCGCTGGTGTCGGTGATGATCATGGTCAGCATCGGCACCTTCAGCTGGGATTCGATCCGCAAGCTGCGCGAGTATCCGCCGAGCTCCTCGCTGGTGATGCTTGCGACCGTGGTGGTGACCGTCGCCACCCACGATCTGGCGCAGGGCGTGTTCGTCGGTGTGCTGCTGTCCGGCCTGTTCTTTGCGCACAAGGTCGGGCGCGTGCTGCGCATCGACCGCAGCAGCGATGCCGAGGGCACGCAGCGGCGCTATGAGGTGGTCGGCCAGGTCTTCTTCGCCTCCAGCGAGGCCTTCGTCGGCGCCTTCGACTTCAAGGAGGTGGTCGCCAAGGTCAGCATCGACCTGAGCCGCGCGCACTTCTGGGACATCACCGCCGTCAGCGCACTCGACAAGGTGGTGCTGAAGTTCAAGCGCGAGGGCGCCGAGGTGGAAGTGCTCGGGCTGAACGAGGCCAGCGCCACGCTGGTGGACCGCTTCGCGCTCCACGACAAGCCGGGCGCCGTCGAGAAGCTGATGCACTGAGGAGGAGACGATGATGAACAAGGTCTACGCCTGTATCGATGGCCAATCCAACAGCCCGGCCGTGATCGACGGCGCCGCCTGGGCCGCGCAGCGGCTGGCGCTGCCGCTGGAGTTCCTGCATGTGCTGGAGCGCCCGCTCGAGCGCGCGGCCATCGCTGATTACAGCGGTGCCATCGGCCTCGGTGCGCAGGACTCACTGCTGCAGGAGCTCAGCCAGCTGGACGAGCAGCGCGGCCGGCTTGCGCAGGAAGCCGGGCGGCGCCTGCTGGCGGCCGCGCGCGAACGCGCCGCGGTTGCGGGGCTCACGCAGATCGACGGCCGCCTGCGCCAGGGCGAGCTGTCCGAGACCGCGCGCGAGCTCGAATCCGATGCCCGCCTCTTCGTGCTGGGCGAGCACTACCACGCCGACAGGCCGGCGCGCATCCACCTCGACCATCATCTGGAGCGCCTGATCCGCGCGGTGCACAAGCCGGTGCTGGTGCTGACCAGCGAAGCCTTCGTGCCGCCCGAGCGGGTGGTGATTGCCTTCGACGGCAGCGCGACGGCGATGAAGACGGTCGAGCGGGTGGCGAACAGTCCCTTGCTGGCGGGGCTGCCCGTGCTGCTGGCGATGGCTGGCACCGACAGCGCCGCGGCACGTGCGCAGCTGGCCGAAGCGCAGCAGGCGCTGCAGCAGCAAGGCTTTGCCGCCCAGGTCGAATTGCTCGCTGGCGAACCCGAGCAGGCACTGCCGCCCCTGCTCGCCAGCCAGGGTGCGACGATGCTGGTGATGGGCGCCTACGGGCACTCGCGCATCCGCCAGTTCATCGTCGGCAGCACCACGACGACGCTGCTGCGCACCAGCAGCGTGCCGGTATTGGTGTTGCGCTGAGCCTTGCCCTTCGCAGGCACGGCGGTCGCTCGGCCAGAGGCGCACGCCGGCCAAGGGCCATCCACCTGAGGCATTGACGACGGCGCAGGCCACCGACGCCGCGCGCCGCTTCGCGGCGCGGGCTCAGCCGGCGCTGTTCTCGCCCGGCAGCTCCCGCGGTGCGCCAAACATGAAGCAGTCGACGAAGCTGAAATACAGCGACGAGTAGAAGGCAGTCGACAGCACCAGGCCCAGCGTCAGCGCCAGCATGGCCATCAGCGACGCCGGCAACGACAGCAGGCCGGCCACCACGCCAGTCAGCATGCTGGTGGCGATCAGCAGGCCGATCCAGGCCAGGCCGTTGAGGGCGAAGGCGGCCTTGTTGCGCCACACGCCCAGGCAGCTGGAGAACAGCGCCTGCATCAGGCCCTGACCGCCCCAGTGCACCAGCGCAGGCGCGTGCCAGAAAGCGGCCGAGATCAGCGTGACCAGCAGGCCCAGCGTGACGCCGCCCCAGAACAGGCGCGGGTCGGCCAGTGCGGCGGCAATGGCTTCCTGGTTGGGCTTGTCCTGCTGCATCAGTTCTTGCAGATCGCCGAAGGCGCCGCCGTCGATGGTCTGCGCGGCCATCACCGCCAGCGTCATCAGCAGCGCATAGATCAGGCCCAGCCAGAGCTGGGTCTTGCGCCGCTCGGGCGTCAGCTTGAGCGGCGCGATGAAGACGGAAGGCGTGGGCACCAGTTTCTGCAGCACCAGATGGGTGGCCAGCATGAAGCCCAGCGAGACCAGCGGCAGCGCCATCAGCGTGACGAAGCCCAGCGGCGGCAGCAGCATCGGCAGCAGCAGGCCCAGCGTGACGGTCATCGCATACAGGCCGGTCAGGCCCAGCGGACGGCGCTGCAGCACCTTGAAGCCGTGGCGCAGCCACAGCAGGCCGTTGCGGGCCGGGACAGTTTGCAGGTGCAGGCTCATCGTCATGGCATGGCGTGCCAAGGGCTGGCCACGCGAGCGCGCAGCACGCGCTCGAAATGGCCGGGGTCATGGGGCTTGAGCAGCGCGGCATCGCGCGGCAGGTGGAAGTCCCACAGGCGCGAGATCCAGAAGCGCAGCGCCGCGGCGCGCAGCATGGCGGGCAGCAGGCGGTGCTCGGTGCCGCTCAAGGGGCGTTGGGTTTCGTAGGCCGCGACAAAGGCGCTGGCGCGTGCCTCGTCCAGCGCGCCGCTGGCCAGGTCGATGCACCAGTCGTTCAGGCACACGGCCAGATCGAACAGCCAGCTGTCGACGCCGGCGAAGTAGAAGTCGAAGAAGCCACTGAGCTTCTCGCGGCCCGGCAGGCCCTCGAACATCACGTTGTCGCGGAACAGGTCGGCATGGATAGGGCCGCGCGGCAGATCGGCATAGCTGGCCGAGGCAGCCAGCTGCTGCTGGAAAGCCAGCTCGGTGCTGATCAGCTCGGCCTGCGATGCATTCAGGAAGGGCAGCACCACCGGCACCGTCGCGGTCCACCAGGGCAGGCCGCGCAGATTGGGTTGCGAGAGCGGGAAATCCTGGCCGGCCAGATGCATGCGCGCCAGCTGTGCGCCGACCTGCTGGCAATGGAACAGGTCGGGCGCCAGCTGATGGCCGCCGCGCAGCTTGTTCACCACCGCGGCCGGCTTGCCGCCGATGCTGTGCAGGATCTCGCCCTGCGCATCGGCCTGCGGCTCGGGCACCAGCACGGCGCGCTGCGCCAGATGCTGCATCAGGCGCAGATAGAAGGGCAGCTGCTCGAACGTCAGGCGCTCGAACACCGTCAGCACATACTCGCCGCGCTCGGTGGTGAGGAAGTAGTTGGTGTTCTCGATGCCGGCACTGATGCCACGCAGTTCCTGGACCGGGCCCAGGTTGAGGTGGCTCGCAAGGGCCTGGGCCTGCTCGCGGGTGACTTCGGTGAAGACGGCCATGAAGGAAGAAGGAATGAGGGAATGCAGCAGCGCCAGGCCGGGCCGGGCGCTCAGAAGCTCAGGACGCGCCAGACGCGCTGGCCCACCGTGCCGCGGTTGGAGCCGGGGCCGGCCGACAGCTCGCGGCTGCCGTCGCCCATGACGATCTCGTAGGCCGGCGCCTTGCTGTTTTTGGGCTGGACCGTCACCTTTTGAGTCTGGCCGCGCACCTTCAACTCTTCGATACGGTTGGCATCGTCCTCCAGCACGATGCGCTCCACCTTGGGTTCGGGCGGTTCGGCAGCGTGGATGGCGGCAGCGCCCAGGGCGAGCATGCTGGCCAGCAGGAGGCGGGATGAGTGAGGCATGGGCGGATTCTATGTCGCGCGCGCTGCGCGAGCCCTGCACGACAATGCGCCGCATGAGCGACGAAACGAAACCGATCTTGCTGCTGGTGGATGGCTCCAGCTTCCTCTATCGCGCCTACCACGCCATGCCCGATCTGCGCGGCCCCGAGGGCCAGCCCACCGGCGCGGTGCACGGCATCGTGGCGATGATGAAGAAGTTGCGCGATGACATCGGCGCCGAGCACGCCGCCTGCGTGTTCGACGCCAAGGGCCCGACCTTTCGCGATGACTGGTATCCCGAATACAAGGCGCAGCGCGCGCCCATGCCCGACGCCTTGCGCGAGCAGATCGCACCCATCCACGAGGTGATCCGCATGATGGGCTGGCCGGTGCTGGAAGTGCCCGGCATCGAGGCGGACGACGCCATCGGCACGCTGGCGCGCATCGCCGCGCAAAGCGGCCACCGCGTGGTGATCGCCACTGGCGACAAGGACCTGGCGCAGCTGGTGACGCCCGACGTCACGCTGATCAACACCATGAGCAAGCCGCCCGAGCGCCTGGACGAAGCGGGTGTGCGCGAGAAATTCGGTGTGGCGCCGGAGCGCATCATCGACTACCTGACCCTGATGGGCGACACGGTGGACAACGTGCCGGGTGTCGAGAAGGTCGGGCCCAAGACCGCGGCCAAATGGATCGCCGAATACGGCTCGCTGGACGGCGTGGTGGCCGCGGCCGAGCAGATCAAGGGCGTGGCCGGCGAGAACCTGCGCAAAGCCCTGGACTGGCTGCCCACCGCACGCAAGCTGGTGACCGTGGTGCTGGACTGCGATCTGAGCGGACATGTGCCCGGCTGGCCGGCACTGGAAGCGCTGGCGCTGAAGGACGTGGACGAGGCCGCGCTGCTGGATTTCTACACTCGCTATGGCTTCAGGACCTTGAAGCGCGAGCTTGAAGGCGCGGCGGCGCCCGAGCCCGCTGCCGCGGCCAAGCCCAAGGCTGCTGCGATGCCGATGAGCGGCGACCTGTTTGCCGAGCCCGAGCCGCCACAGGGCGCCGCGGCCATTGCCAAGGCCTATGACACGGTGCTGAGCTGGGCGCAGTTCGACGACTGGCTGGCCCGCATCGATGCGGCGCCGCTGACCGCGATCGACACCGAGACCGATTCGCTGGACGGCATGAAGGCCCGAATCGTCGGCATCTCGCTGTCGGTGAAGCCGGGCGAGGCCGCCTACATCCCGCTGCGCCACGAAGGCCCGGACGCGCCGGAGCAGCTGCCGCTGGACGAGGTGCTGGCGCGCCTGAAGCCCTGGCTGGAAGATGCGAGCAAGAAGAAGCTGGGCCAGCACATCAAGTACGACACCCATGTGCTGGCCAATCATGGCATCGCCGTGGCCGGCTATGCCTACGACACGATGCTGGAAAGCTATGTGCTGGAGGCGCACAAGAGCCATGGCCTGTCGGCGCTGGCCGAGCGCCACCTGGGGCGCACGGGCTTGAACTACGAAGACCTGTGCGGCAAGGGCGTGCACCAGATTCCTTTTGCCCAGGTGGACGTGCCGCGCGCGGCCGAATACAGCTGCGAGGACTCGGAGATGTGCCTGCATGTGCATGAGCTGCTGCTGCCGCAGATCGAGGCCGATGCCGGGCTGAAGTTCGTCTACGAGCAGATCGAGATGCCGGTCTCAGCGCTGCTGGCGCGCATCGAGCGCACCGGCGTGCTGATCGACGCCGCGCGCCTGCAGGCGCAAAGCCACGAACTGGGCCAGCGCCTGGTGCTGATCGAGCAGCAGGCCTACGAGATCGCCGGCCAGCCCTTCAATATGGGCAGCCCCAAGCAGATCGGCGAGATCCTGTTCAACAAGCTGGGCCTGCCGGTGGTGAAGAAGACCGCCACCGGCGCGCCCTCCACGGATGAAGAGGTGCTGGACAAGCTGGCGGCCGACTATCCGCTGCCGGCCAAGATCCTGGAATACCGCGGCCTGGCCAAGCTCAAGAGCACCTACACCGACAAGCTGCCCTTGATGGTGAACCCGGTCACGGGCCGCGTGCACACCAACTATTCGCAGGCCGTGGCGGTGACTGGCCGCCTGTCCAGCAACGATCCGAACCTGCAGAACATCCCCATCCGCACCGCCGAGGGCCGGCGCGTTCGCGAAGCCTTCATTGCGCCGCCCGGCCATCTGATCGTCAGCGCCGACTACTCGCAGATCGAGCTGCGCATCATGGCCCACATCAGCGAGGACCCGGGCCTGCTGCGCGCCTTCGGCGAGGGCCTGGACGTGCACCGCGCCACCGCCAGCGAGGTGTTCGGTGTGCCGGTGGGTGAGGTGAGCACGGAACAACGCCGTTATGCCAAGACCATCAACTTCGGCCTGATCTACGGCATGGGTGCCTTCGGCCTGGCGCAGAGCCTGGGCATCGAGCAGAAGGCGGCCAAGGACTACATCGAGCGCTACTTCACCCGCTTTGCCGGCGTGAAGCGCTATATGGACGAAACGCGCGAATCGGCCAAGGCCAAGGGCTATGTGGAGACGGTGTTCGGCCGGCGCCTGTGGCTGCCCGAGATCAACTCCGGCAACGGTCCGCGCCGCACCGGCGCCGAGCGCCAGGCCATCAATGCGCCGATGCAGGGCACGGCGGCCGACCTGATCAAGCTGGCGATGATCGCGGTGCAGGCCGAGCTCGATCGGCAGGGCAAGGCCAGCCGCATCGTGATGCAGGTGCACGATGAACTGGTGTTCGAGGTGCCTGCAGCCGAGCTGGACTGGATCAAGGCCGAGGTGCCGCGTCTGATGGCCGGCGTGGCTGCGCTCAAGGTGCCGCTGCTGGCGGAGGTGGGCGTGGGCAGCAACTGGGATGAGGCCCACTGACGGCCCATCGAGCGCATGACGATCCACTTCGACTACACGCGGGCCTCGATCGAGTTCGAGAAGCTGATGGTCGATGCGCGGGACTGCGCCGGTCTGAGCACCACCAATAAGGCCTGGAATATGGTGGTCGGCGTGCTGTGGACCTTCCGCCGGCGGCTCACGGTCCCGCAGGCCCTGCGCTTTGCTGAGCTGCTGCCGGCCGTGCCGGGCGCCATCTTCGTCGAGGGCTGGGCCGCCGGGCTGGAAGCGCGCAGCGAGCCGCTGCCCTTCGACCGCCGCGGCGCGGGACTACTGGCAGGCTTGACGCGAGCGCCTGGCGCTAGGGTGCGTCCAAGGGCAGCTGGCTGAGCCGGGCCAGCGTGCCGTCAGCCTTCATGCGGCGCAACGCGGCGTCGATCTGCGGCAGGCGTGCGACATGGGGCGAGTTGCGCGCCAGCATCAGCCGCGTTTCGCTGCTTTCCAGCACCGGCGCCAGTTCGACGATCTCCTGGTCGAGGCCCGTGGCTTTGAGCGACGCCTGCGTCGCGTTGGAGGAGTCCACCAGCACGTCGAAACGCTGCGCGGCCAGCATCTTCAGCGCGTGGCTGCGGCTCGTGGCATAGCTGACATCCCACTCCTTGCCGCTGAAGCGTGACTTGACCCAGCCGTTGCCGAGGTAGGAGCCCAGCGTCAGGCCTCTGAGCGCCTCGATGTCGCGCGCCTTGGACAGGCGCTCGCGCAGCGCTGACTCGCGTCGCACGAACATCGTGAAGCGACCCTGGGTCACCCATTCCTGGCTGGCCACGGTGTAGCTGAGCCGCTCTTCAGTGGGGACGGTGATGAAACCGTCCGCCTCGCCCTTGCGCACCATCTGTTGAGCGCGCGCCCAGGGGTAGCCTTCGTGCTGCAGTGTCAGCCCCAGCCGCTTGCCCAGCAGCTCGTTCAGGATGTCAACGAAGATGCCTTCCATGCTGCCGTCGCTGCGGCGCTGGGAGAAGGGGGCAAAGCTGTCGAAGTAGACCAATCTCAGCGGCTGGCCCGACGTGCTGGCCAAGGCTTGCGCGCGCAACGCAGGCGACAAGCCGATCAGCGTGGCAAGGGCCAGCAGGTGACGACGTTGGGGTTTGAGGACGGCTTGCAAGGATGGATCGATTGGCAGGCGGGCAGACGGCGCCGGACGCCCGTCGGGCCTGGCGGCGACGTGCCTAGGTTAGCATCCCCGCCCATGAATTGGCCCTATGAGCTGCAGATCGGCTGGCGCTACACCCGCGCCGGCAAGGGCGGACGCCGCAACCGCTTCATTTCCTTCATCTCCGGAGTGTCCATGCTCGGCATCGCGCTGGGTGTGGCGGCGCTGATCATCGTGCTGTCGGTGATGAACGGCTTCCAAAAGGAGGTGCGCGACCGCATGCTCAGCGTGATCTCGCATGTCGAGGTGCTGAGCTACGGCGGCGATGCGCTGGCGGATTGGCAGGCCACGGCGGCGCAGGCCAAGCAGAACCCTGCGGTGCTGGCGGCGGCACCTTTCATCGCCACGCAGGCCTTGATCGCGCGCGGCGAGGACATGCGCGGCGCGATCGTGCGGGGCATCGATCCCGCGCTGGAGGCCGACGTCACGCCGCTGGCGGCGCAGCTGAAGGATGGCGCCCTGGCGCGCCTGCGTGCGGGCGAGTGGGGTATGGTGATCGGGCTTGAGATGGCGCGCCAGCTGGGTGTGCGCGAGGGCGACAAGCTGACCCTGGTGGCGCCTGGCGGGCAGGTGACGCCGGCCGGCACGCAGCCGCGCCTCAAGGCCTTCACCGTGGTGGGCGTGTTCAACGCCGGCCATTACGAGTACGACAGCGGTATGGCGCTGATCCATGTCGAAGATGCTGCGCGCCTGTTCCGCGTGGCCGGGCCGACCGGCGTGCAGCTCAAGCTCAAGGATGTGCACGACGCGCGTTTCGTGGCCGACCAGCTGGCGCGCAGCATGGGCCCGGAAGTGCGAGTGCGCGACTGGACCCGCACCAACGCCAACTGGTTCGATGCGGTGCAGATCGAGAAACGCCTGATGAGCATCATCCTGACGCTGATCGTTGCGGTGGCGGCCTTCAACCTGGTGTCGACGCTGGTGATGACGGTCACCGACAAGCAGGCTGATATCGCCATCCTGCGCACCCTGGGCGCCAGCCCGCGCTCCATCATGGCCATCTTCATGGTGCAGGGGGCGGCTTCGGGCGTGATCGGCACGCTGTCCGGCGTGCTGCTGGGCCTGCTGGTGGCTTTCAACCTGGATGTGATCGTGCCCGCCATCGAGCAGTTGCTCAACGTCAGCTTCCTGCCGGGCAGCATCTATCTGATCAACCACATGCCCAGCGACCCGCAGCGTGGCGACATCGTGCCGATTGCCGTCACTTCGCTGGTGTTGGCCTTCTTGGCCACGCTCTATCCCAGCTGGCGCGCCAGCCGCGTGCAACCGGCGGAGGCGCTGCGTTATGAGTGAACATGAGTCCCTCGACCAGGGCATGCCTGGTCGGTCCCCCGAGGGGACGCCGTCGTCCTTGGGGCGGCCCGGCGGACGACAGGATCTGGTGCTGCAAGGCCTGGGCCTGGAGCGGCGCTTCAGCGAAGGCGGGCTGGATGTGAAGGTGCTGTCCGGCGTGGACATCACGGTGCAGCGCAGCCAGACGCTGGCGGTGGTGGGGGCGTCCGGCTCGGGCAAGTCCACGCTGCTGCATCTGCTGGGCGGGCTGGACCGGCCGACCACCGGCCGCGTGACGCTGATGGGGCAAGACCTGGCCCTGCTGAAGGAACCGGCCCTGGGCCGCTGGCGCAACCAGCACCTGGGCTTTGTCTACCAGTTTCACCACCTGCTGCCCGAGTTCAGCGCGCTGGACAATGTGGCGATGCCTCTGCGCGTGCGCCGCATGCCGCAGGCGCAGGCGCATGAAGCAGCGGCGGCGATGCTGGCCAAGCTGGGCCTGGGCGCGCGCCTGGCCCACCGGCCATCCGAGCTCTCAGGCGGCGAGCGTCAGCGCGTGGCGATTGCGCGCGCGCTGGTCACCAAACCGGCTTGCGTGCTGGCGGACGAGCCCACCGGCAATCTGGACCGCAGCACCGCGCACGCAGTGTTCGAGTTGATGCTGGCCACCGCGCGGGAGCAGGGCACGGCCTTTGTGCTGGTGACGCATGACCAGGAGCTGGCCTCGCGCTGCGAGGCGCGGCTGAGCCTGGTGAGCGGCGTGCTGCAGTAGTATCTCGGGCCGCCTCAGGCCCGAACCACGCACTCCTTTTTCGTCCGATGACTTCCTCTGCCTCCGCCTCGCGCTTCATCCTCAAGCTCAGCTGCCCTGACCAGGCCGGCATCGTCCATGCGGTGACCGGTTTTCTGCTGGAGCAGGGCGGCAACATCGTCACCTCGGCCCAGCATGGCGATGCGGACCACCAGCGCTTCTTCATGCGCATCGAGTTCGAGTGCGCGCAGCCGGTGGCGGTGGAGCTGCTGAAGAGCGCGTTTGCGCCGCTGGCCCAGCGCTTGCGCATGGATTGGGAGCTGGTGGCCCGCGAGACCAAGACGCGCGTGCTGCTGCTGGTCTCCAAGCTGGGCCACTGCCTGAACGATCTGCTGTTCCGTGTGCAGACCGGGCATCTGCCGATCGAGATTCCGGCCATCGTGTCCAACCACCGCGATTTCTATCAGCTGGCGGCCTCGCACAACATTCCCTTCCATCACTTTCCGCTGCTGAACTCGACGCCCGAGCAGAAGGCGGCGCAGGAGGCCAAGATCCGCGCAGTGATCGAAGAGAACCAGATCGATCTGGTGGTGCTGGCGCGCTATATGCAGATCCTCAGCCCCGAGATGTGCGAGTTCCTCTCAGGCCGGGCGATCAACATCCACCACAGCTTCCTTCCCAGCTTCAAGGGCGCCAAGCCTTACCACCAGGCCTATGAGCGCGGCGTCAAGCTGATCGGTGCGACCGCGCATTACGTGACCTCGGACCTGGACGAAGGCCCGATCATCGAGCAGGAGGTCGCGCGTATCGACCACAGCCTGCCGCCTGAGCAGCTGGTGGCGATGGGCCGCGATGTGGAATGTGTGACGCTGGCGCGCGCCATCCAGTGGCACGCCGAGCACCGCGTGCTGATGAACGGCAAGCGGACCGTCGTCTTCCGCTGATGTGGATCGACACCCACTGCCACCTGGACGCGCCGGAGTTCGACGCGGACCGGGCGGCGGTGGTGGCACGCGCCCGCGCTGCGGGCGTGAGACAGATGGTGCTGCCATCGGTGGGCGCCTTCGATTTCGAAACGGTGCGCGAGCTGGCCCATCAACATGGCTTTGCCTATGCGCTCGGCATCCATCCGCTTTATGTGATGGACGCCAAGGAGCAAGACCTGACCCTGCTGGCCGAGTTGCTGGAGCGCTATCGCGATGACCCGCGGCTGGTGGCGGTGGGTGAGATCGGGCTGGACTTCTTCGTGCCCGGCCTCGATGCGGCGCGCCAGGATTTCTTCTACACGCAGCAGCTGAAGCTGGCACAGCGCTTCGAGCTGCCGGTGATCCTGCATGTGCGCCGCAGCGCCGACCCCTTGCTGCGCGGGCTGAGGCGCTTCAAGGTGCCGGGCGGCATTGCCCACGCCTTCAACGGCAGCCGCCAGCAGGCCGAGGCCTTTGTCGCGCTGGGCTTCAAGCTGGGCTTTGGCGGCACGCTGACCTATGAGCGCTCGCAGCAGATTCGCCGACTGGCCGCTGAGCTGCCGTCCGAGGCGCTGGTGCTGGAGACCGATGCACCGGACATTCCGCCGCACTGGCTCTACAAGACCGCAGAGCAGCGAGCGGGCGGCGCGGCCACCGGCCGCAACGAGCCTGCCGAGCTGCCGCGCATTGCTGAGTCGCTGGCCGCCCTGCGCGGCTGGACGGCCGAGCAGACGGCGGCCCGCACGCGCGCCAATGCCTGCGCGGCGTTGCCGCGGCTGCAGGCACTTGAGGACGGCGCGCATGGCTGAGGCCGAGACGCCGCGTCTGCGCGGCCTGGCGCCGGTGTTCTCGGCCCAGGCTAGGCTGCTGGTGCTGGGCAGCTTCCCGGGCGAGGCCTCGCTGCGCGCGCAGCAGTACTACGGCCATCCGCGCAACCACTTCTGGCCACTGCTGGCAGCCCTGTGGGGTCAGGACTTGCTGGCCCTGAGCTATGAAGAGCGCATCGCGGCGGCCCAGGCCCGCGGGCTGGCGATCTGGGATGTGTACGCCAGCTGTGAGCGCGAGGGCAGCCTGGACAGCGCCATCCGCGCAGCCGCGCCCAATGATCTGGCCGGCCTGGCCCGCAAGCTGCCGCTGCTGCAGGCGATCGCGCACAACGGCGGCGAATCGGCGCGCAGCATGAAGATCACGCAGGCGCTGGGCTTACCGGTCTACAGGCTGCCATCCACCAGCCCGGCCAATGCTTCCTGGAGCTTCGAGCGCAAGCGGGCGGCGTGGCACGAAGTGTTCGCGCGCCATGGTCTACTTCGGCCCCATGAGCAAGAAGCAGTCACAAACACGCAAGGGTGAGAGTCGAACTGACTGGGTGCCGGCCACGCTGAGCGAGTACGACGGCGTGCGCTTCCTGCACCTGGACTCGATCTGGGTGCAGGGCGCGATGCGCATCCGCAAGCCCCAGCAGCTGGAGCTGGAGTACATCCAGCGCATGCTGGCCTGGATGCTGTGGCGTGATGCCGCGCAGCTGAATGAGGGTCTGGCCGTGCAGCTGGGTCTGGGGGCGGCGGCGCTGACCCGCTTCAGCCACAAGGTGCTGAAGATGAAGACCACGGCGGTGGAGCTCAACCCCACGGTGATCGCGGCCTGCCGCAGCTGGTTTCATCTGCCTGAGGACGACGAGCTCCTGGCGGTGCTGAACATGGACGCGTCGACCTGGGTGCAGGACCCGGCCAATTTGCAGACGGTGGCGGTGCTCAACGTGGACCTGTATGACCACGATGCGGCCTCGCCGGTGCTGGACGATGAGGATTTCTATCGGGCCTGCCACGGCGTGCTGGAAGAGGGCGGGCTGATGACCGTCAACCTGTTCGGCCGGGCCGCCAGCTTTGCGCGCAGCGCTTCCCGCATCGCCCGCGTGTTCGGCAGCGATCAGGTCTGGAGCCTGGCGCCGACCAAGGAGGGCAACACGGTGCTGGTGGCCGGCCGCAATGTGCAGGTACCGGATCGCGAAGAGCTGGAGCGGCGGGCGGCTAATATCGAGTCGAAGTTCGCGGTTTACGGCCTGCCGGCGCGCAAATGGCTTCGTTTGGTACGGCCGCTGCCGATGAGCATCATCAACCAGCTTCATTCCGAGCCGCATTCATGAGCAGCAAGACCAGCAGCAAGAGCAGCAGCACTCCCATGGCCTCGGTGGCAGGGCTCGTCCCTTTGAAGCCCGAGGGGCGGCTGGAATGGCGGCAGCTGCTGCGCTGGCTGCAGGAGGACGGCCTGATCGATGAAGAGCAGGTCAAGCGCACCGAGCAGCGTTTTGCCGCCGGTGACAGTTCACTGCATCCCTTGGTGCGCCTGGGCCATGGCGGCCTGACGCGCGCCGGCAGCAACAAGCCGCTGGATGTGGATCAGCTGACCGAATGGCTGGCGTCACGCGCCCAGCTGCCCTATCTGCGCATCGATCCGCTCAAGGTCGATGTGGGCCGCGTGGCCGACATCATGTCGGTGGGCTATGCCGAGGCCAAGCGCTGCCTGCCGGTGCAGGTCGGACTCAACGATGTGACGGTGGCCACTTCGGAGCCTTTCGACACCAGCTGGATGGCGCAGATTGAGTCGCACACCCGCAAGCCGATCAAGCTGGTGGTGGCCAATCCGCTGGAGATCGCGCGCTACACGACCGAGTTCTTCACGCTGGCGCGCTCGGTCCGCAATGCCGCCAAGACGGGCGAGGTGGCCGCGGCTGCCAGCTTCGAGCAACTGGTCGAGCTGGGCAAGAACAACAAGCAGCTCGACGCCAATGACCAGGGCGTGGTGCAAGTGGTCGATTGGCTGTGGCAATACGCCTTCGACCAACGCGCCAGCGACATCCATCTGGAGCCGCGCCGCGAGATGGGCGTGATCCGCTTCCGCATCGACGGCGTGCTGCACACGGTCTATCAGCTGCCCAGCTCGGTGATGAGTGCGATGACCTCGCGCATCAAGCTGCTGGGACGCATGGATGTGGTGGAGAAGCGCCGCCCGCTGGATGGCCGCATCAAGACACGCAACCCGGCCGGCGACGAGGTCGAGATGCGCTTGTCCACCTTGCCCACGGCTTTCGGCGAAAAGATGGTGATGCGCATCTTCGACCCCGATACCGCCGTCAAGGATCTGGATCAGCTGGGCTTTTCGAGCCACGACGCTGAACGCTGGAACAAGCTCACCAGCCAGGCGCACGGCATCATCCTGGTGACCGGCCCGACCGGCAGCGGCAAGACCAGCACGCTTTATTCGACTCTCAAGCGCCTGGCGACCGATGAGGTCAATGTCTGCACCATCGAGGACCCGATCGAGATGATCGAGCCGGCCTTCAACCAGACGCAGGTGCAGTCGGTGCTGGATTTCGGCTTTGCAGAAGGCTTGCGTGCGCTGATGCGGCAGGACCCGGACATCATCATGGTGGGCGAGATCCGCGACCTTGAGACCGCAGAGATGGCCATCCAGGCCGCGCTGACCGGCCACCTGGTCTTCAGCACCTTGCATACCAATGACGCTGCGTCGGCGATCACCCGACTGATGGATCTGGGCGTGCCGTCCTATCTGATCAATGCGACGGTGATCGGTGTGCTGGCGCAGCGCCTGGTTCGCACGCTGTGCCCGCATTGCAAGACGCCCGATCCGAACGTCACGCGCGAGACGCTCAACGAGATGCTCAAGCACTGGCGCATGAACGGTGGCGTGAAGCCCTACAAGCCCGTGGGCTGCCTGGAATGCCGAAATACCGGCTATCGCGGTCGTGCGGGCTTGTATGAGTTGCTGACGGTCAGCGAAGCGGTGAAGGCCTCCCTGCATCCGGTGACCGACATCTCGGCCATGCGGCGGCAGGCGATCCAGGAGGGCATGCGGCCGCTGCGCCTGGCCGGCGCCATGAAGGTGGCCGAAGGAGCGACGACGCTGGAAGAGGTGCTGCGCTCCACGCCGCAGTGGGAGGCCTGACTCCAGCATGCAGGGCGTCCCGGCCCGCGCTGGGCCTTACGTGTAAACCACACAGTTCTCAAGGGGATGGCTGCCTAGAATGCGGCCGATCTAACGAGACATAGAAGGTTCACACATGAGGGTCAAGAGTCAGAAAGACTTCTGGTCGGGGCTGATGTTCATCGTCATGGGCGTCGGTTTCGCCTGGGGCGCAACGGAGTACAGCTTTGGCTCCTCTGCGCGACCCGGGCCGGGCTACTTCCCCTTTGGCTTGGGCATCCTTCTAGCGGTGCTGGGCGCGATCGTGCTGTTCAAGGCGCTGACCATTGAATCAGAGAGCGGCGATCGCATCGGCAGCATCGCCTGGCGACCGCTGCTCGTGATTGTTGGGGCCGTGCTGTTGTTCGGCTTCCTGCTTCCTCGCCTGGGCCTGGTGCTGACCTTGCCGGTGCTGATCACTGTGGCGGCCTTCGCCGGGGATGAGTTCAAGCTGCGAGAAGCCTTGATCAACAGCGTTGTGCTGACCATCCTGAGCTGGGTGGTTTTCATCTGGGGCCTGGGTTTGGTGATTCCCACCTGGCCGCCTTTCCTGACGACGAGCGCTTGAGGACTTCCCCATGGACTTGCTGAACAACCTGGCTCTGGGATTCCAGACAGCGCTCTCGCTGACCAATCTGATGTACGCCTTCTTCGGTGCCATGCTCGGCACCTTGATTGGCGTGCTGCCTGGTCTGGGGCCGGTCGCAACGATTGCGATGCTGCTGCCCTCGATCTATTCACTCGATGCAACGCCGGCCTTGATCATGCTGGCAGGTATCTATTACGGGGCGCAGTACGGTGGCTCGACCACAGCCATCCTGATTAACGTGCCGGGCGAATCGAGCTCGGTGGTGACTGCCATTGACGGCTACCAGATGGCTCGTCAAGGCCGGGCGGGCGCTGCGCTGGCTGCTGCAGGACTCGGGTCCTTCTTTGCAGGGTGTGTCGGCACCATCATCATTGCCGCGTTTGCGCCGCCCTTGACCGAGCTGGCCTTCAAGTTCGGCCCGGCAGAGTATTTCTCGCTGATGGTGCTGGGCTTGATCGGCGCCGTCGTGTTGGCGTCGGGCTCCCTGATCAAGGCCATCTCGATGATTTTGCTGGGCCTGCTGCTCGGGCAGATCAACACCGATGTGATCTCCGGTACGCCGCGCTACTCCTTCGACATCGCCGAACTGACGGACGGGATCAACTTCGTCGTGATCGCGATGGGCGTGTTCGGGTTTGGCGAGATCATTGCCAATCTGGGTAAGCCGGCCGAGCACCGCGAGGTCTTCACCAAGGATGTGAAGGGATTGTGGCCGACGCGACAGGACTTCCAGGAAGCCTGGCCTGCCGCGGTGCGCGGCACGACGCTCGGCAGCATTCTGGGCGTCTTGCCTGGTGGCGGAGCGCTGCTGGCCTCGTTCGCGGCCTACACCTTGGAGAAGAAGATCGCCAAGAACCCGCGCGTTCCGTTTGGCAAGGGTGCCATCCAGGGCGTGGCAGGTCCGGAGGCTGCCAACAATGCGGGCGCACAGACCAGTTTCATCCCGATGCTGACGCTGGGCATTCCGCCCAATGCGGTGATGGCCTTGATGGTTGGTGCGATGACCATCAAGGGCATTCAGCCTGGACCGCAGGTCATGACCAGCAATCCTGAGTTGTTCTGGGGCTTGATCGCGTCCATGTGGATCGGCAACCTGATGCTGGTCATCCTTAATCTGCCTTTGATTGGTATCTGGATCAAGCTGCTGACGGTGCCCTATCGCTTCCTGTTCCCGGCGATCGTCACCTTCTGCTGCATCGGCAGCTACACCCTCAACAACAACAGCTTCGATGTCTACATGACGGCGGGCTTTGCCATCGTCGGCTACCTCTTCTACAAGTTGGGCTGTGAACCTGCACCGCTGCTGCTGGGTTTCATCCTGGGGCCGATGATGGAAGAGAACCTGCGTCGCGCATTGCTGCTGTCCCGTGGTGACTGGGGAACTTTCATGACACGTCCGCTCTCCGCCGGCCTGTTGATAGCGGCAGCACTCATGGTCGTGGTCGTCATGCTGCCCTCCATAAAGAACAAGCGGCAAGAAGCCTTCCAAGAGGAGGACTGAATCTCAGCAGGCGCCCTGTGTGCTGAGGGTTTGCCTCGCTGAAGGCGTCCAGACGGCTAACGCAGAAAGCGTTAGCCGTTTTTTCTTGCGGAAAAGCAAAAACCTGTGCCATAATCTAAGGCTGCGCTGAACACAGCAGGAGCCGCGAGAGTGGCGCTGGCGGGGTTGGGTGCAGAGGGGTTGAGAAAAGCGAGTTTGAAAATTTATTTCGAACGACTTGACAAGCGAATCAAAAGCGAGTCATAATCTCACCTCTTCGCTGATCACTGATTAGCGACGCGACGCGAAAGCAGTTGCGATGTTCTTTAAGAATTCACAGCCGATAAGCGTGGGCGTTTGAAGATGAGTGCTGATGCCA
>JACDQM010000073.1 GCA_015657635.1 Roseateles sp.
GCTTGTGCCGCGGTCCCGCCTCCAGGCCTTTTGGCTACAATGGAAGCCCAACAAGCAGTTGCCAGAAGTTTTGTTGGAAGGCGCGTCAACTCTTTCGACGTGCCTTTTTTTGTTTACGGCACGGCCCTGGTGGGCCTTCACGTCGCTGCGCGACATGAGCCTCCAACTCAACGGCTTAGCCGTTGTGCCTGCCGGCCGCGCTGTCTGCGATCGAGTCCATGAATCACATCCGCAATTTCTCCATCATCGCCCACATCGACCACGGCAAGAGCACTCTCGCGGATCGCATCATTCAACGCTGTGGCGGGCTCTCGGACCGCGAGATGGAAGCGCAGGTGCTGGACTCGATGGACATCGAGCGCGAGCGCGGCATCACCATCAAGGCTCAAACTGCAGCGCTGAAATACAAGGCCAAGGATGGGCAGGTCTACAACCTGAATCTGATCGACACACCCGGACACGTCGACTTCTCCTACGAGGTCAGCCGCTCGTTGTCTGCCTGCGAGGGCGCGCTGCTGGTGGTGGACGCCAGCCAGGGTGTGGAAGCGCAGACGGTGGCCAATTGCTACACGGCCTTGGACCTCGGCGTCGAAGTCGTGCCGGTGCTCAACAAGATGGATCTGCCCAATGCGGATCCTGAAAACGCCAAGGCCGAAATCGAGGACGTGATCGGCATCGACGCGACCGATGCCATTCCCTGCTCGGCCAAGACCGGCATGGGCATCGACGAGATCATCGAGGCGGTGATTGCCCGCATGCCGCCGCCCAAGGGTGTGGTCGAGGCACCGCTGCGCGCCATGATCATCGACTCCTGGTACGACGCCTATGTGGGTGTGGTGATGCTGGTGCGTGTGGTTGACGGCACGCTGCGCCGCGGTGAGCGCATTCGCATGATGGCTTCCAACGCCGTCTACCCGGCTGACAACCTGGGCGTGTTTTCGCCCAAGTCCGAGCCGCGCGAGGCGCTGAATGCGGGCGAGGTGGGTTTCATCATCGCGGGCATCAAGGAATTGCAGGCCGCCAAGGTGGGCGACACCATCACGCTTGAGAAAAAGCTGCCGAACAATCTCGGCCGGCCGAGGTGCCGTTGCCTGGCTTCAAGGAAATCCAGCCGCAGGTGTTTGCCGGCCTCTATCCGACCGAGGCCAGCGAGTACGACTCGCTGCGCGATGCGCTGGAGAAGCTCAAGCTCAATGACTCGTCGCTGCGCTACGAGCCCGAGGTGTCGCAGGCGCTGGGCTTCGGCTTCCGCTGCGGCTTCCTGGGCCTGCTGCATATGGAAATCGTGCAGGAGCGTCTGGAGCGCGAGTTCGATCAGGACCTGATCACGACCGCACCAAGCGTGGTCTATGAGGTTGTGCTCGGCGATGGCACGGTGATCGAGGTCGAGAATCCGAGCAAGATGCCCGAGGTGGCTCAGATCCAGGAGATCCGCGAGCCCATCGTCACCGTGCATCTGTACATGCCGCAGGACTATGTCGGCCCGGTGATGACGCTGGCCAACCAGAAGCGCGGCAACCAGATGAATATGGCCTACCACGGCAAGCAGGTCATGCTGACCTACGAAATGCCGCTGGCCGAGATCGTGCTGGACTTCTTCGACAAGCTCAAGAGCGTATCGCGCGGCTATGCGTCGATGGACTACGAGTTCAAGGAGTACCGCGCCTCCGATGTGGTGAAGGTCGACATCCTGATCAACGGCGACCGTGTCGACGCGTTGTCCATCATCGTGCACCGGGTGCAGAGCCAGTTCCGCGGCCGCGGTGTGGCCGCCAAGATGCGCGAGCACATTCCGCGTCAGATGTATGACGTGGCCATCCAGGCAGCGATTGGCGGCAACATCATCGCGCGCGAGAACATCAAGGCCTTGCGCAAGAACGTGCTGGCAAAATGCTATGGCGGCGACATCACCCGCAAACGCAAGCTGCTGGAAAAGCAGAAGGCCGGCAAGAAGCGCATGAAGCAGATCGGTTCTGTCGAGGTGCCGCAGGAAGCCTTCCTGGCCATTCTCCAAGTTGAAGACTGAGTCTAGAGAGACGACCTAGAACCCATGAGTGCGCTTACCGGAATTCTCTACGCCGCCCTGATCGCCTACCTGGGCGGCTGGTACACCGGCTACTGGAGCGGCAATTTCTCGCTGCTGCTCTTCGTCCTCAGCGTTGTGACGCTCGGCTACTGGCTGGCGGAGCGCTTTCACTTCAAGCCGGCGCGTGAGCGGGCCGCGGCGCAATTGGTCGAAGCCGACGCCCAGCGTCGGCAGAAGCTGGCTGAGCAGGGCATCTCGCGCGTCGATGGCGATATCAGCGCAGCACATGAGGCCGTGCTGCGTCAGCCCTGGTGGCTGGACTGGACCGCCGGCTTGTTTCCGGTGATCCTGATCGTCTTCCTGCTGCGTTCGTTCCTGTTCGAACCCTTCAAGATTCCTTCCGGTTCGATGGTTCCGACCCTGCTGGTGGGTGACCTGATCCTTGTGAACAAGTTTCACTACGGCGTGCGCCTGCCGGTGATCAACAAGAAGATCATCGACAACAACCCGGTGCAGCGCGGTGATGTGATGGTGTTCCGCTACCCCGAGGACACCCGCATCGACTACATCAAGCGTGTTGCCGCCATCCCGGGTGACGAGGTGAGCTACTTGAATCAGCGCCTCTACATCAACGGCCAGCTGGCGCCGGTGCAGCCGCAGGGCGACTTCTACGACGACGACAGCATGGCCTACCGTGCGCGCTTCACCGAGAAGCTCGGCGAGAAGGAGCACCAGATCCTGGTGGATCCGCGCCGCACGCCGCTGTTCCGCCCGGACCGTGTCGGTGGCGCCTTCCCGTATCAGGAAAACTGCAAGTACAGCCCTGAAGGCGTCGTCTGCAAAGTGCCCGAAGGCCACTACTACATGCTGGGCGACAACCGCGACAACTCGCGCGATTCGCGCTTCTGGGGCTTTGTGCCCGACCAGAACATCGTCGGCCGAGCCTTCTTTGTTTGGATGAATTTCGGTAATCTCAAGCGCATCGGCGCTTTCAACTGATCTTCCACAGAAGAAACCACAAGGAATGGGATCCATGCGGCACACAAAGTCTCGGCAAAGCGGTATCAGTCTCGTCGGTCTGCTGTTCTGGGGCGCTGTGCTGGCCTTTGGGGGCGTGCTCGCGGCACGCGTCTTCCCGTCGGTGCTGGAGTTCTACACGATCCAGGGTGCAGTCAACCGCATCGCCCAGAGCAACCCGGCCACCGTGCCGGCAGCGCGCGCCGAGTTCGAGCGCATCAAGCAGGTCGAGTATTCGATCCAGAGCATCTCCAGCCAGGATCTGGTCATCTCCAAAGAGAACGACAAGGTCAAGATCAGCTTCGCCTACGACAAGATCATCGACGTGGCCGGTCCGGTCTATCTGCTGATTAAGTACCAGGGAGACTCGCGCTGACCTCGCGTTCAAGCCTATGAGCGTCTCGGCTCTCGAATCCCTCCAAAAGCGCCTGGGCTACCGATTCAGGGACCCGTCCCTGTTGACGCGTGCCCTGACACATCGCAGCTTCGGGGCCGACCACAATGAGCGTCTGGAGTTTCTCGGCGACGCGGTGCTGAGTCTGACGGTGTCCAGCCTGCTGTATGAGCGTTATGCGGGCTCCGACGAAGGCGATCTGACCCGGATCCGCGCCCATCTGGTGCGCGAGGACAGCCTGCACCGCCTCGCGCTGCAGATCGGCTTGCCGGACGTGCTGCGCCTGTCCGATGGCGAGGCCCGCGGCGGTGGCGCGCAGCGCCCCTCCATCCTGGCCGATGCGCTCGAAGCCGTGATCGGCGCGGCCTTTCTGGATGGCAGCTATGACGCCGCCCGCGAAGTGGTGCGCCAGTTGCTGGGAGAGTTGATCACCAGCACGCGCAGCGAGACCTGGGCCAAGGATGCCAAGACGGCGCTGCAGGAATGGCTGCAGGCCCGCCGCCTGGCTGTGCCCAGCTACCGCATCACCGAAACCCGCGGGCAAGCGCATGCGCAGATCTTCGCGGTCGAATGCGCCGTGCCGGCGCTGAGCCTTGCCAAGCGCGGCGAGGGGCGTTCACGCCGTGCCGCGGAACAAGACGCCGCCCGTCGATTGCTCGACGAACTGATAGCCCGCGACAAGCCCGGTTCCGGCTTGCGCGACTAAGGGAGGGCGGCCCGTGGCCGCGCGACACCATGACCGAAGAAATCATCCCGCCGCCGGCCTCGACCGGCACCGATGGCCCGCCGAAGCGTTGCGGTCTGATCGCCATCGTCGGCCGACCCAATGTTGGCAAGTCCACGCTGCTGAATGCCCTGGTGGGTCAGAAGGTCAGCATCACCTCGGCCAAGGCCCAGACCACGCGCCACCGCATCACCGGTGTGCGCACCGTTGACGAGGCGCAGTTTGTCTTCGTCGACACGCCCGGCTTCCAGACCAAGCACAACGCTGCGCTGAACCGCAACCTCAACCGCACCGTGCATGGCGTGCTGTCGGATGTGGACCTGGTGCTGTTCGTGGTCGAGGCTGGGCGCTTCGGTCTGGACGATGCCAAGGTGCTGTCGCTGCTGCCTGAAGATCGCCCGGTGGTGCTGATCGCCAACAAGCTCGATGCGGTGACGCGCCGCGCCGATCTGGCGCCCTGGCTCAAGAGCATGCAGGAGCGGCGCAACTTCAATGAATTCGTGCCGCTTTCGGCCAAGAAGCCGGCCGATGTGCAGCGCTTGTTCAAGATCCTCAAGCCCTATCTGCCCGAGCAGACCTGGTTCTACGAAGAGGACGCGCTGACCGACCGCAGCGAGAAGTTCCTGGCCAGCGAGATCATCCGCGAGAAGCTGTTCCGCCTGACCGGCGACGAGCTGCCCTACACCTCGACCGTGGTGATCGACAAATGGGAAGACGAAGGCAATCTGCGCCGCATCTCGGCCTCCATCGTGGTTGAGCGCGATGCGCACAAGGGCATGGTGATCGGGCAGGGCGGTGAGCTGCTGAAGCGCATCGGTTCCGAATCGCGCCAGGAGCTGGAGCACCTGATGGATGGCCGTGTCTTCCTGGAGTTGTGGGTCAAGGTGCGCTCCGGTTGGGCCGACACGGAAGAGCATCTGCGCTCCTACGGTTACGAGTGAATGGCTGCGTGCGCTGCCGCAGTGGCCGGCTCGTCCAGGCTTCGTGAGGCGGTGCTGACGGCCGTCTGGTTGCGGGCATGAGCCCGCGCGGCGGCCGCGCGCCGGCCATCCAGCAGGCTTTTGTCCTGCACCATTACGACTGGAGCGAGACCAGCCTGGTGCTGGATCTCTTCACCCGTGAGCAGGGGCGCCTGGCCGTGGTCGCCAAAGGCGCCAAGCGGCCTTACTCGCAGCTGCGCGCGGTGCTGCTGCCGTTTCAGCGCATCCAGGTCAGCCTGTCCAAGCCGCTCAAGCGCGAGGACGAGGGCGCCCCCGAGGTCGTCACCTTGCGCGGCGCCGAATGGGCGGGCGGCAGCACCTTGCCGGCCGGCTCAGCGCTGTTCTCGGCCTACTACCTGAACGAGCTGTTGCTGAAGTTCCTGGCACGCCAGGATCCGCATCCGGCGCTTTTCGATGCCTATGCGGCCACGCTGCCGCTGCTACAGGCTGGCGGGGATGGTGCAAGCGCGCAGGCGGCGCTGCGCGCCTTCGAGCTGCGCCTGCTGGCCGAGGTCGGGCTGCTGCCGGACCTGAGTGTGGCCACCACCACGCAAAGGCCGCTGGAGCTTGAGCGCCTCTACATGCTCTCGCCAGAGGCCGGCGTGATGGCGCCCAGCAGCGATGCGGCGGTGTTCGCTGGCAGCCTGCTCACGGGGCTGCAGGCCGCGTTGATGCATGGCAGCATGGCGGCGCTGCAGCAAGCCTGCATGCCGGCTCTGCCGATGCTGAAGACGGCGCTGCGCGGACTGCTTCACTATCATCTGGGGCACAAGCCCCTGCGTACCCGCCAGGTCATGCTGGACCTGCAGACATTCCTTGACTGAACGATGCTCCGATGAACCCCCTGGTCGCTCCTGAATCCGGCTCCCACGGCGCACGCTGCGCGCTGTCGGTCAACGTCAACAAGGTCGCGCTGCTGCGCAACACGCGGCATATCGGCATCCCCAGCGTGCTGCGCGCGGCCGAGCGATGCCTGCTGGCGGGTGCACAAGGCATCACCGTGCATCCGCGCCCCGACGGCCGACACATTCGCGCGCACGATGTCGACGAACTGGCAGCCCTGCTCAAGCGGGATTGGCCTGCGGCCGAGTACAACATCGAAGGCAACCCGACGCAGAACCTGATGGACTATGTGCGCGCCCTGCGGCCGCAGCAGGTCACCTTCGTGCCGGACGCTGAAGACCAGTTCACCTCCGACCATGGCTGGAGCCTGCCGGCCGATATGGCGCGGCTGCAGCCCTTGATCGACGAGTGCAAGAGCCTGGGCGTGCGTGTCAGCCTGTTCATGGACCCCAGCCCCGAGGCCATGCCTTTTGTGGCCCAGCTAGGCGCCGAGCGCATCGAGCTCTACACCGAGAGCTATGCCAGCGCCTGGGGCACGCCGCGCCAGGCCGAGGTGCTGGCCGGCTTCACCGCCACCGCACAAGCCGCGCTGGCGCAGGGCCTAGGCATCAATGCCGGCCACGACCTGAATCGTGACAATCTGACCGATTTCCTGCACGCGGTGCCCGGCGTGCTGGAAGTGTCGATCGGCCATGCGCTGATCGCCGATGCGCTGGAGCTCGGCTATGCCGAGACGGTGCGTGAGTACCAGCGCTGCATCCAGCGCGCGTATGCGTGAGCCCCTCGCCCAATCGCGCCACGCTGAACGCTGGCGCGCCTGGGCGATAGCGGCATCGGGCCGCCAGCAGATCGCCAGCGTGGGCCGGCTTGGGGCGGCCCGGCGCTCGGCCCGAATTTCCGACCCCCATCGGCAACGCTGAGACGACGAACATGATCTACGGTATCGGCACCGACATCTGCGACATCCGCCGCGTGCGCGAGACGCTGGCGCGCCGCGGCGAGCGCTTCGCCGAGAAGGTGCTGGGGCCGCACGAGATCGAGGTGTTCCGCGAGCGACGTGCCAAGGTGGAGGCGCGCGGCGTGGCCTATCTCGCCACGCGCTTCTCCGCCAAGGAAGCCTTCTCCAAGGCCATCGGCATGGGGATGCGCATGCCGATGACCTGGCGCGCCTGCGAGATCGTCAAGGCAGCCAGTGGCAAGCCTGAGATCCTGCTGCATGGCGAATTGGCCGTCTGGTTCGAAGCAAGAGGCCTCAGGGCCCACGTGACGGTGACGGACGAAACCGAATATGCGGCCGCCTTTGTGGTGGTCGAAACCAAGGATTGAAGAGACCCATGAAGGAATTCACCGCACACGCACCCGTCGTGCTCGACGTCGCCGGCCTCGCGCTGGACGCGCAGGAGCGCCGTCGCCTCAGCCACCCTTTGGTCGGTGGCTTGATCCTGTTCGCGCGCAATTTCGAGAGCCGGCAGCAGCTGGTGTCGCTGACGGCCGAGATCAAGGAGATCCGCCCCGATGTGCTGATCGCCGTCGACCACGAAGGCGGCCGCGTGCAGCGCTTCCGCACCGATGGCTTCACCCACTTGCCACCGATGCGCAGCCTGGGCGAGCTGTGGATGCAGGACGCGATGCGCGCCACGGACGCGGCTACTGCTACCGGCTTCGTGCTGGCCTCGGAGTTGCGCGCCTGCGGTGTGGACTACAGCTTCACGCCGGTGCTGGATCTGGACCATGGCGCGTCTGCCGTCATTGGCGAGCGCAGCTTCCACCGCGATCCACGCGTGGTCAGCCTGCTGGCCAAGAGCCTGATGCAAGGTCTGCTGCTGGCCGGCATGAGCAGCTGCGGCAAGCATTTCCCCGGCCACGGCTTTGTGGAGGCCGACAGCCATGTGGCCATTCCGGTGGACAAGCGCAGCCTCAAGGCCATCCTGGCCGAGGACGCCAAGCCTTTTGAATGGCTGAGTCTGAGCCTGTCGGCGGTGATGCCGGCCCATGTGATCTATCCCAAGGTCGACGCCCGCCCGGCCGGCTTCAGCCGCCGCTGGCTGCACGAGATCTTGCGCGAGCGCCTGCGCTTCGGCGGCGCCATCTTCAGCGACGACCTGGGCATGGCCGGTGCGCGCATGCTGGAAGGCCAGCCCATCGGCTACACCGAAGCCGCACTGACGGCACTGAACGCCGGCTGCGATCTGGTGCTGCTGTGCAACCAGTCGAACGTGGAGCAGGGCCGTGCCATCGACGAACTGCTGGACGGGCTGACGGCAGCGGCGCAGCGCGGCGACTGGACGCCCGAGCCCGACAGCGAATCGCGCCGCCTGGACCTGCTGCCGCAGACCGTGCCGCTGACATGGGACGAGCTGATGCGCAATCCGCGCTATCTGGCGGCTGTGGAGCGGCTGGCCTGATCGGATTCAGCGCGCGGGGATGCTTTCGCCGCGTGACTGCAGTTCCATTTGCGATTGCATGCGCATGGCGCTGCCGTCGGGCATATCCATATCGAAAAGCATCTGCAGGCTCTGCTGGCTTTGCAGCACCAGGCGGTCGCTGAGGCGCCACTTCATGCTGCCACCGCCCTGACCGCTGCCGCGCGCCTTGAGAGTCGCCGTCCCCGACGGCGCTTTGCGCTCGATCTCGAACGTCAGGCTGATGACTGAATCGATGCTGGCAACGCCGTCTTCCAGGGCGACCAGGGTTGAGCGCATGGTGGCCTTCATCTGATTGCCAGCGCCCGGAACAGGCATCGGCAGCTCCATCGCGAAGGGCGTTTCGATCGGTTCACCGATGCGCAGCGTTTGACCTTCCAGCCCCTTCAATGCCCCCACGGCGCCTGAAATCGATTTGCCGACCTTGTCCAGGAGCTTGGGGTCGGCATCGCTGTTCAGAACCGTGATGTCGGTGATGTCACCACGGGCTTGATTCAAGACGGCCTGCATTTCCAGATGGGCCAGCGGCGACGCGATCTCGCGGCTGCCGCCGCTCTCGGACTGGATGATGGTGCGCGCCCGCTCGTACTGGAAGCGCAGCCTGTAGTTGCCTTGCGCGTCTTCAGCGCTTGTTTCCTGCCGGCTGACCATTTCAGACTGCATTTTCAAGCCTTGGGCGAGCGCGCTCAGCCTGGTCTGCACAGCCGCCCGGGTCTTTTCATCAGCACCTTCGGCGGCGCTCAGCGTGCCGGTCATGGTCTGGCGCATCTCCATGGTGTGCCGCTGCTGCTGGCCGGGCAAGGGGTAGCTGCGCAGTTCAATTTCCTGCGCCTGTGCTTGGACGCCTACCGAAAGGGTTAGCAGTAGCAAGACGGCGGCCATGGGCGCGGCTGGCCAGCCGGAGGTGAGGCGGTACTTGTTTAGCATGGTCTGAACTCTCCCTGAGTCTTTGTTTTTGGTCTCAGGGCAGTCTGCCACAGCCCGGCACAGTCATGAAAAAGCCGCCGCAGGCTTTCACCTGCGGCGGCTTTCATTGGGACGCTGACTGCGTTGATTACTGCTGTTCGAACGGCAGCTTGATCTGCGCGAGATCCTTGCGGTCTCGACCAGCACCAGCGGACCTTCGTCGATCACGACAGCGGGCGCGCGCTCGCGCGGCACGTGCACTGGCTTGGGCTCGGCAGCCATGGCTTCCTGAGTGGCGCGGATCTTGTCGGCGTCGGAGTTGACCCACTCCAGACCGGCCGCTTGCGCGATGGCCTGCAGATCACCCAGCGGCAGCTCGAACTTCGGTGCCGTTGCCGCAGCGGCAGCCACGACAGGCGTCTGCTCGACTGGAGCGGGTGCCGGCTTCACCGGTGCAGCGGCAGGCGCTGCCGGTGCTGCGGCGGCGGTGGGCTCTGCCGAGGCAGTTTCGATCAGCGAGGTCTGGACCGCAGCAGCGGACTCACCCGCCTCGACTTCGGTCGCAGCTTGCGCAGCACCTTCTGCCGGGGCCTGGTCGTCGCGACGCTCGCGGCGATAGCGGTCACGGCTGCGACGGCGACGGCCATCGCGGCCCTGGCCTTCGCCTTCGTCGCCACCTTCAGCACGCTCAGCGGACTCGGCGCCGGCTTCGGCGCTGGCAGCTTCAGTCAGCGGCTGTGCGCTGGCGGCTTCGCCACCCTCGACGGCTGCGTCCGTGGCCTGCTCGGTGCCGGCCTCGTTGGCACGCGTTTCGTCACGGTCGCGGCCACCACGGCGGCGGCGGCGGCGGCCCTGGCGCTCTTCGTTGCTCTCGCCCTGGGCGGCGTTGTCAACGCCTTCGCTCTGGGTGTCGACAAAGGCGTTCAGCTCCTGCTCGGCCTTGGGCTGCATGTCCAACGCGGCCTGCTGCGGTGCGTCGCCGCGCGGCTGCTGGTCCTTGCGCTCGCCGCGTGGGCGGCGGCCCTCTCCGCGATCTCCGCGCTCGTTGCGCTCAGCGCGTTCGCCACGCTCGGCGCGCGGTGCAGCCGCCTGGGCCTCCTGGCCTTCAGGGCGCTCGGCGCGATCCGGACGGCGCCCACCGGCGCGCTCGCCACGCTCGGCGCGGTCACCGCGCTCGGCACGCTGGCCGTCCTGCTGCGGCTTGTCGCCGCGGCCATTCTTGCGCTCGCCACGGTCACCGCGTTCACCACGTTCGCTGCGCTCGCCGCGGCGGCCGCGGCCGTCGCGACCCTCACGGCCTTCGCGCTTGTCCTTGCGCTCGGTGGTTTCGGTGGCCGGCTTGGCTTCCACGGCAGGTGCCGGGGCGGCTGGCTCGGCGCCGAACATCTTCTTGATCCAGCCGAAGAAGCCGCCGCTGCTGGCCGCAGGGGCGGCGCTGGCTGCTGCTGCGGCAGGGGCGGGCACCGCTGCCACGGGCTCGGGCTTGGGTGCGGCCACCGGAGCCGGCATCTCGGGCAGGATGCCCTTGATGACGGGCTCCTGCTTGTTCTTCTTGTCGCTGTCGCTGCGGCGCGTAATGCCGACCTCGTCGGTCGGCTCTTCGATCATCGTGTAGCTGGCCTGCAGGTTTTCCAGACGCGGGTCGTCGTGGCGCAGGCGCTCCAGCTTGTAGTTCGGCGTGTCGAGGTGCTTGTTGGGCACCAGCAGCACGGTGACGCGCTGCTTCAGCTCGATCTTGGTGATCTCGGTGCGCTTCTCGTTGAGCAGGAAGCTGGTCACTTCCACCGGCACTTGCACATGCACGGCGGCGGTGTTGTCCTTCATGGACTCTTCCTGGACCATGCGCAGGATCTGCAGCGCCGAGCTCTCGGTGTCGCGGATGTGGCCGGTGCCGTTGCAGCGCGGGCAGGTGATGTGGCTGCCTTCGCTCAGGGCCGGGCGCAGGCGCTGGCGGCTCAGTTCCAGCAGACCGAACTTGCTGATCGAGCTGAACTGCACGCGGGCGCGGTCCTGGCGCAGCGCGTCGCGCAGGCGCTGTTCGACCTCGCGGCGGTTCTTCGACTCTTCCATGTCGATGAAGTCGACCACGATCAGGCCGCCCAGGTCGCGCAAGCGCATCTGGCGGGCGATCTCGTCGGCCGCTTCAAGGTTGGTGCGGGTCGCGGTTTCCTCGATGTCGCCGCCGCGGGTGGCGCGGGCCGAGTTGACGTCCACCGAGACCAGCGCCTCGGTGTGGTCGATCACGATGGCGCCGCCCGAGGGCAGGTTGACCGTGCGGCTGAAGGCGGTTTCGATCTGGTGCTCGATCTGGAAACGGCTGAACAGCGGCGCGTCGTCGCGGTAGCGCTTCACGCGATGGCCCTGGTCGGGCATCACGTGGTTCATGAACTGGCTGGCCTGCTCGTACAGGTCGTCGGTGTCGATCAGGATCTCGCCGATGTCGGCGGTGAAGTAGTCGCGGATCGCGCGAATCACCAGCGACGACTCCTGATAGATCAGGTAGGCGCCCTTGCCACCCTTGGACGCGTCATCGATCGCGGTCCAGAGCTTGAGCATGTAGTTCAGGTCCCACTGCAGTTCGGCAGCAGTGCGGCCGATGCCGGCGGTGCGGGCGATCAGGCTCATGCCCTTGGGGTATTCGAGCTGGTCGAGGTTTTCCTTCAGCTCTTCGCGGTCCTCGCCCTCGATGCGGCGGCTGACGCCACCACCACGCGGGTTGTTGGGCATCAGCACCAGGTAGCGGCCGGCCAGCGAGACGAAGGTGGTCAGCGCCGCGCCCTTGTTGCCGCGCTCTTCCTTTTCAACTTGGACCAGCAGTTCCTGGCCTTCACGGATCGCGTCCTGGATCTTGGCGCTGCGCACGTCAGAGCCGTCGCGGAAATACTGGCGGGCAATTTCCTTGAAGGGCAGGAAGCCGTGGCGGTCTTCGCCGTAGTCGACGAAGCAGGCTTCCAGCGAGGGCTCGACGCGTGTCACCACGGCCTTGTAGATATTGCCCTTGCGCTGTTCGCGCCCTTCGATCTCGGTTTCGAAGTCCAGCAGCTTCTGGCCATCGACGATTGCGAGGCGCCGCTCTTCCGGCTGCGTCGCATTGATCAGCATGCGTTTCATGTTGTCACTCCTCGCGCGCCGTCGGCCGGTCTCCGGGCCTTGGGCGCGCAGCATCACGTCACCGGCGGGCACTTTCCCGCTGGGCGACTCATCGATGCACGTGCAGACGTGGAGGAACCGAGGAAGGAATCGCCCTGGACTTGCTGTGATCGACGCCGATCAAACAACAAGCGTTGGCGCGTGCGTGACAGCAGGCGGTGCTTCCCCCGTCGCTCCTGAACGCGCGGCTCTTTCAAGCGGCGCGGCCCGGCCACGGCCACAGACCAGCAAGCCTGTGGCCGAGTCGGGCCGGGGCTGCTTCTGCATGCGGTGGGGGGTGAAGGAGTTGAGGGAGCTCATCCGCGAAGACTACTGGACGCTGGTCTGAGGTCGTGCAACGCATGTGTTGCCGGGCCTCAGGCCGTGAAAACCTTGTCTGGTGCCGCCGACCCGCTTAATCGCGTGGCCGGGAGGCGTGGTTCGTTCTACGTTTGCGCTTCCGCGCCTGCCGCTTGGCCGCCCGGTCACTTGGGGACAGGGCCCGCCACGCATTCAGGCGCGTTGCATCACCGTTTGTTGACCCGGCATTTCGCCAGGCCACCACCCCGTGCCGTCCGTCTGAGCGACTTGCCCAGCTAAAATCAGGCAAATCAAATACTTACGGCGCAAAAGTGGTTCGGAACATTATAAGGGCTAAAGCCAGCGCCAAGCCTCCACAGGCAGGTGAGCGCCCGCCAACCCGGCGGCCGTCCCCCAGAGCAGCGACAGCGCCGGCCGCCGCTGTGAGCCCGCCAGCGCCCCCCGCGCCGATCCAGCCGGCCGTGCGTCTGGTCGAGATTGACGAAGGCAGTGCCGGTCAGCGTCTGGACAACTTTCTGCTGCGCGAGCTCAAGGGCGTGCCCAAGACCCATGTCTACCGCGTGATCCGGGCGGGCGAGGTGCGGGTGAACAAGGGCAGGGCGCAGGCCGACACGCGGCTGGAACTGGGCGACATGGTGCGGATTCCGCCGGTGCGGCTGCCTGAGCGGGCGACGGCTACGCCGTCCTATGTGCCGGCCAAGGAGTTCCCGGTGGTCTTTGAGGACGAGCACTTGATTGCCGTCAACAAGCCGGCCGGCGTGGCGGTGCACGGTGGCTCCGGCGTCAGCTTCGGCGTCATCGAACAGCTGCGCCAGGCGCGGCCGACGGCCAAGTTCCTGGAACTGGTGCACCGGCTCGACAAGGAAACTTCCGGTTTGCTGTTGATCGCCAAGAAGCGCAGCGCGCTGACGGCCTTGCAGGATCAGTTTCGTGAGCGGGAGACCGGCAAGACCTATGCCGCCTTGGTGATCGGCGAGTGGGCCGCGAACAAGAAGGTGATCGATGTGCCGCTGCTCAAGTTCACCGGGGCCGATGGCGAGCGCTGGGTGCGCGCGGTCACCAGCTCACACGATCCCCAGGCCGAGCAGGCCAAGCGA